>NZ_DLOE01000043.1:71504-159929 GCF_002479615.1 Arsenicicoccus sp. UBA7492 | reverse complement strand
CAATGGGCTCGGGTGAGTGACAGCCGCGTGAGGACCCGACGAGCTTGCGAGGAGGCCCGGAGCGCGGCGTGGAACGAACCCAATGGGCGCGGGTGAGTGACAGCGGGAGCGAGGCACGAAGGGGGCGGATGCGGCAGCATCCGCCCCCTTCGTCACGTTCCGGGGTGGTTGCGCAGCAATCGGTTAGGGCATTGGAGCGGACTCCTGGCCCCCTTGGCTACTGGCGGGTACGTAAGGCATCCTCGGATCATGAGCCTCACCGCCCGTTGGGCCTCCCGTCGTGAAACCACCGCGGCATCTGACCTTGCACCGATCATCGAGACGGAGCCGCGAGATCCCTCGCACGAGCCGACCTGGCACGTGATCGAGAACGGCAGCTTCTGCCACGGCGAGTGCCTCGAGTGCCGATGGCACGGTCCCGGGCGGCGGTCCAGGGGCAGCGCCCGCAAGGATGCCGAGCTGCACGCCCTGACCGGCTGCGGCGACGAGGCGCAGCTGCGAAGCCTGTTCCCGGCGGGCGCCTTCGAGGGCACCGCCTGATCACAGCTCGTATGGCGAAGGCCGCTACCCGCGTGGGTGGCGGCCTTCGCCATACGACCAGACGGGCACGACCCCCGACGAGCCGAACCGCGGCGTGGGTGCCATCCTGGACTCCCACGCGCCGGAGCCAAGGGGCTGACCAATGCTGATCGTCCTCCACACCACCATCGCCATCGTCCTGGTGATCCTGCTGATCATCAGGTTCAAGGTGGACCCGATCATCTCGCTGGTCCTGGCATCCCTCTATCTCGGCCTCGCGTCGGGCATCGGCTTCGGCAAGACGGTCGACGCCATCACGGGCGGTTTCGGCGACATCATGGCCAAGATCGGTCTGCTCATCGGCTTCGGGGTGCTGATGGGCGCCCTGCTGCACGCGATGGGGGCCTTCAAGACCATGGTCGAGGCGCTGGTCCGCGTGGTCCCACCCGGGAAGCTGCCGTATGCCCTGGCCATGGCGCTCGCGACGATCTTCCCCTCGATCTACGTCGACGTGCAGGTGGTCCTCGCCGCCCCCGTGGCCCGCTCGTCGGCGCCGTTCATCGGCAAGAGGGGGCTTCCGTTCCTGGCCGGCGCGCTGGGCACGGGCATCTTCTGCGGCTACGTCTTCGTGATCCCCGGACTCGCGGCGATCTCCATCGCCGGCCTGCTCAAGGTCCCGCTCGGCACCTACCTGCTCTACGGCATCGTCATCGGACCGCTGACGGCGCTGATCACGGTCTGGGTGTTCGGCCGGATGCTCGCGATGGGCTGGTGGAAGGCCGACCGGGACGAGGAGGAGTCCGAGGCGCTCACCGAGTCCGAGCAGGCCGACGACCACGTCGCGGCCGACCGCCGCCCCTCCCTGCTCCTGTCGCTGCTGCCGATCATCGTGCCGCTGCTGATGATCGCCTTCGGAGCGTTCGCCGAGCTGCTGGACTTCTCCAACGACGTCATCGCGTTCATCGGCGACGCGAACGTCGCGCTGTTCCTCGGTCTCGTCGGGGCCTACGTGATGGCGCGGCGGTTCATCGGGACGACCCAGACCAACGACGCCTTCGCCGACGGCCTCCACACCACGGGTG
Source organism: Arsenicicoccus sp. UBA7492 (assembly GCF_002479615.1). Taxonomy (NCBI): domain Bacteria; kingdom Bacillati; phylum Actinomycetota; class Actinomycetes; order Micrococcales; family Intrasporangiaceae; genus Arsenicicoccus; species Arsenicicoccus sp. UBA7492. Next base: position 158,328 of record NZ_DLOE01000043.1, on the reverse strand, counting down.
AGATCCTCCTGGTCACCGGCATCGGTGGCTCCCTCGGCGCGGTCATCAAGGCCACGGGCCTGGCCAAGGTGCTCGGCGGGCTCTTCTCGGTCAACGAGTCCGCGCCCGTGATCCTCAGCATCCTGCTGGCCTGGGTCATCGCGGCGGTCCTGCACCTGGCCATCGGATCGGTGTCGGTGGCGGCGATCACGGCGGCCGGGATCATCGCACCCATCCTCGGGTCGATCCAGGTCGAGCCCGTGGTGATCGGCCTGGCCATCGCCTCGGGGTCGTTGTTCGCGCTGCAGGTCAACAGCAACTTCTTCTGGATGTTCAAGTCCCTGCTGGGGCTGTCGACCCAGGGAAGCCTCAAGACCATGACCACCGTGACGACCATCGCGTCCATCGTGTCGCTGCCGCTCGCGATGGCCGCAGCCATCATCGCCTGACGGGCGGCGTCGGGGCAGACGTTGGAGGAGTGAGTACGCCGGGCCGGGAGCGCCTCTCGGCACGTGGCCGCTCGTAGCGGCTGAATTTGGGACCCGGGGCTACCGCGGCCCGGCGCCCTTCCATTGTAACGAGGGGCCCCCGGAGCGCGCACATCCAGCGATCCGCCAGTCCGTGCCTGCGCCCGTGCCCGTGCCCCAGCAGCACGCCAACATCGTGAGGGTTCGGTCCAAGAAGGGGGACGAAACACTCACGATCCTGGGGTGGGCGGGGGGTGCGGGTCAGGTCAGGTCGCCGGCTCGCCAGAGCCGGGCGCAGGACTCGAGGTCCTCCCCCGTCGCCAGGATCGACCCGGCCGAGCGGAGCCACTCCGCCGGCGACGTCACGGCCACCGCGTCGCTGCGGTGGGCACGGCCCGAGGCGACGACCCGGCAGAAGGCGCCGGCGCGCTCCAGCGCCACGTCGAGCTCGCCGTCGTAGACGCCGGTGAGGATCGCGTCGGCGAGGCCGCGGATCTCGTCGGGTCCGGGCGGCTCGGCCGCGCCCGCGACGGCGTGCAGGACCACGGCGTGCGGCATACCGGCCTGGTAGTCCGACGAGGCCCCCTCGGGGTCGCGGCGCACCCACTCGCGCAGGGCGTAGAGCCGCCACAGGGCGCCGGGCAGGGAGCGCGCCGGGAGCTGCGCCCACAGCTCGGCCAGGGTGCTGAGGCCGATGTCCTCGACCAGGGTGACGAGGCGGGCCGTGACCTCGGGGTCCTCCGAGGCACGACCCGTGTGCACCAGCACCTGGGCCGTCTCGTGGGCGATCTCGGACACGACGGCGGGGTCGGGCAGCTGCCCGCCGTAGGCCTCCATCGCCTCCGGCGAGTAGAACGCCGGGCGGCGAGGAGGCGTGCGCCGGTCGGTCATCGGGGGCCGATCACGAGGGCACCCGGTCCGTCGAGGTGGACGACCCCTTCGGTCCCACCGGAACCGGCAGTGTCAGCGGCAGACGCGTGAACGGCGTCATTCCACGAGGCGACGACCCGGCCGCCGTCGAGGGGGACGTCCAGCGGGCCGTCCCCGAGGTGGGCGACGACGCGGTGGGCGCCGCGGTGCAGCACGGCCGTGCGGCCCTGGGCGTCCCAGTCGAGCGACACCTGGTCCATGGCGGCGGAGCGCAGGTCGGGGACGTCGCGGCGCAGGCGCAGCAGCGTGCGGTACCAGTCGAGCATGCGGGCGTGGATGCCCTGGTCGAGCTTGGTCCAGTCGAGGCGGGAGGCCTCGACGGTGCCGGCGGCCTGCGGGTCGGGGACCTCGTCGGCGCCCCAGCCGTGCGAGGCGAACTCGGCGGCGCGGCCGTTGCGGATGGCCTCGACGAGCGTCTCGTCCTGGTGGTCGGTGAAGTACTGCCAGGGGGTGCTCGCAGCCCACTCCTCGCCCATGAACAGCATGGGCGTGAACGGCGAGGTGAGCAGCAGCGCGGCGCCGGCGGCGAGGCGTCCCGGGTCGGTGCCCATGGACAGGCGGTCGCCGACGGCCCGGTTGCCGACCTGGTCGTGGGTCTGCAGCGACGCGACGAAGCGCCACCCGGGCACGGTCGCGCGGTCGATCGGTCGCCCGTGCACGCGCCCGCGGAAGGTCGAGTAGCTGCCGTCGTGGTAGAACGCGCCGGTGAAGACCTTGGGCAGGGCGTCCGGGGACGCGAAGTCGGCGTAGTAGCCGTCGGTCTCGCCGGTCAGGGCGACGTGCAGGGCGTGGTGGATGTCGTCGGTCCACTGGCCGTGGATGCCGATGCCGGCCGCGACCGCCCCCTCGCCGCGCGGCGTCGTCGTGCGGGCGTCGTTGCGGTCGTCCTCGGCGATGAGGGTGAGCGGGCGACCCACCTCGGCCGAGAGCTCGTCGGCGGTCCGCGCCATCTCCTCCAGGATCGGCAGCGCCCGGTCGTCGATCAGCGCGTGCACGGCGTCGAGGCGCAGCGCGTCGACGTGGAAGTCGCGCAGCCAGGTCGAGACGTTGTCGAGCAGGTAGCGGCGCACCTCGTCGCTGCCCGGTCCGTCGAGGTTGACCGCGGCTCCCCAGGGCGTGTGGTGCGCCTCGGTGAAGTACGGCCCGAACTCGCGCAGGTAGTTGCCGTCCGGCCCGAAGTGGTTGTAGACGACGTCGAGCGCGACGGCGAGGCCCTTGCCGTGCGCCGCGTCGACGAAGCGCTGGAGGCCCGCCGGGCCGCCATACGGCTCGTGAACGGCGAAGAGCGCCACCCCGTCGTAGCCCCAGTTGTGCACGCCGGGGAAGGACGCCACGGGCATCAGCTCGACGGTGGTGACGCCGAGGTCGACCAGGTGGTCGAGGCGCCCGATCGCCGCGTCGAAGGTGCCCTCGGGGGTGAACGTGCCGACGTGCAGCTCGTAGATCACCGAGCCCTCGAGGGGCTGCCCGGCCCAGTCCTGGTCGGTCCAGGCGAAGGTCGTCGGGTCGTAGGGGGTGGTGAGGCCGTGCGGGCCGTCGACGAGACGGCGGCCCCGCGGGTCCGGGCGCGGGTCGCCACCGTCGAGGCAGTAGCCGTAGGGGGCGTCGGCCGCGACGGCGTCCGTCTCGAGGTGCCACCAGCCGCCCTCGCCCCTGGTCATGGGCAGGCGCTGGTCCTCGACGGCGACCTCGACGAGGTCGGTGGCCGCGGGGGCCCAGAGCGTGTATGACGTCACAACGGTGCCTTTCGGGGGTGAGGCGGGGGTGTCGGGGAGGTGAGGTGAGGTGGGCGTCAGGAGCGGACCAGCAGGGCGACCGGCCGCTCGGTCAGCACGTCGGCCACGAGGACCTCGCCCGTCGCGGGCACGGTGATCTCGCGGCCCGTGAGCCGGTCGGTCCACGTCCCGGTCGGCAGCACGACCCGGGCGTCGCCGAAGCCGCCCTCGCGGGCGAGACGGTGCGGTGCGCGGGTCACGATCGTCGCGACGGACGCGGCCCGGATGAAGCCGATCGCGTGCTCGGTGGTCGTGGTCAGCGGGACGTAGAGGCCGGCCACGCCGAACGCGTCCGGCCGCTCGCGGCGCAGGCGCAGCGCGGCGGAGGACACGAGGAGCTTCTCGGCGGCGAGGGTGTCGGCGGGGGCTCCCGCGTCGAGCCGCGCGAGGCTCTGCTCCAGGCCGTCGTAGTCGACCGGCCGGCGGTTGTCGGGGTCGACGAGGGACCGGTTGACGGTCTCGCAGCCCTGGTAGACGTCGGGGACGCCGGGCATGGTCAGCTGCAGGAGCTTGGCGCCGAGGACGAGGGCGCGGATGGACTCGGCGTGGCTGTCCCACAGCGAGACGAGGGCGTCGTGCCGCTCCCCCGCCCGCAGGGCCTTGTCCGCGAACTCCAGGACGCGTGCCTCGTAGTCCTCGTCGCCGTCGACCCAGGCGGTGTGCTGCTTGGCCTCGCGGACCGCCTTGAGCAGGTAGCCGTTGAGCCGCTCGGGGTCGATGAGGCCGACGCCGGCGATGGTCTGCCAGATGAGATGGGCCGTGGGCTTGTCGATGCCGAGCTCGGTCGCCGCCGACCGGAAGCGCATCGACAGCTCCTTCCACGCGACCGGGTCGCCCGCGATGGCCAGGACGAAGGCGCGGGTGTCCTCGCTGCGCTTGGTGTCGTGGGTCGACAGCGTGGTCATCCCGAGCGGCCAGTAGCGCCGCTGGTGCAGCGCCCACTCGTGCAGCGCCGCGGGCGAGGCGGTCTCGAGCGCGCCGGGGTCGCCGCCGACCTCGTTGAGGGCGATGAGGCGGTGCCAGCGGTAGAAGGTGGTGTCCTCGATCCCCTTGGCCATCACCGGTCCCCACGTCTGCTGCAGACGCACCGCGAAGTCGACCGCGTTGGCGTCGGCCTCCTCGGCGGTCGCCAGCTCGTGCAGCTGCGCGAGCTCGGCCTCCAGGTCGGGGCGGGCGGCCACGGCTCCGTCATACGCCACCTGCAGCCGGCGACGGGCCAGGGGCGAGAGACGCTGGTCGGGCTGGATGTAGGCGCGGTAGACCTCGCCGGCGACGAGCAGCTCCACCACGGCGAGCTGCAGCCGGGTCGGGTCCGCCTCGGGCAGGGCCTCGCGGGCGCGGCGGACGAGCCGCTCGACCTCGGGGCCGAGCAGCTCCTCGACGACCTGGCGCTTGGCCTTGGTGACGTCGCGCTCGACGTCGAGGCGGCCGCCGCAGGCCTCCCACTGGGCGGTCAGCTCGGGCTCGGACGCCGGGTCGACCAGCGCGGTCTGGACCGCGAGCATCGCGTCGTAGCCGGTCGTGCCGTCGCAGGCCCAGTCGCGCGGCAGGCGCTCGTGGCCCTCCAGGATCTTTTCGACCCAGATGATCGTGTCCTCGCGGGACCGCGTGCGCAGTCGGTCGAGGTAGCCCGCCGGGTCGGCCAGGCCGTCCGGGTGGTCGATGCGGAAGCCGTCGATCAGGCCGCGGTGGTTGAGGTCGAGCAGCAGCGCGTGCGTCTCGTCGAAGACGTCGTCCTCCTCGACGCGGACGGCGATGAGCTCGTCGACGTCGAAGAAGCGGCGGTAGTTGAGGATCGACTCCTTCTGCCGCCAGGACGCGAGCTGGTAGTGCTGGCGCGCGAGCACAGCCTCGACGTCGTTGCTCTCGGTGCCGACGGCGATCGGGAAGACGTGCTCGAAGTAGCGGATGACCGGCTGGCCGTCCTCGAGCTCGTCGATGGTGAGGTCGCCGGCCTGGATGGTGCTGACCAGCGTGTCGCCGAGGATCGGCAGGCCGAGCCGCCCGCCGCCGGACTTCCAGTCGATGTCGAACCAGTGGGCGGTCGGCGCGTCACGACCGTCCTTGAGCACCTGCCACAGCGGCCGGTTGAGGTTCTCCGGGGCGACCAGCGCCATGTGGTTGGGGACGACGTCGACCACGATGCCCAGGCCGTGCTCGTGCGCCACCGCCGCGAGCCGCTCGAAGCCCTCGAGCCCGCCCAGGTCCTGGCTCAGCTCGGAGTGGTCCTGCACGTCGTAGCCGTGCTGGCTGCCCGTGACCGCGCGCAGGATCGGCGACAGGTAGAGGTGGGAGATGCCGAGGTCCGCGAGGTAGGGGACGCGCGCCGCGGCGTCGTCGAACGTGAACTCGTGGTGCATCTGCAGGCGGTAGGTCGCCGTCACGGTCATGGAGGGGTGCACTCCCTGGGAGCTGGTGGTGTGGTGATGGGGATCCGCGCCGGTGCGGCCGGTCCAGTCTCCCAAGGATCCGGCCGTATGGCGAAGTTGCGCCCGCCCCCGTCCAGGGTCACCGTCACCGGCGCCGGCGCCCACCCGCAGCCGGGTCAGGTCTTGTCGAGGTTGGTGGTGATCAGGACCAGCTCGCCGGTCTCGTCGGTCGCGTCGAGGTCGACCTCGGCCTGGATCCGCCAGTCGTGGTCGCCCTCGGGGTCGTCGAGGATCTGGTCGACGAGCCAGCGCCCCGGCTCCTTGGTCACCATCAGCAGGGCCGGACCACGGGCGTCGGGCCCCGTGCCGATCGCGTCGTACTCGGCATACAGGTCCTCGATCGCCTCCTGCCAGAGCTCGGCGTCCATGGGCTCGACGTCGACGGGGTCGAGGTCGGCGTCGGCGCGGGCCTGCTTGGCCACGGCGTAGGCCGCCGCGTCGAGCTCGCCGAGGTCGTTCCAGCGGCGCAGCGCCAGGAGCTCGACCTTGCGGAACATGGCGGTGCGCACCATGACTCGCAGCGCGCGCTCGTTGGCGGACAGGGGCCGAGCGCCACCGGGCAAGGGCGTCGAGAGGGCGTCGAGGGCAGCCTGCGACAGCGGCTCGTCCTCGCCGCTCGTGAGCTGCTCCCACTCCTCCAGCAGCGAGGAGTCGGTCTGGCGCACGACCTCGCCGAGCCACTCGATCAGGTCCTCGAGCTCGACCGTGCGATAGCTCGCGGGGACGGTCTGGCGCAGCGCCTTGTAGGCGTCGGAGAGGTAGCGCAGCACCATGCCCTCGCCGCGGGCGAGGTTGTAGAAGGCGACGAACTCGCCGAAGGTCATGGCGCGTTCGTAGAGATCGCGGACGACGGTCTTGGGCGACAGGTCGTCCTCGCTGATCCACGGGTGCGAGCGGCGATAGGTCTCCAGGGCGGCCAGCAGCAGCTCCTCGAGCGGCTTGGGCCAGGTGACCTCCTCCAGCAGCTCCATGCGCTCGTCGTACTCGATGCCGTCCATCTTCATCTCGGCGACGGCCTCGCCACGCGCCTTGAACTGCTGGGCCATGAGCACGCCGCGGGGGTCGTCCAGGGTGGCCTCGATGATCGACAGAACGTCCAGCGCATAGGTCGGGCTCTCGGGGTCCAGCAGCTCGAACGCCGCCAGCGCGAAGGTCGACAGCGGCTGGTTGAGGGCGAACCCGCGCTGCAGGTCGTCGGTCAGCACCACCTGGCGACCGGTCTCGTCGGGCTCGTCGAGCTGGGCCACGACGCCCGCGTCGCGCAGCGAGCGATAGATCTCGATCGCCCTGCGCTGCAGGCGAGCCCGTCGTCGGTCGTCCTCGTGGTTGTCCCGCAGCAGGTCCCGTATGACGGGGAAGGGGTCGCCCTCACGCTGGATCACGTTGAGCAGCATGGAGTGCGTGACCTGCATGCGGGACTGGAGCGCCTCCGGCTCGGCGGCGGTGATGCGCTCGAACTGGTCCTCGGTCCAGCTGACCTGACCCTCAGGAGCCTTCTTGCGCTGGACCTTTCGCTGCTTCTTGGGGTCGTCGCCGGCCTTGAGCAGGGCGCGGTGGTTGTCGATCACGTGGTCCGGCGCCTGGACGACGACGGTGCCCGCCGTGTCGTAGCCCGCTCGCCCGGCCCGCCCCGCGATCTGGTGGAACTCGCGCGCCTTGAGCGGCCGCTGACGCGTGCCGTCGAACTTGGTCAGGCCGGTCATGAGCACCGTCCGGATCGGGACGTTGATGCCGACGCCCAGGGTGTCGGTGCCGCAGATGACCTTGAGGAGTCCTTGCTGCGCCAGGGTCTCGACGAGGCGGCGGTACTTGGGGAGCATGCCGGCGTGGTGCACGCCGATGCCATGGCGGACGAGGCGCTGCAGCGTCGCCCCGAAGCCCTTGGCGAAGCGAAAACCCTTGAGCTCCGCAGCGATCGCCTGCTTCTCCTCCTTGGTGCACATGTTGACCGACATGAGCGCCTGGGCCCGCTCGAGGGCCGCCGCCTGGGTGAAGTGCACGACGTAGACCGGCGCCTCCTTGGCCAGCAGCAGGTCCTCGATCGTCTCGTGCACCGGGGTCAGGACCCACTTGTAGGACAACGGGATCGGCCGCGTGGCGCTCGAGACGACGGCGATGTCGCGGCCCGTGCGGCGGGCCAGGTCCTCCTCGAAGAAGGACGTGTCGCCGAGCGTCGCGCTCATCAGCAGGAACTGCGCCTGGGGCAGGGTCAGCAGCGGCACCTGCCACGCCCAGCCGCGCTCTGGCTCGCTGTAGAAGTGGAACTCGTCCATCACGACCTGACCGATGTCGGCCCGATCCCCTTGGCGCAGAGCGATGTTGGCGAGCACCTCGGCCGTGCAGCAGATGATCGGGGCGTGCGAGTTGACCGCCGCGTCACCGGTCATCATGCCGACGTTCTCGGCGCCGAAGGCGTCGCACAGGGCGAAGAACTTCTCGCTCACCAGGGCCTTGATCGGCGCTGTGTAGTAGGTGCGCACGCCCTGGGCCAGGGCCATGAGGTGAGCGCCCAGCGCCACCATGGACTTCCCCGACCCCGTCGGCGTCGCCAGGATGACGTTGGCCCCCGTCGCCAGCTCCAGCAGTGCCTCGTCCTGCGCGGGGTACAGCTCGATCCCCCGCTCCAGCGTCCAGTCGACGAAGGTCGAGTAGACCGCGTCCGCGTCGTAGGCGTCGGCGGTGCGGTCGGCAGGGGGCGGGAGCAGGTCGGTGAGCGTCATCGTGGACCCATCGTCCCAGATCGGACGGGCGCGACCCCCACGCGCGAGCGCCCGGCATACGGCCGGCACGGCACGACCACCGGGCGTGGCGGGGATCCGAGCAGGCTGCGCGACCACGGACCATCCGCCCTAGGCTGAGGTCGCACCGACCTCGACCTGGGAGCCCACGATGAAGTACGTCCCCAACAAGATCGTCCTCGTCGGCACGGGCGCCGTCGGCATGGCCTACGCCTATGCCCTGGTCAACCAGGGGATCTGCGAGGAGCTCGTGCTCATCGACCTCAACGAAGCCAAGTCGCGCGCCGACGTCCTCGACCTCAACCACGGCGAGGCCTGGGCCCCGAGCCCGGTGCAGGTGAGCTTCGGCAGCTATGCCGACTGCCAGGACGCCGCGATGGTCGTGATCTGCGCCGGCGCCGCCCAGAAGCCCGGCGAGACGCGGCTCGACATCGCCGACATCAACCTGCGGATCTTTCGCGAGATCGTGCAGCGCGTGACCGCGTCCGGCTTCGACGGGATCTATCTCGTTGCGACCAACCCGGTGGACGTGCTGACCTATGCCACCTGGCGGTTCAGCGGCCTGCCGCCCGAGCAGGTCATCGGCTCGGGCACGACGCTGGACACCGCGCGGCTGCGCTACCACCTCGGCGAGTTCTTCGAGGTGAGCACGTCCAACGTGCACGCCCTGATCATCGGCGAGCACGGCGACTCCGAGCTCCCCGCCTGGAGCGCGGCCTCGGTCGCCGGCCGCTCGATCAGCAAGCGGATCGCCGCCGACCCGGGGCTTCGCGACGAGCTCGACGCGATCTTCCAGCGCACCCGGGACGCGGCCTACCAGATCATCGACGCCAAGGGCTCGACCAGCTATGGCATCGGGATGTCCCTGGCCCGCATCACCCGCGCCATCCTCAAGAACGAGAAGTCCACCCTGCCCGTCAGCACGCTCCTGCGTGGCGAGTACGGCCACGAGGACGTCTGCGTCGGCGTCCCCGCGATCCTGAGCCGCGGCGGCGCCAAGCACGTCGTCGAGCTGGACCTGGACGAGGAGGAGCAGGCGGCGTTCGACGCGAGCGTGGCGACGCTGCAAGGCTTCCGCGAGCGCGTCGACGCGCTCGCGACCTCTCTCGGGTAGCGCCCGCCTGCAGGGTTGGCCGCCAGGGCGATGCCGGGCCGAGCGGTATGCCGGGAGCGCCCGCCGCCTGGCGGTGGTCGGCGTGAGGGCGCGCGGTCCGGCATACGAGCACGTCCGCCACGATCCCGTCTCGGCGACTGCCCCGGTCTGCGTGGCCGCACTCCGTCTCCGGCGGCGCTCCCCGTCTCGAGCTGCAGCCGGAGACCGGAGCCGCTGGTCGAGACGGGAGACGCACCCCCAGACGGACGGCGCAGACCTACCGGGGGCCGGATCATCAGCCTGGCGAACGAAGCCCGGCCGATGCCCCTACCCCCGGCGGGATCATCAGCCTGGCGAACGAGGCCCGGCTGATGCCCCTACCCCCGGTGGGTCAGACGAGGAAGCGGTAAAAGGGGCTGTCGGGGTCGACGCGCTCCACCCGGATCGGGCTCTCCTCCAAGCGTTGCAGCAGCCCGCCGAGGTCCGACGGCCGCCCGAGCTCGATGCCCACCAGCGCAGGACCGATCTCGCGGTTGGAGCGCTTGACGTACTCGAACAGCGCGATGTCGTCGTCGGGCCCGAGCACCTCGTCGAGGAAACGCCGCAGGGCGCCCGGCTCCTGCGGGAAGTTCACCAGGAAGTAGTGCTTGCGGCCCTCGTACACCAGGGAGCGCTCCACGATCTCGCTGTAGCGCGAGACGTCGTTGTTGCCGCCCGACACGATCACCACCACCGACGAGCCCGGCTCCACGTGGACGATCTCCTCGCGGTCACCCCCACCGAGCGCCGCCGCCGCGAGCGCCCCGGCGGGCTCGGCGATGATCCCGTCGACCTGGTAGAGGTCGAGCATCTCGGTGCAGATCTTGCCCTCGGGCACCTGCACGAGCTCGGCGCGGCCGGCCTCGACGGCGTCGCGCGCGATCGGATAGGTGACGTCCCCCGCCCGGCGCACGGCCGCGCCGTCCACGAAGGAGTCGATGGCGGGCAGGGCGATCGGCTCGCCGGCCGAGAGGGCCGCGGCGAGGCACGCGGCACCGGAGGGCTCGACGCCGACGACGCGCGTCGACGGCGCGTGCTCGGCGACCCAGGTCAGGCAGCCCGCGAGCATGCCGCCGCCACCCACCGGCACGACCAGCACGTCGGGGGCGTGCCCCAGCTGCGCGACGATCTCGGGCACGACGGTGCCCTGGCCGACGAGGGTCCGCGGGTCGTCGAACGCCGGCACCAGGGTCGCCCCCGTGACCGTGGCCTCGACCGCCGCCGCACCCGCCGCCTCGTCGTAGGTGTCGCCCGTGACGACCAGCTCGACCGCGTCGCCGCCGAGGGCGAGCATCCGGTCGCGCTTCTGCCGGGGCGTGGTGCTGGGGACGAAGATCCTGGCCCGGATGCCGAGCCGGCGGCACGCGAAGGCGACGCCCTGACCGTGGTTGCCGGCGCTCGCGCAGATGACCCCGGCGGCCCGCTGCGCGGCGTCGAGCTGCGACACGAGGTTGTAGGCCCCGCGCAGCTTGTAGGACCGCACGGGCTGCAGGTCCTCGCGCTTGAGCCAGACTTCCGCGCCGGTGCGGTCGCTCAGCCGCTCGTTGCGCTGCAGCTCCGTGGTCCGGACGACGCCCGCGAGCCGTGCGGCCGCTGCCTCGACGGCGGCGGCGGAGACGACGGGCAGCGCGGTGGTCATGGGCTCACCATGGCGCGCGCCTCTCGTCAGGCGGACCACCATCCCGTATGCCGGAACCTCCGCCTCCCCCACGCTGTCACGCTTGGATAACGCCTCGCGCGTGCAGGTAGGCCACCTGGGGGAATGAGCGAGAAAGCCCCTGGCTTTGGGCAACCTCTACGACCGACGCTACGTCTGCAAGGTGTGTGAGCGGACGAGGGGGAGGCTCACACGCACCGCGAGGCGGTGCTGACGGACTTGGGGGTCGTCAGCACCGCCTCGGCGTGCGTCCGGGTCAGCCCTCAGGCGCCGGGCTTGAGGACCACCTTGATGCAGCCGTCCTGCTTCTTCTGGAAGGTCTCGTAGGCGCCGGGCGCCTCGTCCAGCGACAGTCGGTGGGTCGCGAGCGTCTCGGTGCCGAACACGTCCCCGTCCTGACGGACGAGCTCGAGCAGCTCGTCGGTCCACCGGCGGACGTTGCACTGGCCCATCCGGATCGTGAGGTTCTTGTCAAACATCGTCAACATCGGCATGGGGTCGGCCGCCCCGCCATACACCCCGACGACCGAGACCGTGCCGCCCCGCCGCACCGCCTCGAAGCTGCCGTGCAGCGCCGCGAGCTGGTCGAAGCCCACCGTCTCGATCATCGGCTTGGCCAGCGCCTTGGGCAGCCGCGGCACGACGTCGAAGGCGGTCTTGCCGGCCGGGGAGCCGTGCGCCTCCATGCCGACGGCCTCGATGACCGAGTCGGCGCCCCGGCCGCCGGTCATCTCGCGGATGGCCTCGGCGGGGTCGTCCACCTCGCGCATGTCGACGGTCTCGACGCCGAAGCCGCGCGCCATCGCCAGCCGCTCGTCCACCCGGTCGACGCCGATCACGCGGCCGGCGCCGAGCTGCAGGGCGCTGCGGGTGGCGAGCTGGCCGACCGGGCCGAGGCCGTAGACCGCGACGGTCGAGCCCGGCTCGATGTCGGCGTACTTCGCGGCCTGCCACGCCGTGGGAAGGATGTCGGACAGGTAGAGGTAGCGCTCGTCGCTGCCCTCCTCGGGCACGACGACCGGGCCGTACTGGGCCTGCGGGACCCGGACGTACTCCGCCTGGCCGCCGGGGACGGCGCCATACATGCTCGTGAAGCCGAACAGCGCCGCTCCCTTGTCCTGGTCCTTGACCTGGGTGGTCTCGCACTGGGACTGCTTGCCGATCGAGCACATGAAGCAGTGGCCGCAGGAGATGTTGAACGGCACGACGACCCGGTCGCCCACCCTGAGCGAGCCAGCCTGGGAGCCGACCTCCTCGACGATCCCCATGAACTCGTGCCCGAGCACGTCACCGCGCTGGAGGAAGGGCGCCAGCACGCGGTAGAGGTGCAGGTCCGAGCCGCAGATGGCGGTGGACGTGACGCGGACAATGGCGTCGGTGGGCTGCTCGATCCGGGGGTCGGGCACCTCCTCGACCGCGACCTTCTCGACGCCCTGCCAGGTCAATGCCTTCACGATGGTGGTCCTTCCGCTTACGGGCCGAGCGACGGTGTGCCGGGGCCCTCCCCGGTGACGTACCCGCGGCGGATCGGCTGCAAACCCGTGGGACCGTTGTCACCGGCGACCCGCCGCAGACAGCCCTGCGGGGATAGCCCCGCCCCCCGACGGGTACGAGAGCACGGAGCCGGGCGCCAAGACGCGTGCACCCCCCGGCCAGGCATGTCACACCACGTCGCCCCGTCCCCCGGAGGCGACCGTCAAGGAGGACCGATGTCGCACGACACTTCTTACACGCCGCCCCTGGAGGAGCCCACGGACCCCCGCGGCCCGCTGCCCCCCACGCCCGACACGCGCGCCCCCGAGATGCGGACGGCCACCGGCGCCGAGGCCAGCAAGGACCCCAACGCCCGCGCCCAGCAGGGCGACTACCTGACCACCGCCGTGGGTCGGCGGGTCCCCGACACGGACCACTCGCTGCGCGCCGGCGACCGGGGCCCGACGCTCCTGCAGGACCACCACCTGCGGGAGAAGATCACGCACTTCGACCACGAGCGCATCCCGGAGCGTGTGGTCCACGCCCGCGGCACCGGCGCGCACGGCACCTTCACGGCCTACGGCTCCGCCGAGAGCATCACCCGCGCGGCCTTCCTCAAGAAGGGCGTCGAGACGCCGGTCTTCCTGCGCTTCTCCACGGTCCTCGGCTCGCGGGGCTCTGCGGACACCCCGCGCGACACCCGCGGCTTCGCCGTGAAGTTCTACACCTCCGAGGGCAACTTCGACCTCGTCGGCAACAACATCCCCGTCTTCTTCATCCAGGACGGCATCAAGTTCCCCGACATCGTCCACGCGGCCAAGCCCGAGCCGGACCGTGAGATCCCGCAGGCCGCGAGCGCCCACGACACCTTCTGGGACTTCGTGTCGCTGCACACCGAGGCCCAGCACCACACGCTGTGGAACATGTCCGACCGGGGGCTGCCGCTGTCCCTGCGCACGATGGAGGGCTTCGGCGTCCACACCTTCCGCGTCATCGACGAGGCGGGCGCGACCAAGTTGGTCAAGTGGCACTGGAAGCCCAAGGCCGGCGTCCACTCCACCCTCTGGGAGGAGGCGCAGCTCATCATGGGCGGCGACCCCGACTTCCAGCGCCGCGACCTGTACGACGCCATCGAGGGCGGTCACCTCCCGCAGTGGGAGCTGGGCGTCCAGGTCTTCGACGACACCGAGGACCAGATGTTCTCCGGCATCGACCTGCTCGACCCCACCAAGCTGGTCCCCGAGGAGCTCGCCCCCGTGCAGCCGGTCGGCCTGCTGACCCTGGACGCCAACCCGACGAACTTCTTCGCCGAGGTCGAGCAGGTCATGTTCAACCCCGGCCACCTGGTGCCGGGCATCGACGTCGTCAACGACGCCCTCCTGCAGGCCCGCCTGTTCTCCTACGTGGACACGCAGATCACGCGCCTCGGCGGCCCGAACTTCCAGCAGCTGCCGATCAACCGCCCGCACGTCGATGTCAACGACAACCAGCGGGACGGATTCCACCAGCACGCCGTCCACGCGGGCGTCGCGCCCTACCGCCCCAACTCCCTCGGCGCGGGCAATCCCTTCCCCGCGCCCGCCGAGCAGGGCGGCTTCGTGGACCACCCCGCCGTCGTCGCGGCCTCGCAGACGGTCCGGGCGGTCCCGGCGTCGTTCGCGGACCACTACTCCCAGGCCCGGATGTTCTACCGCTCGATGACGCCGGTCGAGAAGGACCACATCGTCTCGGCCTACACCTTCGAGCTCGGCAAGTGCACGGTGCCGGTCGTCCGGGAGCGCCAGCTGCAGTGCCTGGCCAACATCGACGCCGACCTGTGCGCCGCGGTCGCCAAGGGCCTCGGCCTGCCGGCGCCCGAGGCCACGGAGAAGGTCGCCGACGTGGAGCCCAGCCCCGCCCTGTCCCAGGTCGGCAAGCCGTTCCCCGTCGACGGGCGCAAGGTCGGGATCGTGTGCGACGAGCAGAGCGACGACGCCACGGTCACGGCCCTGGTCAAGGCCGTGGAGAAGGCCTCGATGGTGCCCTTCGTCGTCGGCCCGCACGGCGGCCAGGTCGGGTCGGTCGAGGTCGACAAGACCTTTGCCACCGCCCGGTCGGTGGAGTTCGACGCCATCGTCCTGGCCGGGCAGATCGCCCCGGCGCCGGACGCCGTGCCGTCGTACGACGCCCGCAACGGCGACCAGGCCGCCCTGGGCACCCAGACCGACCCGCGCATCGCGCTGATGCTCGGCGAGGCCTTCCGCCACTGCAAGGCGATCGGCGCGGTCTCCGCGGAGGCGATCACCTCGGCGGGTCTGCCCGCCGACGCCAAGGGGGTCGTGGTGGCCGACGGCGCCGCGATCATCGACCAGGTGGCCGAGCTCCTGACGCTGCACCGCGTCTGGGACCGCTACCCGACCGTGTCGAAGTGACCGACGCTGTCGACGTGACCGCCGGCCGCGGCTGACGCGACAGGCACCGTCCGTGGGGCGGCTGGGCTCAGGCCCAGCCGCCCCACGCGGCTTCCAGGGGCGGTGGGTCGGTGACCGGCCGTATGCCGACCGCGGCCGACGACATCGCAGGGATGCCGTCATCGCCGCCGGCGCCGGTCTGCGAGCGGGGACGCGCGCGGTGGCGGGCGAGGTCCCGGGTACGGCGGACGACGACGAGCTCGGTGCGGACCGGCCCCCGGTCGACGAGCTCGGTGAGGGTGCCGTCCAGCTCCACGGGGACGAGCACGTCGACCTGCTCGCGGCAGCGCTGGAGCACCTCGCGGGACGGCTCGCCGCGGTGGACGCGCGGATCGGTGATCAGGGTCTGGTCGCCGCCTGATGGAGTGTTCGAGTCCCCATCCAGGTCGGCGTCCACGAGCCACACGCCGGCGTCCGTGCCGTCCAGGAGCGACGCCACGCACGTGGCCACGGCCGCAGGGCCCGCGTCACCCACCTGCAGGCGCACCACGACGCGGGGACAGTGCCAGACCAGGCGTGGGTCGCGGGCCAGCGGGTCGGTGAGGACCCGGGCGAGGCGCAGGGTCTCGAGGTCCTTGGTGCGGCGGCGGTCCTCGTCGTCGCGCCCCGCGAAGTCCGGTCCGTCGTGCCACGCCACGGCGTCGGGGACGTGCCGCAGGTCCGCGCCGGCCAGCCAGCAGCGGTGCGCGAGGTCCCAGTCCTCGCCGCCGTAGCCCACGAACGACGGGTCGAACCCCCCTGCGGCGTCGTAGAGCTCGCGCGGCAGGGCCATCACGGCGCTGATGACGAAGCGGTAGGACCGGTCGTCCGCGTCGCGCAGGTCGTCGCTGGCGGCGTAGGCCTCGCGGAGCCACGCCGGCTCCGGCAGCGCCGGCAGCCCGGGCTGCACGGATGCGCCGCGGCCGACAGCGCCGGCGCCGAGCCGGTCGACCACGTCGGCAGGCGACAGCCCCGACAGGTCGGTGTGCCGACGCCGTCCCACCGCCAGCGTCCCGCACGGCCCCTCCCCTGACCGCACCGCGCCGACCAGCCGGGCGAGGTAGTCCGGGGTCGGGAGCGTGTCGCCGTCGAGGAAGGCGAGGATTCGCCCGGTCGAGCCGGTGGCCCCGAGGTGCCGGGCCGCCGAGGCCCGGAACCCCGCGTCGGGCTGACGCACGAGGCGCACGGCATACGGCTGGTCGGTCAGCACCGGCGGCTGGGGCGACCCGTCGTCGGCCACGACCACCTCGAACGACCCGGTGGGGAGCGTCTGGCGGGCGAGGGCGGCGAGCAGCAGGTCGAGCCCGCGCTGGTCGTCGTAGTAGGGCACGACCACGCTGATCTCGGGACGCGTCGCCCAGTCGGCGAACGTGTCGGAGTACGACCGAGCAGCCTCGTCGCGATCGGGCCCGAGCACGACCTCGGGTCCCAACCAGGTGAGCGTGGGGTCCTCCAGCGCCTGTCCGACGGCGACGTGGAGGTCGTCGTAGACGAGCAGGGCGCCGGGACAGCGCGCCTCCAGCTCCTCGACGTAGCGCGACCGCGGCACGAGGGGGCGACGGCCTGCCGTGAGCCAGGTGTTGATCGACCCCGAGGCCGACAGGTGGCGGTGCGGCGCGACGGGGACCGCGACCGCCCGCAGCGCCTCGACCAGATCCTCGTCGGGCACGAATCCCGTGATGCGGCAGTCGCGCCCGAGCTCCGCGGCCCGCGTCTGCAGAGCGTCCACCAGGTCCTCGTGGCCCGGGGACGGCCGCCCCAGGCAGACCAGGCCCACGTCGGCGGGCTGGGCGGCGAGCGCCTCGAGCGCCTCCTCGTGGCCCTTGCCGGGATAGAGGAAGCCGAGGACGCCGACCTCGCGACGGCCGGGGGCGATCGGGCCCGCGTCCGAGGGCCCGGGTGTCGGGGCGGGTGTCGGGGCGGCTGGCGGGAGAGGTTCGGCCGGCGGGTCGATGGGGAGCGGTATGACGACCCGCGGCCGCGCCGTCACGAGCCCCGGCCGACCGGCGAGGCGCAGGGCGTCGTCCAGCAGCGCCGACTCGTGGTGGCTGCTCACGACGACGCCCCGGGAGGCGGCGACGATATCGGCATACGCCCCGGCCCGGCGCTCGTGGGCCCCCGGTCCGTCCGAGGGTTGCGGCACGTCGTGCAGGGTGACGGTCAACGGCCACCGCTCGGCGACGGGCACGAGCCGAGCAGCCGCCTCGGGCGCGGACCGGCCCAGCAGGCGGTCGGTGACGTGCACGTGGACCGGGGTGCCCGGGCCGTGGCCGGCCTCGACGAGGGCGGCGGCGAGGTCTGCCGTCACCCCGTCGAGGACGCGCACGACCGGCTGGTCGCGCAGGGAGACCGTGCCGTGCAGCTCGAGGGCGCAGCGCGTCACGCCGTGCTCGGGCGGCCCGACGACGAGGTGGATCAGAGACACGCGAGACGCGCGAGACACCGGAGACACAGGGACGGGCCGAGTCACCTCAGGCCCAGCAGCCGCGCGGTGCCGGCGTGGCGCTCGAGGGTGAGGCGGACGATGTCGGGGTGGTCGGCCAGCCAGGCCAGCTGGACCTCGCGGACCTCGTCGTCGGGCACGTGCTCGCCGCGCCTGGTCCAGCCGGTGCGGGGCTCGGCGTCCAGGTCGAGGGCGTCGACCACGCGGGGGTCCAGCGGCGCGAAGAGCTCGGACAGCAGGGTCCGGCCGGGGTCCTGCGCGTCCACGGGGAGGCCCAGCTGCTCCTGCACCCGCCGGGCGAGGGCCACGAGCAGGGTGTTGCCGGGGTGGTTGACGACGTGGCAGGCGTCGGCGCCGGCCTCGAGCAGCACGTCCGACACCCGCACGGTGCCGGCGGCGTCCTCGCGGCGGCGCAGCTCCGCGACGGACGCGCGAGAGATCTCGCGGATGCCGTCGGCGTCCAGCCGGTCCGGTGGCCGCGTGCCGTCGGCGGCCTCGAGGACGGTCCTCAGGTCGTGGTACGGAACGCCGGGCGGGTCACCGCTCTCGGGCGTGCGGACGAGCACCTGCCAGGGATAGAGCCCGGCGTAGAAGCTGACGGGGATCCGCACGACCTGCGCCCCGGGTGCCAGCGCCTGCGCGACCTGGGCGGTGCCGAGCGGCATACCGCGGTAGTCGTCCTTGATCGGCTGCCCCACGAGCACGTCGGTGCGCTCCAGCAGCAGACCCAGGTGCACCACGTCGTCCTCGGTCATCTCGAAGACGGGCGGGACGCGCACGGACCGGACGCCGCGGGACGGTGATCCGTCGAGCAGGACGCGCACGGCCTCGGCCTGGCAGTTGCCCAGGACGACCACCAGCGGGCCGTCCCCCTCGGGCAGGGCGTCGACCCCGTAGAACGCGCCGTAGTGCCGCACCCGGCCGTCGCTGTCGTCCACGCGCGGACGAATGGAAGCGCTGGTCATGGGGTAACCGTACGCAGGTAAGCCAGTGAGTGGAGCCTTGAGACCGTGGGCCCCGACCGCGTGATCGACGAAGGCCGAGGTGCGTCCTGTGATCCGTGTCGCGAGCGTCCCCAGCGCACACCCGTATGTCGACCGCCTGCTGCCCCGTGCCATCGGCACGGACGGCGCGGGCGGCGACCGAGCGGTGCGTCTCGAGGACCCGCCACCCCCTGGCCGGACGGCCGGCGACGGCGTGTGGTGGCCCCCGATGGTGCTCGACCCCGTGTGGCTGGTCGCGCACGCCGACGAGGTGGACGTGGTGCACGTGCACTTCGGGTTCGAGTCCTCCACGACCGCCCAGCTGACGCTGTGGGTGCAGGAGCTCCGGCGGGCCGGCATCCCGCTCGTCGCGACCGTGCACGACCTCGCCAACCCGCACCTGACCGACCAGCAGGCCCACCTCGACGCGCTCGGGGTGCTCGTCCCGGCCGCCGCCGAGGTCATCACGCTGACGCCGGGCGTGGCCGCCGTGATCCGCGAGCGGTGGGGCCGCGAGGCGGTCGTGCTGCCCCACCCCCAGATCGCCGACGACGCCTGGGTCCGTCGCTCCGACACGTCACGCTGCAACCGCCAGCGCGGGCTGCGGGTGGGTGTGCCGCTCGGGGCCGTCCGCGCCAACGTCGACCCCACCTCCTGGCTCGCACCCCTGGCCGCGACGGTCGGGGAGCTCGGCGGCACGCTGGTCGTCACGGTCAACGACGAGGTGCTGCGCAGCGACGACGCCCGCCGGCTGGACGTCCTCGCCGCCGTCGAGGGCCTGGCCTCGGCCGTGGCGTGCGTCGACCTGCGGGTGCGCCCGCGGCTGGACGACGACGCCCTGGCCGCGTGGATCGCCGGGACCGACGTGGTCGTCCTGCCCTATGCCCACGGCACGCACTCCGGCTGGCTGGAGCTGTGCTGGGACCTCGGCGCCTCGTGCCTGTCGCCCGCGGTGGGGCACTACGCCGAGCAGCACGACGACGTGGGCTTCCACGCGGAGTTCGACGAGCCCGAGGCGGTCGGGACGGCGCTGCAGCACCTCGTCGCGGACCGCACGCGCGCCGGGGGTGAGCCGTGGCAGGTGCCCTGGGGCGACGCCGCCGAGCGGCTGGCCCGCCGGTCGTCGGCCGACGAGCACGCGCGGCGGGTGCACGAGGAGGTCTACGACCGGGTGCTCGGTGCAGGTGCGGCGCCTGGCGCCGCGACCGTCGAGCAGGTCGGCCGCGTCGAGCAGGTCGATCGTCCGGCCGCCGCGCTCGGGGAGCGCCTCGGCGACTCCCTCGGTCACTCCCTGCGGGAGGGCCTGAGGTCCCTCACCTCCGCCCTGCACAACCCCTGCGCCGGGTCCACGCGGGTCACGGCCGGCACCTCGCCCCCCGACGTGGTCGACGGATCCCCCGGTCCAGGGAGTCCGAGCCGCTGGCGGGACCCGGTCGGGTCCACGAGGGTCCCCGTCGGGGCCACCCGCGTCGTCGCGGGCAGCTGGTGAAGCCCCGCCTCCGCGTCGTCGTCATCGCCCCGCACCGCCACCGCATCCGCGAGCCGTTCGCGGGCGGGCTCGAGGCGCACGTGTGGCACCTGGTGCGACGGCTGCGAGACCTGGGCCACGAGGTGATCCTCGCGGCGGCCGAGGGGTCGGACGGCGTCGAGCCGGGCCTGGCCTTCCCCCGGCGACCGTGGCGTGCCTCCCCCGCGGCGGCGCGTGACGTCTCGATGCCCGCACCCGAGTTCATGGCCGAGCACCACGCCTACCTCGGCGTCATGCTCGCGCTCGCCGAGGGTCGCTACGGCGACGTCGACGTGGTGCACAACCACTCGCTGCACCACCTGCCGGTGGCCATGGCGGGTGCCCTGCCGACGCCCATCCTGACGACCCTGCACACCCCGCCGACCCCGTGGCTCGAGTCGGCCGTCATGCTCGCCGACCCGCAGCACGGCAGCCGGTTCGCCGCCGTCAGCGGCTTCACCGCGGACGCGTGGTCGGTCCTGCCCGAGCGGCCGAGGGTCGTGCACAACGGCGTCGACCTCGACGAGTGGCCGCTCGGTGAGGGCGGCGACTGGCTGGTGTGGTCCGGCCGGCTCGTGCCCGAGAAGTGCCCGCACCTCGCGATCGACGCAGCCCGCCTGGCCGGCATGCCGCTCCGGGTCGCGGGCCCGCTCAGCGACCGTGAGTACTTCGCCCGCGAGATCGCGCCACGCCTCGGCCCGGACGTGCAGTACGTCGGGCACCTGGCCCACAACGACCTCGCCGCCCTCGTCGGGTCCAGCGCCGCGGCGCTCGTGACGCCGTGCTGGGACGAGCCGTTCGGTCTCGTGGTGGCCGAGTCCCTGGCCTGCGGCACGCCTGTTGCGGCGTTCCGCCGAGGGGGGATCCCCGAGGTCGTCGCCACGCCGGAGTGCGGCTCGCTGGTGGACCCCGAGGACGTCGAGGCCCTCGCCGCGGCCCTCCCCCGGGTCGTCGCGCTGGACCGGCACACCGTGCGGGAGCACGCGCGCTCGTCCCTGTCGGTCGAGCGGATGGTCGCCGACTACCTCGACGTCTATCGCGAGCTGGCCCGCGGCGACGCTCCCCGCCCGGGCGACCGGCGGTCGGCCCGGGACGTCGTGCGCCGGCTGCAGGTCGGCGCATGATCGGCTGGTACGTCCATCACCAGGGCCGCGGTCACCTGCACCGGGCTCGGGCCATCACCGCACACCTGGACGAGGACGTCACCGTGCTGTCCACGCTGCCCCGGGAGGACTGGGCGGCCGACTGGCTCGAGCTGCCGCGGGACGACGTCGAGGGCCGCACCGACGCGAGCCCCGGCGGTCGGCTGCACTACGCCCCGGTCGACAACCTCGGCCACACCGAGCGCCTGGCCGCGATCGCCTCGTGGGTGACGCGCGTGCGCCCGCGGCTCGTCGTCGTGGACGTGTCGGTGGAGGTCACGGTGCTCGTGCGGACGCTCGGGATCCCGGTCGTCGTGATGGCCATGCCCGGCGACCGCGACGACGCCCCGCACGAGCTCGGCCACGACCTGGCCCGGGCGATCGTCGCGCCGTGGCCCGGCGAGCTCTACCAGCCCGGCTACCTGCGACGACGCGCCGACAAGGTCACGTATGCCGGGGGCATCTCCCGCCACGCGGGCCGCCCTCTCCCGGCCCCTCCCACTGCCACTGCCTCCCCGGCAACCACGGCGGCCACGGCGCCCCGTCATGATGGCCCACGGCGGGTGCTCCTGCTCGGCGGCGCGGGTGGCAGCCGCCTCGGCCCCGCCGACCTGGACGCGGCACGTGCGGCGACCCCCGGCTGGCAGTGGACGGTCGCGGGTCCCCTCGGCGAGTGGCACGCCGACGTCCTGCCCCTGCTCGTGTCGACGGACGTGGCGGTGATCGCCGCCGGGCAGAACTCCGTCGCCGACGTCGCCGTCGCGGGCTGCCGGGCCGTCGTCATCGCCGAGGACCGGCCGTTCGACGATCAGCGAGCCACCGCAGGCGTGCTCGCGCAGCACGGCCTCGCCGTCGTACGCGACACGTGGCCGACCGACTGGGCCGCCGTCCTCGACGAGGCGATGGCCCTGGACCCCGCGTGGGAGCGCTGGCGCACCGACGGCGCCGCCGCCCGGGCCGCCCAGGCCATCCAGGCCGCCGCCGACGGGGTGGTCGCGCGATGAGGGCGGTCGCGCCATGAGGGTGGTCGTCGTGACGATCGCCGCGGGGCGTCATACGCACCTGGCCGCGCAGCGCGCCCACCTCGCGGCCCTCCCGACCCCGCCCGAGCACGTCGTCGTCGCCATGGGCGACCCGCAGATCGCCGACGTGGTGGGCGAGGCGGCCGGCGTGCACGTCGTCGAGGTGCCGGCACCGCCCGGGCACCTGCCGCTCGCGCGGGCCCGCAACACAGGTGTCCAGCGGGCCCTCGACCTCGGCGCCGAGCTCGTCGTGCTGCTCGACGTGGACTGCCTGCCCGGCCGTGACCTGGTGGACGGATATGCCTCCGCCGCAAGCAGGCTCGGGGACGCGCTCCTGTGCGGACCGGTGACCTACCTGCCCGCCGAGGCAGGCTCCCCCGCCCCCGACCAGCTGGACCGCTGGACCTCCCCGCACGCGGCCCGGCCGGCCCCGGGCGACGGCGAGCTGGTGCGGGGCGGCGACCACCGGCTGTTCTGGTCGCTGTCGTTCGCCTGCACCCCCGCCACGTGGCGCCGGCTCGGCGGGTTCTGCACCGACTACGACGGCTACGGCGGCGAGGACACCGACCTCGGCATGGTCGCGCGGCGCGAGGGCGTCGACCTGGTGTGGGTCGGGGGCGCCCACGCCTATCACCAGCACCACCCGGTCTCGAGCCCGCCCGTCGAGCACCTCGACGACATCCTGCGCAACGCCGCGACCTACCACCGGCGCTGGGGCGAGTGGCCCATGGAGGGCTGGCTGCGGGCCTTCGCCGAGCGAGGGCTCGCGACCTACGACGGCAGCGCCTGGCGACGGGTCGACGGCGCCCAGGAGGCCTCATCGTGACCGGGCATCTCTCTGGCGCAACGGATTTCGAGGATCGCTACCGCGAGGACCCGGACCCCTTCGGCGTCCGCGCCAGCTGGTACGAACGCCGCAAGATCCAGGTCGTAGTCGCCTCGCTCACCCGCGAGCGCTATGCCCACGCCTGGGACCTCGCCTGCGGCACAGGCGATCTCGCGCTCGCCCTCACCGCCCGGTGCGCCCGAGTCACCGCCACCGACGCGGCCCCCACCGCCGTCGAGCTGACCCGAGACCTGTTGCGCGACAAGGACGCCGACGTCTCGGTCAGCGCGCTCCCTGCTCGTGCCGTGCCGGCCGGGTCCTGCGACCTGGTCGTCGCGTCGGAGGTCCTGTACTACCTCGACGAGGCCTCCCGGCAGGCGACCTACGACGCCATGCTGGTCGCTGCCGAGAGCGAGTCCGGTTGCGACACACCCGATCACGCAGCTGAGGTGGTCGCCGTCCACTGGCGGCACCACCCGCACGACGCCCACCTGTCCGGGGCGGACGTCACCGCCGAGCTCGACGCCCGCCTCACCGCGGCCGGGTGGGAGCGCGCGGTGCGGCACGAGGACACCGACTTCGTCGCCGGGCACTGGATCGGCCGGCCCACCCCCACCGAGGAGACCACGTGACCACCGCCGACGAGCCGCTCAGCACGCTGGCGCCGTTCCCCGCCGCGCTGCCCGACGCGACGCTGCCCGCCCTCGTCGCCTCGCACGACTGGGCCTGCCTCGACTGGCCGGCGCTGCTGCGCGCGCTGCTGGCGGTGGGCCGCACCTCGATCCCCCTGGGCCGCCTCACCGAGGGGCACGTCGACGCCGTGCGGATCCTCGCGCAGGCGGGACGAGAGCCTCACGGTGGTGCGACATACGGCGTCTGGGCCTCTCGCTCGCACGCCACCGGCGTCCGAGCGACGCCGGTGGACGGTGGCTGGGTGCTCGACGGGACGCTGCGGTTCGCGTCGGGCGTGGGCCTCATCGAGCGCGCCCTGCTGCCGGTGTGGCTCGACGAGGAGCGATCCGTCCTGCTCGACCTCGACGTGAGCACGTGGCAGGGCGACGAGGACTCGTGGCGGACGCCCGCGATGATCGACTCCCGCTCCCTGACCGTCCCCGTCGAGGGCGTCGGGGCGACCACGGACGCGCAGGTCGGCGACGAGGGCTTCTACCTCGGGCGTCCCGGCTTCTTCCCCGGCGGGGTCGGCGTGGCCGCGGTCTGGGCCGGTGGCGCGGCACGCGTCGCAGACCTCACGGCGCGCGCGACGGCGGGTGCCCCGCCTGCCCCGGCAGTGACCGCGCGCTGGGGCCGCATCCGAACCGAGCTCGCCTGTGCCGCAGCGCTGCTCGACACGGCGGGTCGAGTGCTGGCGTCGTCGGAGCCAGACCTCGGGTCGTCCTCGACGTCGTCCTCGGCGTCGTCCTCCGAGGCATCCCCGGCGCGCGGAGCCGGCGGACGTGGCCAGGAGCTGTCGACCGAGGTGCGGGCCGGCGTGGCCGCCGCCTCCCGCGCGGTGCTCGAGGAGTGCCGCGTCCTCGCCGGCCCCGCGGGGATGGCCTTCGACGGCGACCTGGCGCAGGCGCTGGCGGACCTCGACCTCTACGTCGCGCAGCAGAACCGCGACGCCGACCAGGGCTACCTCGGTGGGCTCGTCCGCTGACCTGGCCGCCCCTCCCGCCCTGCTCGTCGTCCTCCCCGCCCACGACGAGGCACGGCGGCTGCCCGCGGCCCTGTCCTCCGTCGGTCGGGCGCTGGCCGGGTGGCCCGGACCGTCGCGGGTGGTCGTCAACGCCCACCGCTGCACCGACGGCACGGCGGCCGTGGCTCGCGTCGCGCTGCGGCCGGACGGCCCCCTGTCCGGCCTCGTGGTCGAGGACGCCACGTCCGTCACGGTCGGCGAGGTCCGCGACCGTGGCGTCCGCGCCGCGCTGGAGCGCTGGCCCCTCGCCCCGGGCAGCACCTGGCTGCTCAGCACCGACGCCGACTCCGTCGTGCCTGCCGGCTGGGTCAGGTCCCTCCTCGACGTCGCCGTCTCCCGCTCGGCGGTGGCGGTCGCCGGCATGGTCGAGCTGACCGACTGGACGGCGACGCCCGAGGCGCGGGCGGCCTACGACAGCATCGTCCGGTCCGGCATCACCGGCCCCGACACCCACGAGCACGCGTATGCCGCGAACCTCGCCATCCGCCTCGACGCCTATCTCGCGGTCGGCGGCTTCCCGGCCGTCGCGCACGGCGAGGAGACCGCGCTGCTGGCCGCCCTGGCCGCCGCGGGCTGGCCCGTCACGAGCACCCGCGCCTCGGTCGTCCGCACGTCAGGTCGCATGCCCGGTCGCGCCCGCGAGGGGCTCGGGCACCTGCTCCAGCAGCTCACCCACCCCTGACCCGGCCCGGTCGGTCGGTCGCGGCCGCTGCCTCACTCCGCCCGTCCTCCGCCCGTCCTCCACCCGCCGTCTCGGCGTGCGTCCTCCGTCTCGGCGACCATCTCCCGTCTTGTGCGGCAGCCCGAGACGGGGAGCGGCAGCCGAGACGGGGAGCGGCAGCCGAGACGGGGAGCGGCAGCCGAGACGGGGAACGGCAGCCGAGACGTCGGCGGCAGGCCCAGACGGGCGGTGCCGCCATACGAGCAGGCCGCGGACCGGCCGCACATCGACCGGTCTGGGACACATCGACCGGCCTGGGGCACATCGACCGGCCTTCGACACGTCGACCCACCCTCGACACATCCGCCTGGCGGGCGAAGGCGGGTGGATGTGACTACCTGAGGTAGGTCGGGGGTTTGTTCCATCGTGGAAGTGGTATGGCGAAGGTCATGAGCAGCGCAGCCCAGACCGTCATGTCCCCGACGACCGACTCCGCCCGCGACCTCATGGGCGGGCAGCAGCCGGTCGCCCTCGTGGCCGGCGCCTCCCGCGGCCTCGGCCTGCTGGTGGCCCACGAGCTGGGCCGCCGCGGCTTCCGCGTGGCGATCTGCGCCCGTAACCAGGACGAGCTCGACGACGCCCGCGCGCAGCTGACGGCCGAGGGCGCCGACGCGCACACCTATGTCTGCGACGTCACCGACCACGAGCGCGTCGAGCAGATGATCGCCGAGGTCGAGCGCGAGGTCGGCCCGATCACGGTGGCCATGCACGTCGCCGGGATCATCCAGGTCGGGCCGCTCGAGGCCACCGACCGCAGCCACTTCGAGCAGGCGATCGACGTCATGCTCTGGGGTCCGATCAACCTCTCCCTCGCCGTGCTCCCGGCGATGCGCGCCCGCCGCCGCGGTCGCATCGGCGTCGTCACCTCCATCGGCGGCAAGATCAGCGTGCCGCACCTGCTGCCCTACAGCACGGCCAAGTTCGGGGCGGTGGGCTTCACCGAGGGGCTGCACGCCGAGCTGGCCGGCACCGGGGTCACCGCGACCGCGCTCGTCCCCGGCCTCATGCGCACGGGCTCGCACCTGCAGGCCCAGTTCATCGGGGACCAGGCCAAGGAGTACGCCTGGTTCGCCCCCGGCGCCTCCCTCCCGCTGCTGTCGGTGAGCGCCGAGCGTGCCGCCGAGCAGATGGTCGACGCGACCCTGGCTGGCGACCCCGTCGCGCTGCTCTCCCCGCTCAGCAAGGTCGGCGCCCGCGTCGCCGGACTCCTGCCCAGCACCACGGTCCGGGCGCTCGGGCTCATGTCCCGCATCCTCCCCTCGGGCACGGGCGACGGGCAGACCATCAGCGGCCACGAGGCGCGACGCCGCCTCGGCAACCCCGTCGTGGAGGTCCTCACCACCCTCGGCACGCGCGCCGCCCGCCGCAACAACGAGCACCACCGCGCATGACCCTGCCGTATGCCGACCTGGTCGCCGCCTCGCACGCCGTGGCCGCGACGAGGTCCCGCACGGCCAAGACGACCCTGCTCGCCGAGGTCCTGCGTCGCGCCGAGCCCAAGGAGGTCGGCGTCGTGGCCGCGCACCTCGCCGGCGTGCTGCCGCAGGGGCGCGTCGGCGTCGGCTACCGCGCGATCAGCACCCCGCCGTCGCCGGCGGCCGAGGCCAGCCTGACCGTGCAGGACGTCGACCGGGCGGCCACGCAGCTCGCCGGCCTGTCCGGGGCCGGGTCCGCGGCCGCCCGCGCGCAGGCCCTCACCACGCTGCTCGAGACGGCGACCGCCGACGAGCAGGAGTTCCTGCGGGCGCTGCTCGTCGGCGAGCTGCGCCACGGCGCGCAGGACGGATCCCTCGTGGCGGCCGTCGCGGCGGCATACGACCTCCCCGAGGCCGTGGTGCGCCGGGGCGCCATGATGGCCGGCCACCTGGGTCCGGTGGCCGAGGCCGCCGCCACGGGTGGTGCGGAGGCCGTCGACGCGATCGGGCTCGAGGTCGGGCGCCCGGTGCGGCCCATGCTGGCCGGGTCGGCGCCCAGCGTCGCCGAGGCCTTCGACGAGACCGGCGGCGAGCGGGTCGTCCAGTGCAAGCTCGACGGCATCCGCATCCAGGTGCACCGGGACGGCGACGACATCCGCGTCTACACCCGCAGCCTGGACGACATCACCGGCCGCGTGCCCGAGGTCGTCGAGGTCGCGCGCTCGCTCGACGTGCGACGGGTCGTGCTCGACGGCGAGGCGATCGCGCTGCGCCCCGACGGGCGACCCCACCCCTTCCAGGTCACCGGTGCCCGGACCGCCTCCTCCGCCGACGTCGAGGCGCTGCGGGAGCGGACCCCGCTGACCACCTACCTGTTCGACGTGCTGCACCTCGACGGGACCGACCTCGTCGACGAGCCGCAGCACGAGCGGGACGCGACCCTGCGGCGCATCGCCCCCGACCACCTCGTCCCCTCCCTCCTGACGGGCGACGGGGAGGCGGCCACCGCGTTCTTCGCCGACCTGGTCGCCGCCGGGCACGAGGGGGTCGTGGTCAAGGACCCCGAGACCCGGTATGCCGCCGGCCGCCGTGGCAGCGGATGGATCAAGGTCAAGCCGCGGCACACCTTCGACCTGGTGGTGCTCGCCGTGGAGTGGGGCAGCGGGCGACGCTCCGGGCTGCTCAGCAACATCCACCTCGGCGCGCGGGACCCCGAGACCGGCGGCTTCGTCATGCTCGGCAAGACCTTCAAGGGCATGACCGACGAGATGCTGGCCTGGCAGACCGAGCGCTTCCTCGCGCTCGAGACCTCCCGCTCCGGGCACGTGGTGCACGTGCGCCCTGAGCAGGTCGTCGAGATCGCGATCGACGGGGTGCAGACCTCCCGGCGCTACCCGGCGGGGATGGCCCTGCGGTTCGCCCGGGTGCTGCGCTACCGCGACGACAAGACCGCCGCCGAGGCCGACACCGTCGACGCCGTCCGCGCCCTGCACCAGCCAGGCTCGTCATGACCGCCCGGCGCTTGCCGCGCGCGCTCCAGGTGCTGCGGCTGGTCGGCTCAGCCGCCGGCGGGCTGGGCCTCGCCGCGGGACTGGGCGCGGTGGCGGTGGCACGGCGCGACAAGCCGCTGCATGCTTTCGGGCGCGTCGCGACGGGCACGCTCACCGTGACGGCCGACGCACCGGGGTCCGGCGTGCCGCTGCTCGACCACCCCGACCACCACCGCTGCACGGTGCGCCGCTCGCGAGCCATGTCGCTCGCCCACCACGGGCCCGACGTGATGGGCGTCGCCGTGCGCATCGAGGGGGCGGCCGACGACGGCGGCCCCGCCGACCTCCTCCTCGCGTCCACCGGCACCGGCGGGCTCACCCGGTGGCTGCTCAGGCCGCACCTGCGCGAGGACGGCGGCCCGCTCACCACGCTCCTGCCCCAGCTCGGCCCCCGCGGCGCCGTGTGGCTGCGGCTCGACCCGGCGGGCCGGTCGGCATACGACCTGTCCTGGTCGGGCACCCACGACCGCTGGCACCGGGTCGGCCGGCTCGAGCTCGACGGGCCGTGGGGCGAGGACCGTCCGCTGCGGTTCACGCCGGTGGACCGGCCACTCGCCGGGCTGCGCCCACCGACCTGGGTGCGGGTGCTGCGCCGCCCTGCCTACCAGGCGGCCCAGGACCTGACCACACCAGCACCACCACCGATGAAGAGGAGAGCACCATGACCGACGAGCAGCACGACAAGGTCGCCGAGATCATCAAGAGCACCCGCATCGCGATGATGACCCAGGCCGACGCGACCGGCCGCCTGGTGTCCCGCCCGATGGCGACGCAGGACGTCGACTTCACGGGCACCGTGTGGTTCATCGCCGAGCGCAACACCGAGAAGGTCCGCGACCTGCAGGCCAACCCGCAGGTCAACCTCGCGTATGCCGGCAACGGCTCGTGGGTGTCCCTGTCCGGCACGGCCCGCGTCGTCGACGACCGCGCCAAGCTCGAGGAGCTGTGGGGCACGTTCACCGGCGCGTGGATGGAGGGCGGTCCGGAGAACCCCGAGAACATCCTGATCGAGGTCACGGGGGACACCGCGGAGTACTGGGACGCGCCCGGTGGCAGCAAGGTCGTCCAGCTCGCCAACCTGGTCAAGTCCGCCGTGACGGGCAAGCGCGTCGAGGGTGACAACGAGACGGTCGACCTCTGACGGTCCCACGCCTCACCCGCCCGGCGTGACCGGCCGAGCGGCTCCACCGATCCAGACAGCAAGGAGAGACAGATGAGCGAGAACCCCAACGAGGTCCAGGCGGCCAAGGACGAGGCCGTCGACAACGTCGTGGAGCGCGTCGAGTCCTGGCAGGAGGGCGCCGAGGAGCAGACCGTGGCGCAGGAGCTGCGCGAGGGCTTCGACGAGGCGGGGGTGGACGTGGCCGAGGCCGACGTCGACCAGCTCGCCGAGCAGATCCACGAGGACGGCAAGGCCGACACCGGCTCGGTCGACCCGTCCTGACCTACGTCAGGTCGTCACGTCCGTCTGGGTTCGCACCCCAGGCGGACGTGACGACCTCAGGCGGATCCCCGGAAGGAGGAGCCACCCCGTGACCAGCGTGCTGTGGCTGCGCCGCGACCTGCGGCTGCACGACCACCCCGCCCTGATGGCCGCGACCGAGGACGGCTCCGTGCTGCCCCTGGTGGTCGTCGACCCCGCCCTCGACCGGGCCGGCGGGCCGCGCCGCGACGCCTATCTCGGCGCGGTCCGGGCGCTGCGGGAGGCCACCGACGGTGCCCTCGTGGTCCGACGCGGACGCCCCGAGCAGGTCGTGCCGGCCGTCGCCGCCGAGGTGGGGGCGCGTCGGGTGCACGTGTCGGCCGAGGCCACGCCCTACGGCCGGCGCCGGGACGAGCAGGTGCGCGCCGCCCTCGAGTCCGCCGACGTGGCGATGGTCGCCAGGGGATGCCCGTATGCCGTCGGCCCCGGCACCCTCACGACCGGCTCGGGCACGCCGTACAAGGTGTTCACGCCGTTCTCGCGGGCCTGGCGCGACCACGGCTGGCCGGCCCCCGCCCCCGTCCCGACGGACCTGCACTGGCACGCCGACGTGGACTCCGACCCCCTGCCGGACGTCGAGCCGATGCACCCGGTCGGCGAGGACGCGGCGCGGGCGGCCTGGGCGGACTTCCTCGACGGCCCGCTCGAGACCTATGGCGAGGACCGCGACCGCCCCGACCTGGACGGCACCTCGCGGATGTCGATGCACCTCAAGCACGGCACCATCCACCCGCGCACGCTGCTGCACGACCTCGCGAGGCACCCTGCAGCACAGGGCGACTCGGCGCAGCGCTATGTCAACGAGCTGTGCTGGCGCGAGTTCTACGCGGACGTGCTGTGGCAGCGGCCCGACTCCGCCTGGGGCGACCTGCGCCGGGAGCTGTCGTCGATGCCGTATGCCGACCCCGCCACCGACGAGGACGCCGCCGGGCTCCTGGACGCGTGGCGCGCGGGGCGGACCGGCTATCCCATGGTGGACGCCGGGATGCGCCAGCTCGCACGCGAAGGCTGGATGCACAACCGGCTTCGCATGGTCACGGCGTCCTTCCTGGTCAAGGACCTGCACATCTGGTGGCCCCACGGCGCCCGCCACTTCCTGGACCTGCTGGTCGACGGCGACCTCGCCTCCAACAACCACGGCTGGCAGTGGGCGGCGGGCACCGGCACCGACGCCGCCCCCTACTTCCGGGTGTTCAACCCGGTCGAGCAGGGCAAGCGCTGGGACCCGCAGGGCGACTACGTCCGCCGCTACGTGCCCGAGCTGGCCCACGTCGCCGGCAAGGCCGTGCACGAGCCGTGGAAGGTCCTCGACGGCTACGCGCACGGCTATCCCGAGCCCGTCGTGGACCACGCAGAGGAGCGGCGACAGGCGCTGCGGCGCTACGAGGAGACCCGGCGCAGCTAGCGGCAGCGCTTCGATGTACATCTCAGCGTTTCCGGCGCACCATGGTGTCATGACCGAACTCACCGTCAGCGACGCCCGCGCGCGACTTGCCGATGTCGTCGACGAGGCACGGGTGCGCCACGACCCCGTCTATCTCACGCGACGCGGGCAGCGGGTCGCGGCCGTCATCGATGCCGACGACCTCGACCGCCTCATCGAGGCCGCCGAGGACCTGGCCGACATCCAGGCAGCCCGCGCTGCCCGCAGCGAGATGACCTCCGAGGGCGCCGTCCCGTGGGACCAGGTCAAGGCGGACCTGGGCCTGGCATGAGCTACCGCATCGAGCTGAGCCCCGCTGCAGCCCGACAGCTCCGCAAGCTCGATGGCGCCGCACGCCGGCGTGTTCAGGCCGCCGTGGAGCTCCTGGCGTCCGACCCCCGTCCTCCGAGCGCGAAGAAGCTGGTCGGCGGAGACGGCGAGTGGAGGGTGCGGACCGGGGACTACCGCATCGTGTACGAGATCCACGACGGCGTCCTCGTCGTCCTGGTCCTGGCGGTCGGCCACCGGCGAGAGGTCTATCAGCGCCGCTGAACGCACGCGAGCCGCTGAGCGGTCAACCCATCGCTGCGCTCGGTCCGGCTAGGCGTTGCGGCGCGTGAGCTCGGCGGTCAGTGCTGCGGCAAAGGCCGTCCACGCCGCGTATGGCGCGAGGATGACCCCCTTCTCGGGGCTGGCCCCGGCCGCGCGCCGCACCAGGTCGGCCGAGCTGGCGGCGAGAGCCACGGCCTCGACCGTCGACACCCGCAGCTGCTTCGCGCCGAAGAACAGCGCGCTCCACCCGGCGTTGAGCACCAGGTTGGTCCCGAGCGCCACGGCGTACTCCCGGGCCTCGTCCTCGCGGCCGGACTCCTGCAGGTCCGCGATCGTGAGGGCGGAGACGAGGGCGATGTCGGCATACAGCGCGGTCCAGGCCACCGGGAAGGCCCACGACGGGGGCTGCCAGGAGGGCTTGGACAGGTGGCGGTACCACCGGCTGCTGGGGTCGGTGACGAGCGAGCCCACGACCGCGGTGGCGGTCACGGCGGCACCCGTCCAGGCCAGCGTTCGGCGCCAACGCCGGGTGTCCGACCCCCGGGCCGCGCGACGCACGGCCTCCTCGAATCCCGTTGCCCCACCGCTGGGCTCGCCCACCAGGTCGGCGAGGTCGTGCTCGGACGCGACGGTGTCATGCAGCAGCGACCCCACGAGCGGCTTGGCCAGCTCGTAGTCCACCGGCGTCACGAGCCCGATCCAGCGCGCGGCGGCCCGCGGGGTCGTGACCGGCGCGGTCAGGACGAGGCGCGGCCCGAGGCCGAGGGCGGAGGCATAGCGCTTCATCATGTCGGCATAGCTGACGACGTCCGGCCCGGCGATGTCAAAGGTCCGGTTGACGTCGGCCGGCAGGTCAGCCGCGGCGACGAGGTAGTGCAGCGCGTCGTCGACGGCGATCGGCGCGATGGTGTTGCGCAGCCAGCTGGGCGCGATCGCCCCCGGGAGCCGCTCGGACAGGTGCCGCAGCATCACGAAGGACTGCGACCCGTCACCCAGCACCACCCCGGCCTGCAGCGCCGCCGTGGGGACGCCCGACCCGAGCAGGATCTCGCCGACCTCGACCCGCGACGCGAGGTGCTCGGACAGCTCCTCGCCCTCGGGGTGCAGCCCACCGAGATAGACGATGCGCGACACGGACGCCTCGCGGGCTGCGGTCGCGAACGCCTCGGCCATGGACCGCTCCTCGTCCTGGAAGTCGTCGCCGTCCCCCATCGAGTGCAGGAGGTACCACGCGACGTCGACGTCCCGCAGCGCCGTCGCCAGGTCCTCGGGGGAGGACGCGTCGCCCTCGACCACCTCGACCTGACCGGGCCCGGCCGTGCCGTCGACGACGGCGTCGCCCCACTCGGCGTCGCGGACCTTGTCGGCGCTGCGCGACAGGACGCGCACCCGCCAGCCGCGCTCGATCAGCGCGCCGACGACCTGGCCGCCGACATAGCCGGTGGCGCCGGTGACGAGCCCGAGACGGGTCTCCGGGTGAGCAGCAGTCATGACATCTCCAAGAGCTCGAGGGTGGGGCCGAGCAGCAGGAGCATGCCGATCGACCAGGTCAGGTGGGCGACGATGGGGGCGAGCACGCCCTGGGTGAGGCGGCGCAGGACGGCGACGGCGAGCCCGACGAGCAGCCCGGCGAGCGCGAGCAGGGGTATGCCGGCCAGCGCCGTCACGACGGTGTAGACCACGGTGCTGCCCACCACCGCCCAACGTCCGCCGAAGGCGTCGTAGAGCGCCCCGCGGTAGAACAGCTCCTCGACCACGCCGTTAAGCGCCGTGATCGCCACGACGATGGGCAGCGAGCCCCAGCGAGCGTGGGCCAGCAGCTGCTCGACGGGCTCGCGGAGCGCCGGCACCTGGGCGACGATCCCGGCGCCGATCAGGAACACGACGAGGAGCACGGCCCCGACGCCGAGCCCGACGAGCACCAGGAGAGGTGCCCGGCGCTTGCCGAGCTCCTCGGTGGCACGCAGGGGGCGACCGGCGACGAGGGCGCCGACGAGCAGGACGGCCGCGAGGCCGAGGGTGGCGGGGTAGAAGAGCTCGTCGCCGGGCTTGATCCGCAGCGCCCAGGCCAGGACCGAGGCAGCCACGACGACGGTGAGCGCGGCGACCACGCGGCGACGCGTCCGGGCGGACGGGTCCTGCGCACCAGCGGCCGAGCGCTCGGCCTGCAGATGACGTGCGAAGGCCTCGCGCCAGTGCTCCATGACCTCACCCTATCGGGATATCTTTCGGTCATGGAACGATCCGACCCGACGACCTCGCTGCCCCGCGTGTCGGTGGTCGTCCCCGTCCGCGACGATGCGGAGCACCTGCGCCGCTGCCTCACAGACCTCGCCCGGCAGTCCGTCGCCCCGTGGGAGGTGGTCGTCGTCGACAACGGCAGCTCCGACGGCTCCGCCGCCCTCGCCCGGTCGTATGGCGCCCGCGTGGTCACCGAGCCCGTGGTGGGGGTGCCCGCCGCGGCGGCCCGGGGCTACGACAGCGCGACCGGTGAGGTGATCGCGCGCTGCGACGCGGACTCCCGGCTGCCACGCGACTGGGTGGCCCGGGTCGCGGGCCGGTTCGCGAGCGACGAGCACCTCGACGGGCTCACGGGTCCCGGCGTCTTCTACGACCTCGCCCCGCGCCTCGCGCCGCTGGCCACCGTGGCCTACCTGGCCGGGACCTTCGCCGCGACGGGTGCGGCCATGGCCGGCATACCGCTGTGGGGGTCCAACATGGCGCTGCGGCGCAGCGCCTGGGAGCGCGTGCGCCATCTCGTGACCCGCGACGACCCCGAGCTGCACGACGACCTCGACCTCAGCCTCGCGCTCGGGCCGCGCGCCCGGATCGTCCTCGACCCCTGCCTCCGGGTCGAAGTGGCGGGCCGGATGTTCCACTCCCCCAGCCAGGCCTCGCGCCGCGTCCGGATGGCGATGCGCACGCTGCGCCACGGGTGGGCCTCGGGCGGGTCCCCGGGGCTGAGGTGGGTCGACCGGCTGGGCGTGCCCATCGGTCCCGGCCTCCCGGCGCGACCGGCCGTCCCGGACACCCCCGGCGCCGAGCAGGTCGTCCTGCTCGACGCGGCCGGCCACGCCATCGGCACCGCCCCCAAGCGCGCCGTCCACCACGAGAGCACGCCCCTGCACCTGGCGTTCTCCTGCTACGTCGTCGACGACCAGGGGCGGGTGCTGGTCACCCGCCGGGCGCGCGACAAGGCGACCTTCCCCGGGGTCGTGACCAACTCCGTCTGCGGCCACCCGGCGCCCGGCGAGGACCTCGCCGCGGCGGTCGCGCGGCGGGCCGCCGACGAGCTGGGGCTGCGCATCGGCGTCGCCCGGGTGGTGCTCCCCGGCTTCGCCTACCGCGCCGAGATGGACGGCGTCGTCGAGCACGAGCTGTGCCCGGTCCACGTCGCCGAGCTCGTCGGAGCGGCGACCGACCTCGCGCCCGACCCCACCGAGGTCGACGACGCGTGGTGGGTGCCCTGGCCCGAGCTGCGCGACGGCGTCCTCGACGGGTCGACCACGGTGTCGCCGTGGTGCGCGGACCAGGTCGCGCTGCTCGCGGACCTGCCGGACGACCCGCGCGACTGGCCCGTCGGCGACCCGGCAGCGCTCCCGCCGGCGGTCCGAGACCTCCGGCGCCCGGCCTCGTGACGCGGCACGACTGGCTGGTCGGCCAGGGCCGGTGGCGCTGGGGCGATCTCCTGCGCCTCGTCGCGGCCGTCACGGTCCCGCTGGCGTGGACGCTGCACGGCGGCCCGGCCGCGGCCGCGATGTTCCTGGTGCTGGGCGGGGCGATGGCCCTGCGCTTCGTCGACGCCGACACCCCCACCGACCTCGTCGCGCAGGTCGTCCTGCTGGCCTCCGGGTGGTGGGCCGCGGCCGGGACCTACGACCAGGTCCGCGGACTCGACCTGGTGGCCCACGCCGGCTGCGGGGCCGTGATCGCCCTGCTCCTGCTGCACCTGCCGACGCGCCGGCCCCGCCCCGCCCTCGGCACCGTCATGAGCACCACCCTCGCCGTCCTCCTGCTCGGCGTCATCTGGGAGCTCGGTGAGTGGGCCGGTCACCTCTGGGTCGACCCCGCCATCCACGTCACGTATGCCGACTCGCTCACCGACCTGGTCGCGGACGGGGTCGGGGGGCTCGTGGCCGCCCTGGTCGCGACGCGGGTCAGCCGACCAGCCAGCGAGCGATCAGCAGCTGGGTCAGCAGGAACCCCACGACGTAGTTGATCCACAGGAACCTGCGCCACCCACCGTTGGCGCGCGGCGCCTCCTCGTCGGAGAGCGAGCGATAGGGCCACACCATCCACAGGTAGGGCAGGACGAGCAGCGCGGCCAGCAGGCCCCAGCGTCCCGTGGTGGCGAGCAGGAGCCCGGTCGCGGCATACAGCCTGGCGCTGAGCCGCACGGTGGCCTGCGCCCCGATGACGGTCGCGACCGACCCGATCCCGGCGGCGCGATCCGCCGTGACGTCCTGCACAGCCCCGAACGCGTGGCTCGCCATCCCCCACAGGAAGTACGCGAGCAGCACGACCCAGCCCTGCCAGGGCAGGGCGACCCCCGCCAGCACGACGCCGTAGACCGCGGGCGACACGAAGTGGGTGCTCGAGGTCATCGAGTCGACGAACGCCCGCTCCTTGAACCGCAGCCCGGGCGCGGAGTAGGCCACGACCGCTGCGACCGACACCGCCAGCACGATCCCGGCCGCGAGCGACCCGTGCGCGAGCAGCCAGAGCACGAACGGCACGGGCAGCAGCACGGCGGCCCACAGCGTCAGTCGGTGCAGCGACCGGTCCAGGACGATGCCCTCCACGCCGCCCTTGCGGGGGTTGCGCAGGTCGGACTCGTAGTCGAAGACGTCATTCACGCCATACATGAGCAGGTTGTAGGGGACGAGGAAGAAGACGATCCCGACGACGGCCCGCAGGTCCAGCCGCCCGGCGGTGAGCAGGTAGGCCGCCCCGAAGGGGTAGGCCGTGTTGACCCAGCTGAGCGGGCGGGAGGAGGCGACCAGGCGCCCCAGCCGACTCTGCTGGCTCTGCTGACTCATCGCCGGATCTCCTTGTCCCGCAACCAGACCCACAGGGCCGGCAGCAGTATGGCGGCGCCCAACGGGTAGGCGAGGTCCTCCACGGGGGCGAGCCCGAGCTGGAGCCCGCTGCGGTGCTGGTCGCCGTAGTCGAACAGGTCGGCGGCGATCATCAGGTTGTCGAAGACGACCGTGAGCAGGGCCAGCCCGACGAGCGTGAGCAGCAGGGGGCGCAGCCACGGGTCCCGACGCCCCACACCGCCACGACGGCCCGACGCCCGCAGCGCCACGGCAGCCCCCACGACGGCGAGGCCCAGCATGACCAGGTTGACGAGGGCGAAGGTCATCGCGCGTCCCCCCGGTGACGGGCCCAGCGCCGCCCGCCGCACCACAGGCACATCGTCGACCAGCACAGCAGCACGAGGAAGAACAGCTCCTCGACGGGCAGCTCGGGGGCGACCTGCAGGCCGGTCATCCAGCGCGTGTCGCCCCGGTGGAAGAGCCCGAGCGCGATGCCGGCGAGGTCCCACAGGACGAAGTACGCGAGCCCCACGACCAGCACCACCACCGCTGCGCGAGGGCGGTCCCAGACGAAGAGCCGCCACCGTCGGTCGATGGTCGCGACCCCGGCCAGCGACACGAGCAGACAGGCGAGGTAGGCGAGCCCCTCGAGCCCGGCCAGTCCGCTCACGCCCCCGCTCCCCTGGGCCGCCGCACCAGGGCTGCCGCGGCCGTCGCGGCCTTGATCCGGGTCGGCACGCGCACGCGCTCGGTGAAGACGTCGTGGTCCGCCGCCTCGATCCGGTCGAGGATCTGGGAGTAGAGGGTGCGGGCGGTCGCCACGCAGCGCGCCGACGTGTCGGGCAGCATCGGGATGCCGCGGTCGGCCTCGGCATACAGCCCGCGGTTGCGCTCGATCTGCTCGGCCATGAAGGACCGCCACTGCGGGGTGACCCGGCGCAGCGCGGGGTCGGCCCCGTGGGCGCGCAGGTCGGCCTGCGGCAGGTAGACCCGGCCGCGGTCGAGGTCCTCGGCCACGTCCCGGATGAAGTTGGTCAGCTGGAAGGCCAGGCCGAGCGCACGGGCGGGGGCGAGGGCGTCGGGCGTCGTGGGTCGCAGCACGGGAAGCATCATCTCGCCGATCACGGCCGCGGACCCGTCCATGTAGCCGAGCAGGTCCTCCCAGGTCTCGTAGCGCGTCGTCGTGAGGTCGGCCGCCATCGCCCCGAAGAAGCGGTCGAGGACGGCCTGCTCGAGCGCACAGCTGCGCAGGGTCCGGACGACGGCCGCCAGCACGGGATCCTCCACCGGGGCGCCGTCGACGGCCTCCAGGACCGTATGCCGGAAGGCCGCGAGCCGCCGCTCGGTGTCGCGGACCTGCCCGGGCGTGGTCGCTCCCGGCTCGTCGACGATGTCGTCGGCCGCGCGGCACAGGGCATAGACCGCGTGCACGTGACGTCGCCGCTCGACGGGGAGCAGGGCCACGCCCCAGTAGTAGGTGGTGCCGTGGCGGCGCGTGATCGCGGCGCACCGGCGGTAGCCCTCGCGCTCGAGGGGGGCCAGGGGTGCGGTGGCCGGCGTGGCGGCCGGGGCGCTCACCGAGCGCCTCCCGGTGCCGCCGCCAGCGCATCGACGCGGTCGGCTGCGAGCTTGCCGCTGACCAGGACCATCGGGACGCCGACGCCGGGGATCGTGCTCGACCCGGCGAAGACGAGGCCGGGGACCCGGCGCTCGAGGTTGGACGGTCGCAGCGGCCCGGTCTGGGTGACGGTGTGGGCGAGGGCGAACGGCGTGCCGCGGGCGTGGCCGATCCGCGCCCAGTCGGCCGGGGTCCACAGCTCCTCGGCGACGACGTCCGTGGGATAGCCCTGGGCGCCGAGGAAGGCGTGGAGCCGCTCGCGCATCGGGCCGGACTCGCGGTCCCAGTCCTGGCCGCCCTCGAGGTTGGGGACGGGCTCGAGGACGTAGAGCGTGGAGCCACCGGGGGCGGCGAGCGCCGGCTCGGTGACGGTGGGGACGGTCACGAGGCGCGAGGGGTCCGGCATGAGCTGCTTGCGGCCCAGCAGCGCGTCGAAGGACTCGTTCCACTGCTCGCCGAAGTGGATGTTGTGGTGCGAGAACTGCTCTCCCACCGGCGATCCCGTGCCCACGTGCCACACGACCGCGGACGGGGAGTAGGTGCCCTTGCGCACCGCGCGCGGCGGCCGCAGCCCCGGCAGCAACCGCTCGTAGGCCACCGGCAGGTCGAGCGTGCAGACCACCACCGGGGCGTGGAGGCGCTCGCCGTCGACCAGCTCGACGCCGGTCACGGCGCCCCCGGCGACGCCCTGGGCGTCGGTGCCGGAGCGCAGCAGCCGGGCGACCTCGGCGCCGTAGCGCACCTGCACGCCGGCGCGCTCGGCCGCGGCGGCCATGGCCACCGGGATCGCCCCCATGCCGCCCTCGGGGAAGTAGACCCCCTCGACCGTGTCCATGTAGGTGATGACCGCGTAGATGGCGAGGGCGGACTCGGGCGGCAGCCCGGCATACATCGCCTGGAAGGTGAACAGCCGGTGCAGGCGAGGGTCCTGGAAACGGTCCCGGATCAGCGGCCCGAGGCGCCGCAGCGGCCCGAGGCGCAGGAGGCGGGCGACGGCGCGCGGCTCGGTCAGCATGTCGGCCACGGAGTCGAAGTTCCGCTCGATGAAGTGCGGCATCTCGACGGCGTAGAGCTCGCGCAACCAGGTGACGAAGCCGTCGTAGGCGGCGGCGTCGACGCTGCCGCAGGTGCGCCGGATCTCGTCGCGCATCGCCTCGTGGCCGTGGCGCACGTGGATGGTGCTGCCGTCGTGGAAGGTCGCACGGTAGGCGGGGTCCAGGGCTCGCATGGGGACGCTGTCGGCGACGCTGGTCCCCACGGCGCGCAACGCCTGGTCGAGCAGGTCCGGCATGGTCATCACGGTGGGGCCGGTGTCGAAGGTGTAGCCCTCGTGGCGGGAGCGCCCGGCGCGCCCTCCGGGGCCGGCGTCACGCTCGACGAGGGTCACGTGGTGGCCACGTCCTCGCAGGTGGCAGGCAGCGGAGAGCCCCGCCAGGCCTGCGCCGACCACGATGACGTCGGTCTGACGGTCCGACATACGGTCCAACCTCCTGGGAAGTAGGATCGGGCCGCCTGCCCTTGCAGACCACGCCCTCGTCGCAAGAAAGGTTCTTTCGACGGTCGAGTCATTCCACCATCGAAATACGTCATGGTCAACCGCCACCAGCCACAGCCGGATCCGCAGCAGCGATCCCAGCAGACGCCGACGGACCACCTCGTCAGCGAGGTGGGCGACGCCGTCCGCCGGCTCGGCCTGCAGGTCAACTCGTACGTCGCCGCGGTGGCGCGACAGACCGGCCACCACACCGCGGACCTGCACGCGGTCGCCGTGGTGCGGCGGGCCGCCGAGCATGGGGCACCGATGGGCGCCGGCGACCTCGGCCGCACCCTGGGCCTCTCCCCCGCCGCGGTCAGCGCGATGCTCCACCGGATGGAGCGAGCCGGCCACGTGCAGCGCACCCGCGCCGGCGACGACGGCCGGCGCGTCCTGCTCGTCCCGACCGATCGGACCTTCGAGGACAGCAGCCACCTGTTCGAGCCCATGACGGACGGGTTCCGGGACGTCCTGGACGACTACTCGCCCGAGCAGCTCGCCGTGGTCACCGAGGTCCTGGACCGGCTGCGTGACGCGACCGCCGACGCGGAGCACGAGATCGGCCACCGCGAGCGGGGGCTCGGGCCGGCGTGACCGACCCGAGCCCAGCCCGTCAGAAGACCGGCTTGCCGCCCGTCACGCCGAGGACCGTCCCGGAGACATAGCTCGCCTCGTCCGACGCCAGGAAGACATAGGCCGCCGCCACCTCGACCGGGTGACCGGCGCGACCGAGCGGGGTGTCGGAGCCGAAGCCCTCGACCTTCTCCACGGGCATGGTCGCCGGGATCAGCGGCGTCCAGATCGGGCCCGGTGCCACGGCGTTGACGCGGATGTCCCGCTCGCCCAGCTGGCCGGCCAGGTTGACGACCATGTTGTTGAGCGCCGCCTTGGTGCCGGCGTAGTCGAGCAGGTTGTCCGACGGGCTGTAGGCCTGGACGCTGGTCGTGATGATGATCGAGCCGCCGCGCAGCTCCTCCGCCAGCTCCTGCACCAGCCAGAACGGCCCGAACACGTTGGTCGCGAAGGTCCGCTCGATCTGCTCCGGCGGGAAGTCCTCGATGCGCTCGTGGGTCATCTGGTAGGCCGCGTTGGCGATCAGCACGTCCAGGCCGCCCAGGGCCGCGACGGCGGCCCGCGCCACGCGCTGGTTCTCGTCATACGTCCGCAGGTCCGCCTCGATCAGCTCGCAGGTGCCACCGGCCTCCTGCACCGCGGCCTGCGTCGCCCGGGCGTCCTCGGCCTCCTCGGCCAGGTGCGTGACGACGACCTTGGCGCCCTCCTTGGCAGCGACCACGGCCGTCGCACGGCCGATCCCGGAGTCGCCTCCGGTGATCAGGATCCGCTTCCCGGTCAGACGATCCCGACCGACCCACGACGCCTCGCCGTGGTCGGGCGCCGGGTCCAGGTCGGCGACGGTGCCGGGCCACTCCTGCTTCTGCTTCGGGATGGCGGACAGGTCTGGGGTGCTCTGGGGCATGGTCGTCCTCGCTCCGTCGTGATGCGGGTTGGGGTTGGGGTGCAGGTTCTTGTCAGGTTCGGGTCAGCGCGGGGGTCAGCCGGGCTGGCAGGTGACAGCAGGTGTGGGGCCGCGGCTGGTGGCTGAACCGCGTGAGCGCCGACCGGTGTTGCCTCATAGGCCGGTTCGCCCCACACGACTCTCACGTACCCGGCGGAGACGAGCCTTACCCTGTGGGACGAGGTGAACGTGGTTCGCTCGGTGAGTAGCATTGCCCCGATGACCCGATCGAGGAGCGAGCCCATGGACCAGCTGCCACCCGAGGCGTCGCAGGTCTTCGCCCGCCTCAACGAGATCGTCCACTCCGGCGCCACCACGCAGGACGTCTACGACGCCATCGTCCACGCCACCGTCGAGCTCGTGGACGGGTGCGACCGCGCGGCCATCCTCCTGCGCGACCGGGAGCGGCTGACCAGCGTCGCCGCCACCGACCCGATCGCCAAGGGGATCGACGAGCTCGAGGTCAGCATCGGCGACGGACCCTGCCTCGACGCGATCCTCGACGAGGCCGTCCAGTTCGACCCGGACCTGTCCACGCCCACGGCGTGGCCCGAGCTGGCCGCGCGCGTCGTCGCCGACACGCCGGTGCGCGGGATGATCGGGTGCCGGCTCCTCATCGACGGCACCAAGGTCGGCGCCCTCGACCTCTTCTCCGACACGCCTGGCGCCCTCACCCAGCGATCCGTCGACCAGAGCGCCATCCTGGCGTCCCTCGCCTCGGTCGCCATCATGACCGTGCGCGCCCGCGGCGAGGCCGCCAACCTGACCAAGGCCCTGGACAACTCCCGCGCCATCGGCAAGGCCGTCGGGCTGATCATGGCGGCCCGCAAGATCGACGACGAGCAGGCCTTCCAGGTGCTGCGCAGGACGAGCCAGGAGCTCAACATGAAGCTCTCCCTCGTCGCCGAGGAGATCGTGCGCGGCCAGTCCCAGCAGGCGCACCGGTGAGCACCCGCCGCCGCGGCTAGACTGGCTCCTCGCGCCGACCACCACCTCACCGGGGTGGCGGTGCACGGGCCTCTAGCTCAGCTGGTCAGAGCAGCGGACTTTTAATCCGCGGGTCGTGGG
Source organism: Arsenicicoccus sp. UBA7492 (assembly GCF_002479615.1). Classification (NCBI taxonomy): domain Bacteria; kingdom Bacillati; phylum Actinomycetota; class Actinomycetes; order Micrococcales; family Intrasporangiaceae; genus Arsenicicoccus; species Arsenicicoccus sp. UBA7492. The sequence continues at coordinate 115,781 of NZ_DLOE01000043.1, read as the reverse complement.
TTCGAGCCCCACGGGGCCTACCGACATACCCGCAGGTCACAGGCCTGCAGGGTGCGGGTCGTCCGACGCTGATAGGCCTCAATCGGGGCGCGGCGGGCCAGGGTCCCCCACAGGCGGTCTCGCTCGGCGCCGTGACTCTCCCGGGGGACGACCCGCACCCGCCGCCCGTCGACGCCCACGATCGCCTCGCCGGCGGACCGCAGGTTGCACCACCAGTCGGGCTGCCGGTCGGCACCGGCGTTCGTGGCGGCGACCACCAGGTCCTCGCCGCTGCGCACAAAGACCAGCGGCGTGCTCCGCAGCCGTCCGCTGCGCCGTCCGATCGTCTCCAGGACGAGCAGCCGGGCGCCGAACCACTGGTCGGGGACCCGACCGTCCCAGCACCGAAGGAGACGGGCATGAGCCCCGGAGAGCACGCGCAGGACCGCGGGCGCACCGGCCGCCAGCGATGCCAGACCTGACAACGCACCCTGGAGCGCGGACAACGGGGAGACCGCGGGGACCGGGCGCAGGGACGGCGACATAGCCCTAATATACGGTTACGTATATCCTCCTGTGCAGCCCCTCATCCCGACGGCGGCGGCCACCGGGCTCGGGTCGTCCGGAGGTCGCGTGGTCGACCCCGACCCGTTGACGGGTGGGCCGGGCGACGATCTACTAGCTGGTAGCGCCCAACGGCGGGCGCAGACCGCACGGTCGCTCGACGACGAGACACCGGAGGACATCGTGACCGAGACGCCATCCATGCACGAGCTGCTCAAGGACGCACCAACCAACTGGGGCCGGTGGGGACCGGACGACGAGGTCGGTGCCCTGAACTTCCTGACCGACGACGAGGTGATGCGGGGGATCCGGAGCGTCAGGTCGGGGCGGGTATTCACCCTCCAGCGGATGATCGGTCACCCCAAGGGCGACCCCGTCTGGCCCGGTCGCGCGCCGGCGGTCCGCACCCAGATCCTGGACGAGTCGAGCTGAGACGAGGGCGCGGGCGGACCGGCCTTCCCCGGCGGGCTGCACTATGCCGACGACAAGATCGACGCCTTCCTGCAGGGGTCCACGCAGTACGACGCCCTCGGCCACGTGTGGTACGACGGCCAGATCTGGAACGGCTACGACGCCCGGACGACCGTCGGCGGGCTCGACAAGGCCAGCATCGGCCCCATCGCCGAGCGGGGCGTCGTGGGACGCGGCATCCTCATCGACATCGCGCGCTGGCGCGGCAAGGAGGCGCTCGACCCGGCCGAGACCTTCACCCACGAGGACCTCGTGGCCTGCGCCGAGGACCAGGGGACGCCGATCGAGAAGCACGACGTCCTCGTCGTGCGCACCAACTTCCTCAAGCACTTCTTCGACCAGGGCGAGCGCTTCTACGACGACTTCTGCGAGCCGGGGCTGGTCTACTCCCCCGAGCTCGTCCGGTGGTTCCACGAGATGGAGATCCCCAACCTGGCGACCGACACGATCGCCAACGAGATCACCTACGACCCCAACAACGGCGCCGCCCTGCCGCTGCACTGCGCGCTGATGCGCAACCTGGGTGTGGCGCTCACCGAGATCTGCGACCTGGAGGAGCTCGCTGCCGACTGCGCGCAGGACCGGCAGTTCACCTTCATGTATGCCGCGGCGCCGCTGAAGGTCGCGAAGGCCGCGGGCACGCCGGTCAACCCCATGGCCATCAAGTGACCACCAGCACCGACCGTCCCTGGCTGTCGCTCTACCGCCAGGGCGTGCCGGCCGAGATCGACGCCGGGCACGGCTCGGTGCTGGCGGCCTTCGCCGCGACCGTCGCCCGCGACGGCGGCGCCCCGGCGATCCGCTACTTCGACGGCGTCCTCACCTACGCAGACCTCGACGCCCGCTCCTCGGCCCTGGCCGCGCACCTCGTCGACGAGGGGTTCGCGGCCGGGGACCGGCTGGCCGTCTACACCCAGAACGACCCCGCGTTCGTCGTGGCGCTGCTGGCCGCGTGGAAGGCCCGCGGGGTGGCCGTGATGGTCAACCCCATGAACAAGACGGACGAGCTGGCCTACCTGCTGGGTGACTCCGGTGCGACGGCGCTGGTCTGCCTCGACGAGCTGTGGGAGTCGGTGGCCGCACCCTTGGTGGGGTCGGGCGCGACCCAGGTGCGTTGCGTGATCACGGTGGCTGCCACCGACGACCAGACGCGCGACGACACCCGCGTGATGAGCACCACGGCTGGCACCTCGACCGCGGGAGCGGTGCCGCTGCGCGAGATCCTGGACCGGGCGCGTGCGACCGGCGGCGTCACCCTGCCGCGGGCGGAGCCCGGCAGCGACGAGGTCGCCGTCCTCACCTACACCTCCGGCACCACCGGCGAGCCCAAGGGTGCGATGAACACCCACGGCAACCTCGTCGTCAACGCCGAGGTCTATCGCACCTGGATGGACCTCGGCCCCGACGACGTCGTCCTGGGCGTGGCCCCGCTGTTCCACATCACGGGTCTCGTCGGGCACGTCTGCCTGTCGCTGCTGGCCGGGGCGTCCCTGGTCCTCACCCATCGGTTCGACGCCGCCGTCATGGTCGACGCGATGCGCGAGCACCGGCCGACCTTCACCGTCGGATCCGTCACCGCGTTCATCGCCCTGAGCGGTGTCGACGGGATCGCCCGGGACGACTGGTCGAGCTTCCGGTCCATCTACTCCGGGGGCGCGCCGATCGCTCCGGCGGTGGCCGACCGGTTCGAGGCGGCCACCGGCCACTACCTGCACAACATCTACGGCCTGACCGAGACCAGCTCGCCGTCGCACGCCGTGCCCCGCGGCGCGCGCGCTCCCGTCGATCCAGGCAGTGGCGCCCTCTCGGTGGGGGTTCCGGTGTGCGGCACCACGGTTCGCGTGCTGGGGGACGACGGTGAGGCGCTCCCGCCGGGAGAGGCCGGCGAGCTCGCCACGAGCGGCCCGCAGGTGGTGCCGGGCTACTGGCAGCGGCCGGAGGCCACCGCCGAGGGGATCCGCGACGGCGAGCTGCGCACCGGCGACGTGGGGATCATGACCCCCGAGGGCTGGTTCTTCCTGGTCGACCGCAAGAAGGACATGATCAACGCCGCCGGCTACAAGGTGTGGCCGCGCGAGGTCGAGGACGTCCTGTACTCCCACGACGCGGTCCGTGAGGTCGCGGTCGTGGGGGTGCCCGACGACTATCGCGGCGAGACCGTCAAGGCGTTCGTCTCCCTCGTCCCGGGCGTGACCGTCACGGGCGAGGAGATCGTGGCCTGGGCCCGGGAGCGCATGGCCGCCTACAAGTACCCCCGCGCGGTGGAGATCGTCGACGAGCTGCCCAAGACGACCACCGGCAAGATCCTCCGACGACAGCTACGCGACACGCAGGAGCAAGCACCATGAGCTATCACCCCGCCGACCCCGAGAGCATCTTCACGTATGGCGCCCCCCGGCTGAAGTTCGGCAACGGCGCCTCGGAGGAGATCGGCTACGACCTGTCCCTCACGGGCGGGAGGCGCGTGCTCGTGGTGACCGATCCCGGCATCGCGGCGACCGGCACGCCCCAGCGCGTCGCGGACCAGATGGCGACGTTCGGGATCGAGGCGCTGGTCTACGACCAGGTGCACGTGGAGCCCACGGACGCGAGCTTCCAGCATGCTATCGACCACGCGCGTGCCGCCGGACCGTTCGACGCCTACGTCGCGGTGGGCGGCGGCTCGAGCATCGACACCGCCAAGGCGATCAACCTGCTCACCACCAACCCCGGCGAGCTGATGGACTACGTCAACGTGCCGGTCGGTCAGGGACGGGCGCCGTCCCAGCCGTTGCACCCGCTCGTGGCGGTCCCCACGACCACCGGGACGGGCGCGGAGAGCACCACGATCTGCGTGCTCGACGTCCTCGAGCAGCAGGTCAAGACCGGGATCAGCCACGCCGCGCTGCGCCCCACCATGGCGGTCGTCGACCCGCGGCTCACGCTCACCCAGCCGGCGGGCGTGACCGCGAGCGCGGGCATGGACATCCTGTGCCACGCGCTCGAGAGCTGGACCGCGAGGCCCTACACGACCTACGAGCGCAAGACGCCCGAGGAGCGCGTTCCCTACTGCGGCGCGAACCCGGTCTCGGACATGTGGTCCAGCCGCGCGATGCAGCTGCTCGCCACGTCCTTCCGGCGGGCGGTGCACCACGGTGACGACGAGCAGGCCCGCACCGACATGGCCCTGGCCTCGACCTTCGCGGGCATGGGGTTCGGCAACGCCGGCGTGCACATCCCGCACGCCAACGCCTACCCGATCGCGGGCCGGGTCAAGGACTTCCACCCGGAGGGCTACCCCCGCGAGGAGCCGATGGTGCCGCACGGGATGTCGGTGTCGCTGACGGCTCCGGAGGCCTTCCGCTTCACCTTCGACACCAACCCGCAGCGTCACGTCGAGGCCGCCCGCATGCTCGACCCGCAGGCCGAGATGACCGACGACCCGGCCGACCTCCTCCCGACCGTCCTCGCCCGGCTGATGCGCGACATCGGGATCCCCGATTGGTTGGCCGCCGTCGGCTACGACGAGAGCGACGTGGACCACCTCGTCGGCGGCACGATGAAGCAGCAGCGCCTGCTCGCCGCCGCGCCCAAGGACGTGACCGAGGACGACGTCGCGGCGATCTTCCGGGGGTCCTTCGCCAACTGGTGACCCGCACCCGTGGTCCCATGGGGTCATGACCCGACGCCCGAGGCGCAACGCCGGCAAGCCCCAGAGCGCCGACATCATCGGCCACCTCACGACCCTCGCCGCGTGGGAGGAGGGCCGGGATGCCGGCGCCTACACCACGTCGACGCACGGCCGCACGCTCGACCAGGAGGGGTTCATCCACTGCTCCTCCCCCGAGCAGCTTCCCGCGACGGCCCGGCGCTTCTACCGCGACGTGCCGGGACCGTTGGTCGTCCTGATCATCGAGCCGGCGCTGCTGGGCCGCAGCCACCTCAAGCTGGAGGCGGCGGAGGAGGGCGGCGAGACCTTCCCGCACGTCTATGGCCCCATCCCGCCGGAGGCCGTGATCTCGGCCGTGCCCGCCCACTTCGAGGACGGCGAGCTGCGGCTGGCGAGGTGAGGGCGTCCCCGACCCTCGCGACCGGCTGACGACACCACGGCTACCGCCTGGCGATCCGATCGATCAGGACTCCCCGTTCGCCGTGCGAAGGAGTAGGCCTGGTGGTACACGCCGGGCAGCCGCTCCGACGCGCACGAGCCGCGAGTCCCCAGGAGTCGCCATGTCGTCCACGATCCGGGTGCGCCGCCTCGCCGCCGCCACCCTCGCCACCCTCGCCACCGGAGCGTTGCTCCTTGCACCCGTGCCCGGCGCCTCCGCGTCCGTGGCTCTTGCCACCGGTCCGCCGGCCTCCACCTCGTCGAGCCTCGTCTCGTCCGCGCTGGGCGCTGCGGCGATCCCGCCTCCGGCCCCGGCGCCCGCGCCCGCCCAGGTGCCCGCCGCCCGACCACGCGGCCAGCGCACCCTCGGGGAGAGCGGCGACCTGCGCTTAGGCTACCTGCTGGGCGCGATCATGCTCGCCACGATGTTCGCCATGGCGGGGTACTTCCTACCCAACCCGCGCAAGGACCCGCACTGACCGGTCAGCGGTCACCGGGCGAGCGGTCGAGCGGTCGCCGGCACGCATAGAGCACGTCCGGCGAGGCGTCCGCGCGCCCCACGTCGAAGCGCCCCACGTCGACCCGCTCGATGTCGGCGTAGACCTGCCGCAACCGCCCCTCGAAGGCGTCGGACGGTGAGGCCGACCAGTAGACGCAGCTGCCGCCCGGCGCCAGGCGCCGGGCGGCCACGAGGAGGGCGGGGACGGCATACAGACCCGCGTTGCGCTCGTGGACCAGCCACTCGGGACCGTTGTCGGTGTCGAGCACGATGGCGTCGTAGGTCTCCTGCGTCGTCGAGAGGTGCTCCCCCACGTCCGCCCGGATGACCCGCAGCCGGTCCAGGTCCCGGCCGGACAGCCCCCAGTGGGCCCGGAAGTAGCGCTCCCACCACCGGACCACGAGGGCCTCGACCTCCACGACGTCGACGCGCCCCACCCCCGACTCCAGGGCCTGGACCACCGACGCCCCGACGCCGAGACCGCCGACGAGCAACCGCGCGCCCGGCCGCACCCGGGCCAGCGTCGCGCTGACCATCAGGCGCTCGGAGACCGTGAGGCGGGTGTCCATCAGGAACACGCCGTTGGCGATCACCTCGAGGTCTGCCCCGTCGGTCCGCAGCACGAGCTCGCCGTTGACCCCCTGGCCCCGGTCGAGCACGACCAGCGAGCCCCCGGCACCCTCCCCGAATCCGCCACCGGCGGTCACCGACGGCATGAGCCGCGTCCGCCGGGGTATGCGCGACGGGACCAACGAGTGCCCAGCCGAAGGAGATTCACATGTCCTCCCGCACCTGGATGCGCCGCGCGGCCGTGACCGCCCTGGCCGCCGCCGTCCCTCTCGCCACGGTCCCCGCCGCGTCTGCGGCACCGTCCGCGACGCCGCAGCGCCTCGTCGTCGCCGTGCCGGCCGACACCACCAGCCCGACCCCCAGCAGCACCACCGAGCGCCCGGTCACCAAGGGCGAGCAGGGAGACCTCAGCTTCGGCTACCTGCTCTTCGGCGTGATCCTCGCGCTCGGCCTGGCGCTGGGCGCGTGGTTCCTGCGGACGCGACGCGGCCGCCCCCAGTGACGGGCTCACCCCTGTGAGCTGCGGTGGCCGTTCTTGAGCTCCATCACCAGCTCGTCCAGGGCACGCGCCAGGGTGGGCATCGCCGCACGCACGCTCTCGTGCTGCTGCGCGGTGTAGTCGGGATTGCTGCCGTTCTCCGTCCACGCCCGGACCACGGCGTCCAGGACCTTGACGCGACGCTCGTCCATGGTGACCTCCTCGTCACTGGTTGGTGCAGGTCATCCTCGCACCTCGACGAGGATGCGGCGCACCCACCCCCGGTGTCGGCCGCGTCCTTCTGGAGACCCGGCACCCGACCGACATACGGGCACCGGTTGGGCGCCCTGTCACCCTCGGTTACGGTCGCGACATGGACATCTCGATGGAGAGCTTCCACGTGGGGGGACGCAAGGTCGGTGCCCTCGTGCGACGTCTGACCTCCACCCAGCTGCGCAGCCTCCTCGTCTATCGCGACGGGCAGCGGCTGCAGCGCACCGACCACCTGCTCACGCACACCGGTGACGTGCGCGACTGGACGTCCTGCTCGATGAGCACCCCTGAGGGATCCACGTCCGCCCGGCGCACCGACCGCACGACGGTCGACGTCGACGGCGCCTCCCACGCGATCCCCCGCGACACGATCCCGAGCAGCGCCCAGTCCGTGGTGCTGGAGCAGATGCTGGCCGGCTCGCACACCGACGAGGAGTTCCACGTGCTCGACGAGTCCGCGCCCGAGCACGCACCCCGCAGCGCCCACCTGAGCGTCGGCAACCCCGAGACCGTGCAGCTGCCCGGGCGGCCCGACCAGCAGCTCGGCACCGTCACGCTCTTCGTCGACGAGTCACCCTCGCACCACTTCTGGTTCGACAGCCACCACGTCCTCGCGGCCGACTGGCAGGGGCCACGGAGCTACCGCGTCACCTCGCACGACGAGCTCCTCGCCGGGCTCGACGACGAGGTCGCCGCCGCCGTGCGGGAGTTCATCGCCTGACCAGCGGACGACCTGCCCCGTATGCCGGAGCCCACCCCCTACCTCGTCGAGGCAGGCGGCGGGCTCCGGCATACGGAGTGAGTCGTCAGGCCAGGGAGGCCTGCTCCTCGCGCAGCGCGTCGACGAGTCGGCCCTGCGGCAGCTCGACGTCCGCGTAGGTGAAGTACTCGTCCTTCTTGACGTCGCGCCTGAGGACGCAGCCCTCGGCGACGCCCATAGGCAGCAGGCCCTCGTCGGCGGTGACGCCCGCGGCCTCGCACTGGCCGTAGGTGTCGTAGCCGCCGAGACCGTCGATCGTGTCGCCGGCCTTGAGGTCGCGCTTGGCGACCGTGATGACCTCGACGGTGGGCTTCCCGGCCGGGGTGATCGCGTAGTCCCCGAAGAGGACGGCGCGCGCGACGGTCAGCGGCACCTCGAAGTGGCACAGGTGGTACGGCGTGTAGAAGGAGTACAGGGGCCCGTCACCCAGCTTGTAGAGCTTGAGGTAGTGCTGCTGCTTGGGGTCGTCGTGGGTCGCGAAGCAGTACACGCCGGGACCCGGCTGGGCGCCCACGACGTAGTCCACGACGCCACCGAGCTCCTTGAGCTGCTCGACGTCGTAGAGCTTGGTCGCCGTGTCGATGTGCTCACGGTGGTCGGCGCCCTTGAGGCCACGCTTCTCGACCGTCATGCCCGTGGCGTTGGCGACCAGCGCCTGCTCGAAGGACACCTTGGTGCCGTCCGCGAAGCTCGTCACCATGTAGGGGTCCTGGCCCCACTGCTTGGCGAACCCCTCCTGGGTGGTCGGGTTGCGGTACTCGTCCTGCAGGCCCTTGATGTTGCCCATGACCAGCGGCGTGAGCCCGATGGACTTCACGAAGCGGTAGAGGTTCATCTGGACGCCCGGCTGGTCGCCGTCGCAGCCCGTGATGATGACGCCCTTGGCCAGCGCCCGCTGCTTGAGCGCGTAGCCCACGGTCCCGTCGACCTCGGCGTTGAGCAGCACCACGTGCTTGCCGCCCTCGATGGCGTCGGCGACGACGTGCGCGCCGTACTCCACCGCGCCGGTGGCCTCGACGATCGCGTCGATGGACCCGGCCTCGGTGACGGCCTTGTGGTCGCTCGTGATCACGGCCTTGCCGGCCTCGACCGCGGCGTCGACGGCCGTGGCGTCCTCGCAGACCTCCCACTCCGAGGTCCCGGCCTCGGTGTAGGCGCGCTCGGCGTTGGCCTGGGTGCGGTTGACGATGGCGGCGACGACCATGCCGGGCACCGAGTTGGTGACCTGGTTGACGAAGCCGCGACCCATGAACCCGGCGCCAACGAGGGCGACGCGGATCGGGTTGCCCTCGGCCTCGCGCTGGGCCAGGGCGGTGTCGACGATGATCATGCATCCTCCTTGAGCTGCGCCTGGCGCGGGGCCGGGAGCGTCGCGGGCTTCTCGACGTCGTCGCGCTCGGCGAAGAGCGGCCAGGCCGCGTCCTTGTCCGAGATGACCTCGATCTCGCGGCCCCAGTCGATCCCGAACGCCGGGTCGTCGTGGCGGAAGCCGCGCTCGGTGTTGGGCGTGTAGGCGTGCGAGACCTGGTAGGTCACCTCGCAGTCGTCCTCGAGCGTCAGGTAGCCGTGCGCGAAGTACTCGGGCACGTACAGCGCCTGACGGTTGTCCGCCGTGAGCTCGACCTTGACGTGCTGCAGGTAGGTCGGGCTCTCGGGGCGCATGTCGACGATGACGTCGAGGATGCGGCCGCGGATGCAGCGGACCAGCTTGGCCTCGGGGGCCGGGTCGATCTGCTGGTGCATGCCGCGGATCGTGCCGGCCTTGTAGTTGTAGGACATGTTGCACTGGATCACGGCCGGGGTGAGACCGGCGTCCTCGAACTCCTGGGTGCAGAAGGTCCGGGCGAAGAAGCCTCGCTCGTCCTGCAGGAGCTTGAGGTCGATCAGGGCAGGGCCCTCGATGTCGAAGGTGCGGAACTCCATCAGACGATGCTCCCCGCAGGCTTGGTCCAGAACATCTGGTCGTCGATCTGCTTGGTGCGCATGAGGTGCTCCAGCTGCTTCAGGCGCGTGTGGCCGCGACCGGTGAAGGTCGCCTCGTCCAGGTCGATGGTCGTGAAGACCTCGGCGAGCTGCTGGGCGCCACGCTCGGCGTCCCAGTCGCTCGCGTAGCCCGGCAGCTGCGACGCGATCTTGTCGAAGTTGACCTTGTAGGAGCGGTTGTCCCCGGCGTTGTCGCCGAAGGTGACCTCGCAGCCCGGGAAGGCCGCGCCGACGATCTCGGCGATCTCGCGGACGCGCCAGTTGTGCTCGGTCTTGCCGACGTTGAAGATCTGCTGGTGCACGGCCTCGCGCGGCGCGGTGATGGCGCAGCGGATCGACTTGGCGATGTCGAGGGCGTGGACCAGGGGACGCCACGGGGTGCCGTCCGAGGTCATCGCGATCTTCTTGGTGGTGTAGGCGAGGCCCGACAGGTTGTTGAGCACGATGTCGAAGCGCATGCGCGGGGAGGCACCGTAGGCGGTGGCGTTGCGCATGAACGTGGGCGAGAAGTTGTCGTCACCCATCGGCAGGACGTCGCGCTCGACCATGGCCTTGCACTCGGCGTAGGCCGTCTGCGGGTTGACCTGGGACTGCTCGTCGACGACACCGTCGGCGACGCCGTAGACCGAGCAGGAGGACATGTAGACGAACCGGGAGACGCCGGCCTGCTTGGCCAGCTCGGCCAGCTTGACCGAGCCCTTGTGGTTGACGTCGTAGGTGACGTTGGGGATCAGCGCGCCCAGCGGGTCGTTGGACAGCTCGGCCATGTGCACGATCGCGTCGTGGCCGCGGACGTCCTCGACGGTCAGGTTGCGGATGTCCTTGCGGAGCGTCTTGGCGCCGAGGTCGACGCCGTTGTAGAGCCATCCCTGGGCGTAGAAGCCCGTGTCGACGCCCGTGACGTCGTGGCCGTCGCGGATGAGCTCCGCGGCGACGAGACAGCCGAGGTAGCCCTCGGTACCAGTGACCAGAACCTTCATGTGTGTCAGCCCTTCCAGATCTTCCAGGGAGCCTTGTCGGCGTCCCACAAGCCGTTGAGTTCCTTCCAGTCGCGGAAGGTGTCCATGCCCATCCAGAAGCCCTCGTGCTCGTAGACGGCGAGCTCGCCGTCGCGCGAGACCTGCTGCAGGGGCTTCTTCTCGAGCATGTCCTCCTCGTCGATGTCGGCGAGGTAGCGGTCCACGAACTCCCGCTTCATCATGAAGAAGCCGCCGCTGACCCAGCCGGTCGCGAGGGTGGGCTTCTCGTTGAACTCGGTGACCATCTCGCCCTTGTCGTCCACGTGCATCTCGCCGTAGCGGCTCGCGGGGTGGACGCCGGTCACGCAGGCCATCTTGTCCATGCGCACGGCGTGCTGGACCTCCGCGCTGATGTCGATGTCACCGATGCCGTCGCCGTAGGTCAGCATGAACCAGGGCGCGTCGAGGTACTTGCTCACGAGCTTGACGCGACCGCCGGTGCCGGCGTCGAGGCCGGTCTCGACCAGCGTGATGGTCCAGTCCTCCTCGATCTCCTCGCCACCGACGAACTCCGGCTCCGCGCCGGGTCGCAGGACCACGTCGGCCGAGAGGCGGCGGCGGTCCAGGAAGTAGCTCTTGATGACGTCGGACTTGTAGCCCAGGCACAGGACGAAGTTGCGGAAGCCGTGCTCGTAGTAGGTCTTCATGATGTGCCACACGATCGGCTTCTCGCCGATCTCGATCATCGGCTTGGGCAGCTTCTCGCTCGCCTCGCGGATGCGGGTGCCCTGGCCACCGCAGAGGATGACGACGGGGATCTGGGAGACGTCCACGGGAGCGCCCCCGGCTCCTGCTGGCTGTGCGTGGTCGACAGTCACGTGCTCTGCTTCTTTCTCTCGGACGAGAACGTCCGGCACCATCCGGTGCCCGGACCGGCCGCGCCCCACCGACAGGGACGTCCCGACGTCGGGACGGTCACGTCTCTCCCCCGACCTCCGAGCCCGTCGCACCAGGTGCGGCGGCACCCCCCTTCGAGATCTCGGGGAGATCACGGCCACTCATGACTCTAGGTGCGCTGCCGGGAGCCTGACGGGTGAGCCGGTTTTTCTCACAAGGATGCGCCAATCCGTGCGCGGAGAGTAGTTATCGAACCCGCAGCGTAGTGCCCGCGATGTCCCAGGACGTCCCTCGCCGTCACGCTTGCGAGGATCGTGCCCACAGGTTGATGCCGGCGTCGACGGCGTCGCGATCGATCTCCTCGAGCTCCTCGGGGGTGAGGTCGAGATGCCGCAGGGCGTCGAGGTTCTGGTCGAGCTGCTCCACGCTCGAGGCCCCGACCAGCGTCGACGTCATCCGGGGGTCGCGCAGCACCCAGGCCAGAGCCAGCTGGGACAGGGACGTCCCGCGCCGCTGCGCCACACCGGCCAGCGCCCGGACGTGCCGCAGGGTCTGGTCCGAGAGCTGGTCCGCCGACAGGCTCGACCCCGCCCGTGCTGCCCGGCTGTCGTCCGGCACGCCCTGGAGGTAGCGCTCCGTGAGCAGGCCTTGCGCCAGGGCGGTGAACGCAATACACCCCATACCCTGCCTTTCCAGCTCATCCAGCAGGTCCTCCTCGATCCACCGGTTGAGCATCGAGTACGACGGCTGGTGGATCAGCAGCGGGGTGCCGAGGGCCCTCGCGATCTCGGCGGCCTCCCGGGTCTTGGCCGCGGAGTATGACGAGATCCCGACGTAGAGCGCCTTGCCCGACCGGACGGCGTGGTCCAGCGCCATCATCGTCTCCTCGACCGGCGTCTCCGGGTCGAAGCGGTGGCTGTAGAAGATGTCCACATAGTCCAGGCCGAGCCGCTGCAGGGACTGGTCCAGGCTGGCGAGGACGTACTTGCGGGCGCCACCGCCCTGCCCGTAGGGCCCCGGCCACATGTCGTAGCCCGCCTTGGTCGAGATGATGAGCTCGTCGCGGAGCCCGGCGAAGTCGTCGCGGAGGTACTCCCCCATGTGGATCTCGGCCTGGCCGTAGGGCGGCCCGTAGTTGTTGGCCAGGTCGAAGTGCGTCACGCCGCGGTCGAAGGCGCGCCGCAGGATGGCCCGCTGGGTCTCGCGCGGCCGGTCCGTGCCGAAGTTCTGCCACAGACCGAGCGAGATGACAGGGAGCCGCAGGCCGCTGCGCCCGCAGCGTCGATAGAGCATGTCGCCGTCGTAACGGTCCTGCGCGGGGCGGTAGGCGTTCGTCATACGACCATCCAAGCGCACCGAGCCGGGGCGTGCCGGGTCAGCACTCGATGACGTTGACCGCGAGGCCGCCTCGGGCCGTCTCCTTGTACTTCACCTTCATGTCGGCGCCCGTCTCGCGCATGGTCTTGACGACCTTGTCCAGCGAGACGATGTGCGTCCCGTCGCCGCGCAGCGCGGTGCGGGCCGCCGTGACGGCCTTGACCGCCGCGACGGCGTTGCGCTCGATGCAGGGGATCTGGACGAGCCCGCCGACGGGGTCGCAGGTGAGGCCGAGGTTGTGCTCCATCCCGATCTCGGCGGCGTTCTCGACCTGTCCGGGCGTCCCGCCGAGCACCGCCGCCAGGCCGGCCGCGGCCATCGCGCAGGCGGAGCCCACCTCGCCCTGGCACCCCACCTCGGCGCCGGAGATCGAGGCCCCCTCCTTGATGATCATGCCGATCGCCGCCGCGGTCAGCAGGAAGCGGACCACCCCCAGGTCGTCGGCACCCGGCACGAACCGCACGTAGTAGTGCAGGACAGCGGGGATGATCCCGGCGGCGCCGTTGGTCGGCGCGGTGACGACGCGTCCGCCGGCGGCGTTCTCCTCGTTGACGGCGAGGGCGTAGAGGGTGATCCAGTCGAGCCCCCGCAGCGGGTCGACGTTGCCCTCCTCGAGGGCGAGTCGCAGCGCCAGCTCGGGGGCGCGCCGACGGACCCGCAGCCCACCCGGGAGCACCCCCTCGGTGGTGATGCCGTTGTCCACGCACTCCTGCATGACGCGCCAGATCTCCAGGAGCCCCGCCCTGACCTCGGCCTCGCTGCGCCAGGCGCGCTCGTTGTCGAGCATGACCTGGGCGATCGAGCGGCCGGTCTCCGCGCAGACCGCGAGCAGCTCGTCACCGGTCCGGAACTCGTGCGCGACCGGTGTCTCGTCCTCGACGATCCGATGGCCGCCGGACCCGTCCTCGACCACCACGAAGCCGCCACCCACCGAGTAGTAGGTGCGCTGCACCGGCTCCTCCAGCCCCTCGACGACGGCCTCGCAGGTCATGCCGTTGGAGTGACCGGGCAGGGACCGGGTCCGGTGCATGACGAGGTCGGTGGCCTCGTCGAAGTCGATCTCGTGGCGTCCCAGCAGCGCCAGCCGCTTGGTCGCGCGCATGTGCGCGAGACGGCCCTCGACGGCGCGGGGGTCGACGAGCTCCGGCGCCTCTCCGGACAGCCCGAGCAGGACCGCCTTGTCGCTGCCGTGGCCGTGGCCCGTCGCGCCCAGCGACCCGTAGAGCTCGACCCGCAGGCTCGTGACCCGGTCGAGCTGCCCGTCCGCCTCCAGCGACCGGACGAACATCAGCGCCGCGCGCATCGGGCCCACCGTGTGCGAGCTCGACGGCCCGATACCGATCGAGAAGAGGTCGAAGACGCTCAGTGCCATGCCCTGACCGTAGGTGACCCGCGCCACCTCGGCCAAGCCACCCCCTGCGGTGCGACGATGGCCGTATGCCGAAGCCCGCCGCCACCGGACCCCAACGCCACGGCTCCGCCTCCGCCGAGCCGATCGCCGACACCCTGACCCCCGACGCCGCCGGGGTCGTCCTGGCCCTGCGCCGCATCTCGTTCCTGCTCGAGCGGGCGCTGGAGTCCAGCTACCGCATCAAGGCCTTCCGCGGGGCCGCGGCCACGCTGGGGGCGCTCGGCGACGACGAGCTGACGACCCGCGCCGCTGCCGGGACGCTGCAGGACCTGCCCGGGATCGGCAAGGGCAGCGAGGCGATCGCGCAGGCGGTGCTGCGCGGCGAGGAGCCCGTCTACCTCGCCCAGCTCGAGGAGCGCGAGTCCGCACCCCTGGCCCGCGACGGCCAGGAGCTCGTCGTCCTGCAGCGCGGCGACCTGCACAGCCACTCTGACTGGTCGGACGGCGGGTCCCCCATCGACGAGATGGTGATGACCGCGGTCGAGCTGGGGCGGGAGTACCAGGTGCTCACGGACCACTCCCCCCGCCTCAAGGTCGCCAACGGCCTGTCGCCCGAGCGTCTGCGCAAGCAGCTCCAGGTGGTCGCCGGTGCCAACCAGATCGTGCCCGGCAGCTTCCGGCTGCTGTCGGGGATCGAGGTCGACATCCTCGACGACGGATCGCTCGACCAGGAGCCCGACCTGCTCGAAGAGCTCGACGTGGTGGTCGCCTCGGTGCACTCCAAGCTCAAGATGGAGTCCGCCGCGATGACGCGCCGCATGGTCGCGGCCGTCAGCAACCCGCGCACCAACGTGCTGGGGCACTGCACGGGCCGGCTCGTCACCGGAGGCCGAGGCAAGCGGCCGCAGTCGTCGTTCGACGCCCGCGTCGTCTTCGAGGCGTGCGCCGCCCACGACGTCGCGGTCGAGATCAACTCCCGGCCGGAGCGGCAGGATCCGCCGGACGACCTGATCACGCTGGCGCTGGACGCCGGGTGCCTGTTCGCGGTCGACACCGACGCGCACGCGCCGGGGCAGCTGGACTTCCAGCAGCTGGGGGCCGAGCGGGCCTGGCACCTCGGGGTCCCAGCCGAGCGCATCGTCACCACCTGGCCGCGAGATCGCCTGCTGGAGTGGGCCGCTCGACGCTGACTCCGACCCGATTAGGAGTTCTCCGCCGCCGTCCCCTATGCTTTCGGAGTCCTCGACGGGCTCGAGCTACTAGAGCGCTAGCGGCAGAGGGCCCGAGAGATTCGGGTCCCCATCGTCTAGCGGCCTAGGACCCCGCCCTTTCACGGCGGTAGCACGGGTTCGAATCCCGTTGGGGATACAGAGCATGTACGATGGACAAGTTGGTCACGGCCAGCGAGTTGTCGGAGTGCTTGAGGTAGTCACTCCTCACCCTTTGGCCCCGTAGCGCAGTTGGTTAGCGCGCCGCCCTGTCACGGCGGAGGTCGCCGGTTCGAGCCCGGTCGGGGTCGCCAGTCTCTCCCTCGGGAGAGACTTCGCGATATCTTGAGGATGTCGCGAGGCCAGGTAGCTCAGTTGGTACGAGCGTCCGACTGAAAATCGGAAGGTCGGCGGTTCGACCCCGCCCCTGGCCACCAGCAAGCCGCATCCCGACCGGGGTGCGGCTTCGTCGTTCTCGCTGCGGCTCCCCCCGCCTGCGTGCGCCTGGGGCCGCGCATCCCCCTCGTCGGCGCGGCCCCGGCGCAGCACCATGACATCCCGCCCGGCACTCAAGTGCGACGCCCACCTTTTGAGGGGTGCTCACTCGGGGTCGGTGGGCAGGTGCCGGCCGAGGGCCAGACCCAGCTGCTGGGACAGCCAGCTCTTGCGCGGGGCTCGCGCCTGGCGTGGACCGGCCCCGGCGCTGACACCGCCCGGCAGCGCATCACCCAGCCGGTGACGCACCGACCGGATCGCCCACTCGTCGCTCGGGTGCGCGACGTGCGCCTCGTCGTTGAGCACCATGTCGGCGACCGGCGACGACTCGGCGATGTCGATGGCCGCCTGCACGTCGGGGGCGCGCTCGTAGCCCAGGGCCGCCCAGTCGATCGAGGCCCGGCGCGAGGAGAACGTCCAGGGCTGGGTCACCGCCCGCACGAAGGTCTCACGGTCCTGGTCGACCTCGAAGTGGTCGAAGACGTAGTCGACCCCCGCCTGCACGATCCGGCGCGAGATCAGCTCGTTCTCTCGGGCGTAGGCGCTGATCAGGATGATGCTGGTGACGCCGGCGGGAGTGTGCCGGCGCACCTCCTGCGCGAGCCGCGCGCCCGGGAAGTGGTCGTGCGCCGGGATCGAGTCCACGCCCGAGCGCCGCGCCGCCGCGGCCCGGCGCTCGGGAGACCTGCGGTCGTGCCCGTCGAGCACGGCGATGTCGACCTGCCCCCAGCGGGTGCCGAGCGCGAGGGCACCCTCGAAGTCGAGGGCGTCGACCTGGGCGTCGGTCGCCTCCCGCAACCACAGCTGACGGGCGTCCCGGACGCTCGGGCTGTCGTCGACGATCACGATCCTCATCCGCGCCCGCCCGTCCTCATGCCAGCCTCGCGCGGGTCTCGGCGAGCAGCCTGCTCACCCGGCGCAGGTCGTCCGCGACCCCCTCGCGCAGCTCCCCGGCGTCAGCCCCGGCGACCAGTCGCTGCCCCTGCTCCACGACCGTCGTGAGGTAGTCGAGCTCGGCACCGGCCGCCGCACGTCGGGCCGCCTCGGTGCGGGCCTGCGCCTGGGCGCGGGCCTCGACCTGGACCTCGTTGCACGCGTCGTCCAGGGTGCGGCTGACGCACTGCGACCCCACATAGGCCATGAGCGGCCACACGAGCTCGGGGATCGCGAACCTCAGGGTGCCCTCGGTCGCCAGAGCGGTCAGCACGAGGCCGAGCACCAGTGCGGCGCGGCAGGCCAGGACGGCCCGTCGCGGCCGCACGACGAGACCAAGCATCATCGCCCACCCCACCATCGGCATGTTGAGCATCATGTCCTCCGGCCCGCGCGGCCCGTGACCGGCGAACCAGAGTCCCCCGAGGCACGCTATCGGCACGGCACCGCTCAGGGCCACCAGGGGTTCCCCGGCGGTCCCCAGCGGCGCAGGACCCGATGGGCGACCACCGTGGAGAGGAGCAGGAGCGCGGCGACGGGCAGCGCGATCGCCGCCGGCACGACGGAGTGCTGGGGCACCGCGAGGATCAGCACGTATGCCGCCATCGCCGCCACGCCGGCCGCCGTCACCGACAGGGACAGCGGCTGCCCGTCCACCGCGGGCAGCACGACGGTCTCGTCGTCGACCTGCACCGAGACCTCCCCGTTCGGGCCGACCGTCGCGCTCCGGACCCGGACGACCCCACCTCCGCGTCCGGCGAGGTGCTGCCACAGCAGGCGCGCCTGAGACCGGCTCACGACGACCGTGCCGGCCGACGGGTCGACGTCGAAGAAGGTGAAGCGCGAGGCGTCGGGCTCGCTGGACCGGGTGGCCTGGGAGTAGACGTCGCAGGCGTCCCGCAGGTAGTAGGCCTCGGCGCGGGTCGCCCGGCCGAGCTGCTGCTTGTGCTGGGACACGGCCTTGCGCAGCTCGGTCGCCTCGTCCACCCCGGCGCCACCCAGGGCGAAGATGGTCACCTGCAGCTGGTCGATGGCCTCCGCACCGACCCCCGTCACGACGGCGTTGCGCCCCGCCAGGCGGGCGGCGGCCAGCGACGCCTGCGCCGAGCGCTCGACGAGGGCCTCGTGACGCCGGACCTCCTCGGCGACGAGCCACACGAGGGACCGGCCGAGCAGCACGCCGATCAGCACGAACCCCGTGGTGACCACCAGGTAGGGCTCCGAGCCGACCAGCGACCTCGCGGCCGCCGTCACGCCGATCGTCACGGCGGTCAGCACCAGGCCGGTCGACAGGCGCCGCGCCGACACGAAGGCGACGAGCGGGATCACGACCATCACGGCGGCCGTGTGGGGGTAGTGCGCCCAGCCCAGCAGCGACCACACCGTCGCGTCGACGAGGTCCGCCGCCACTCGCCACCGGACCCCGGGGCCGCGCCCGGCCCGCAGCCGCGACCACAGCCACAGGTCGTGGACCACGCACAGGGCCAGCAAGGCCCAGCGCCGGGGGTGTCGGCCCACCCCCACGTCCCCACCAGCAGCCAGAGGCGCGCGGTGAGTCGCACGACGAGGGTGACCGTCGCCTCGTTGCGATGGACGGCCCTCAGGGCCACGGCGCTCAGGCCGCCGACTGGTGGTGCCACGTCGTCAGGATCGCACCTGCCGCCCGCAACTCGGAGCAGCGGCACTTGAGGCCTTCAGCAGCGTCAGGCGGCGGGGAGCGCGCCGGCCACGACGTCGGCCGCCGACGTGATGGACTGCGCGGTCTCGCTAGAGACCGACCCGTCCTGGACACTGCTCTGGACCGCGCCGCTCAGCTCACCCAGCGCCGCGCGCGCGGCACCGGCATCCTGCTGACGGATGGCCTTGTCGAGCGAGCGCAGGCTCTTGGACGCGTCCTTGCCCGAGGACCCGGACAGCTGCGCACCCTGGACGACGTCGCCCAGCGTCGACGCGGCCGCGGAGGCCGAACCGGTCCAGGTCGGCGCCGGGTCGCTGGGCTCCTCGGTCGGGGTCGACGGCTGCTCGGTCGGGGTCGTCGGCTGCTCGGTCGGGGTCGTCGGCTCCTGCGTCGGGGTCGTCGGGGCACTGGAGGTCGGCCTCTGGGTGGGGGTCTGCGTGACGGTCACCGTCGGGGCCGAGGTCGTCCTCGTGGGGGCGGTCGTGCGGGCGGTGGTGCTCGTCGCCGTGGGGGTCGGGACGGTGGGCGTGTCGGTCGAGGGGCCGGTCCCCCGGAGCACGAACCACCACAGGGCACCGACCGTCGCCGCCAGCAGGAGGAGCATCACCCACAGCGCCCCCATGCCGCGGCGCCGCGGGCGGTCGGGCTCGCCACGGTAGGCCGTGGCCTGCGTGACCGTGCGCGGTGCGGGCTCGGGGGCCCGCACCGCGGGAGGGAGCACGGTGGTGGCGGCCGCCGCGGCTCCGGCGACCGGCAGCACCGTCGTGGAGGGCGCGGCGCCGCGGCGGATGGCAGCGATCCGGCCGGCGACGTCAGCGGCGCTGGCGGGTCGGTCCTGGGGCGACTTGGCCAGCAGCTGGGCGACCAGGTCGTCGACGGCCTGCGGCACCCCGGGGCGGCGCTCGGACGGCAGCGGCGGGGGCGTGCTCAGGTGGTGGTGCAGGATCGACAGAGGGTGCTCGCCCTCGAACGGCGGCTCGCTGGTCAGCAGGGTCATGAGGACGCAGCCGAGGGAGTACAGGTCGCTCTGCGGGGTGGCCGTCCCGCCGGTGGCCTGCTCCGGAGACAGGTATGGCGCGCTGCCGATGACCGTGGCGGTCGCCGTCAGCTGGCTGGTGCGAGCCTGGTCCAGGCGGGCGATCCCGAAGTCCACCATCTTGAGGGTGCCGCGCTCGTCGAGCATGAGGTTGCTGGGCTTGACGTCACGGTGCACGACGCCCGCCCGGTGCGCGGCGCCGAGGGCGGAGGCCACCTCCTGGGTGTAGGCGAGCGCCCGGTCGACCGGGAGCGGCCCCTGGTCGCGGACCAGCTCGTCGAGGCTGGGCCCGCTCAGCAGCTCCATGACGAGATAGGCCGTGTGGCCGTCGACGCCGTTGTCGAAGATCGTGACGATGTTGGGGTGGGACAGCGCCGCGGTGGCGTGGGCCTCCTGCTGGAACCTCTCGGCCGCCACCTCGTCGCCGGTGGCCGCCAGGTCGACCGTCTTGACGGCCACCCGGCGTTGCAGCCGGGTGTCGACGGCAGACCAGACCTGGCCCATCCCGCCGCGGCCGATCTGGCGCTCCAGGCGGTACCGGTTGGCGAGGACGATGTCTCCACTCATGGACGCCATTGTCACGCATGGCCCGGGGCGTGGGCCCCGATCGGCCCGGCGCGCCTGGTCAGAGCGCGAGCAGGGCGCACCCGAGAGCCACCAGCCACGAGGTGAAGCTGCCCAGGAGGAAGTACTCGGTCACGACGTCGATCCGTTGACCCGGCCCGCGCTGGTCCTGCAGCTCGGGGAAGCGCAGGATCCCCTTGGCGGCGATGACGACGGAGGCTGCGGTCGCCTGGCCCGCGAGGGCGAGCCCGACGACGAAGACACGCTCCATCGGGCCCAGCCAGCGCCCGCCGCGCAGGACCCCGGGCTGGCTGTGCGCGCCGGCCGCGTCGAGGACGAGACGCACGACGACGTTGCCGGTGCCGATCTGCGCCAGCATCACGGCGAGGACCATCAGCGCGCGGTCGAGCGGCACCCGGCCGAGCCGGGGCAGGCCGAGCGAGCCCCACCACCGGGCCAGCGGCCCACCGGCGGCGGCGTCGACCCCGGCCAGCGCGAAGAGTGCCACGAGTCCCACCAGGAGGGAGGCGCCGGCCACCAGCCGGTGCCGTCCGGCGCTCCGCAGCAGAGCGGCGGCCGCGGCCGAGGGGTCGTGGGCGCGGTCGTCGCCGTCGCCCTCGCCGTCGCCGTGGTCGCGTGCCCGGAGCCCGCTGCTCACGGCGGCCGCCGACGAGCGGGCCCACACGACGAGCAGCAGCACGATCCCGAGCAGTGCGAGCAGGTGCCAGCCGCCACGCTGCCCGAGCAGGGGCCAGGACAGCACGGCCACGGGGACGGAGACCAGGACTGGCAGCCACGAGGGCCGCCGACCCCCGAGCTCCGCGCCGGGGCGCGCCAGGTCGCCGGCTCCCAGCGCCAGCAGCCACACGGCGAGATAGGTCATGGTGCTCCTCAGCGGTCGCGGGCAGGCTGGGTGAGGATCTCGTGCGCCTCCCTGATGGCTCCGAGGCTCTCTCGCGCCACCAGCTGGGAGACCGCCGACTGCGTGATCCCCTCCTGCTCGGCCACCATTGTCTGCGTGAGGTCTGACATGACCCCCAGGAGCACCCGCAGGGGCCGCGCGTCCAGCCTGGAGACGAGCTCGTCGCGCAGGACCAGCGTGGCGAGGATGGTGGCTGCGGCGCCGGAGGGCCGGTCCGGGTCCTCGACGTACCACGTGCGGCAGGACCGCGTGCCCGCCGAGGCGGCCCGGCGCTCGGCCTCCTCCACGGCCTCTCGGGCGGCCCACCAGGCGCTGCCGTCCTGCAGGGGCGGGACGTGGCCGTGGTCGATCACCTGCACCAGGCCGCGCCCGATGCCACACCTGACGTCGACCTGCGGCAGCGTGTGCAGCCGGACGAGCAGCGAAGCAAGGACGGCGGACCCGACGTCGGCGTACACCCCTTGGAACTCGTCGCTGACCGTCGTGGTGAGCGGCTCGAGCGCGGGCACCACCTGCTCGACCTGGCGGAGCGCGGCGCCGAGGTGCTCGTGCAGGACGCGCCGGTTGCCGGCACGCCGGGACCCGACGACGTCCCCCAGCAGCGCGTAGACCGCGGGGTCGGACGATCCGGAGGAGGTCACGACATCAGAGAATAGCTCATTTCCGACTCAGTATCAGTCATCTGCTGATATCGAGGAGGACATCAGTGGCGCAACCGGCCACCGCTGGGTCACGCGCCTGCAGCGGCTCAGGTCGCCTGGCTCATGCGGGCGGTCTCGCCGACACCGTCGAGCAGCTGGCGGATCTCGCTCTCGCGGTAGCGCCGATGCCCCCCGAGCGTGCGGATCGAGTTGAGCTTGCCCGCCTTGGCCCACCGGGTCACGGTCTTGGGGTCGACCCGGAAGAGCTCGGCGACCTCGGCCGGGGTCAAGAGCTTCTCGCTGTCCTGCTCGCGGTGTGGCATGTGATCTCCCCGCTCTCGACGGAAGGTGCTCCCCCCGTGCAACGACGCCCCCCGGCGCCTCACCACCTGGCCGCTTCCATCTCAGAAGTGACCCTGGGTAGTCGAATCGGGCTACGGGTAGACTCAATTTCCTTCTTAGAATACTACGTATCGTGACATATGCGGGTTCTGTGCATCTCGATACGCCCGTATGGGTGCATCAACGCCCGAACCAACGCGAATCCAGTCAGCCCGGACATCACGTCCCGTGACTGCCCGTGGGCACGCGAGGATGCTCGACTCCACAGATGGCCCTCCCAGCATGTACCGTGTCCCTCACGAAGACACGAGATTCCCGGGGTCGCTCCGCCCGCTACGGCACCAGCCGCAGCCAGCGATGCCACTCCGGCAGACGCGCGAGGGGGTCACGCCATGGGGCGCGGCCGGGCCAAAGCCAAGCAGACCAAGGTTGCCCGGGAGCTGAAGTACTTCTCTCCCGACACCGACCTGAGTGCTCTTGAGCGAGAACTGCACGCATCGACGCAACGGGACACCGGCGAGCCACGCCGTGAACCGGATGACGACGACGGCTACGACGACTACGACCGGTGGTCCGCCGGTGGGCGCTGACCCATCGGGCCCGACCTGCCTCCTCGGCGGGTGGGTGACCCGATGTCGTCAGGTCGTCGCGCCGCCCGACCCCTGACGGGCGGGTCGGCATACCGCACATCGGACGGGGAGGGTGTCACCAGCTGGTGACACCCTCCCCGTCCGTCCGCCGTCCCCGTCTCAGACGCGGCTCCGGACTCGCTCTCAGACCCGGTGGGCGCCGACCAGCTGGACCGATCCCCCGTCGACGCCCTTGGCGCCCCGCACGACCTCGTGCCCGGGGTCTGCCGCGACGTCAGCGGCGTCCGACACCCGACCCATGACCCACGCGGGCAGGTCGCGCTCGCTGCACAGGTCCAGGGCGCGGTCGACCGCCGTCTCGGGAAGCACCGCCACGAAGCCCACCCCCATGTTGAGGGTGCGCTCGAGGTCGGACTGCGGCACCCGGCCGAGCTCCTGGACCAGACCGAAGATCGGCGGCGGCGTCCACGTCGCACGGTCCACGGTGACGAGCACCCCCTGGGGCAGGACCCGCGCGAGGTTGGCGGCGAGCCCACCCCCCGTGACATGGCTCAGCGCGTGGACGTCCACGCCGTCGGCCCGGATCAGCGCGAGCAGGTCGCGGGCATAGACCCTGGTGGGTGTCAGCAGCGACTCGCCCAGGGTGCTGCCGAGCTCGGGGACGTCCCGGTCGTAGTCCCACGACGCGTGGGCGAAGACACGTCGCACCAACGAGTACCCATTGGAGTGAAGTCCCGACGAGGCCAGCCCCAGCACGACGTCGCCCGCCCGCACCCGCTGGGGGCCGAGGACCTCGTCGTGCTCGACGACCCCGGTCGCGGCGCCCGCGCAGTCGTACTCGTCGGGTTCGAGCAGACCGGGGTGCTCGGCGGTCTCCCCGCCGACCAGGGCGACGCCCGCCTGCTCGCACGCGGCCGCGATGCCGGAGACGATGGCGGCGATGCGCTCGGGCACGACCTTGCCGGTGGCGATGTAGTCGGTCATGAAGAGCGGCTCGGCCCCGCACACCACGATGTCGTCGACGACCATGCCGACGAGGTCGAAGCCGATGGTGTCGTGCCGGTCCATGGCTTGCGCGACGGCGACCTTGGTCCCCACCCCGTCGGTCGACGTGGCCAGGACCGGGCGGCGCATCCCGGCGAGCGCCGAGGCGTCGAACATCCCCGCGAACCCGCCGAGCCCGCCGAGCACCTCGGGACGGGTCGCGCGTCGCACCGACGCCTTCATCAGCTCGACGGCCTTGTCGCCGGCCTCCACGTCGACCCCTGCCGACGCGTAGGTGATGGGCTCGCTCACGAGGGACCTTTCGTTGCGGGTGTGCAGGTGGGCCGTCCGGCTCCGGGCAAGACGCGGACGGTCAGGCGTGGGCGGGGTCGAGGACGACCGCCTGGTCGTCGGGGACGCCGAGGGGGTACGTGCCCGAGAAGCACGCGGTGCACAGCTGCTCGCGGGGCTGGTGGGTCGCGGCGATCATGCCGTCCTCGCTGATGTAGCCGAGGCTGTCGGCTCCGACGGACCGCCGAACGCCCTCGACGTCGATACCGGTCGCGATCAGCTCGGCCCGGCTCGCGAAGTCGATGCCGTAGAAGCAGGGCCAGCGCACCGGCGGCGAGGAGATCCGGACGTGGACCTCGGCCGCCCCGGCCTCGCGCAGCATGCGGACCAGCGCCCGCTGGGTGTTGCCGCGCACGATCGAGTCGTCGACCACGATCAGCCGCTTGCCCTTGATGACGTCACGCAGCGGGTTGAGCTTGAGCCGGATGCCGAGCTGCCGGATGGTCTGGGACGGGGCGATGAAGGTGCGGCCGACATAGGCATTCTTGACCAGGCCCTGGCCGTAGGGGATCCCCGACTCCTCCGCGTAGCCGATCGCCGCAGGGGTGCCCGACTCCGGGGACGGCATGACCATGTCCGCCTCGACCGGGTGCTGGCGCGCCAGCTCGCGCCCCATGTCGACCCGCGCCTCGTAGACGCCGCGCCCCGCGATCGTCGTGTCCGGTCGGGCGAGGTAGACGTACTCGAAGACGCAGCCCTTGGGCTCGGGCTCGGCGAAGCGCCGCGTGCGCAGGCCCTGCTCGTCGACGACGACCAGCTCGCCCGGCTCGACCTCGCGCACATAGCTGGCGCCGACGATGTCCAGGGCGGCGGTCTCGGACGCCACGACCCAGCCGCGCTCCAGCCGTCCGACCACCAGCGGCCGGACGCCCTGCGGGTCGCGCGCGGCATACAGGGTGTGCTCGTCCATGAAGACGAAGCAGAAGGCGCCCTTGACCAGGGGCAGCTGCTCCATGGCCGCCTCCTCGAGAGAGACGTCCTCGGCCCGGCTGCCCAGCAGCGAGGTGACGATGGCGGTGTCCGTCGTGTTGCCACGACGCAGCTCCCCGCCCGCCGTGCCGAACCCGTCGACGTGACGGGCGGACAGCAGCCCGCGCAGCTCGGAGGTGTTGATGAGGTTGCCGTTGTGGGCGAGCGCGATCGTGTGGTGGGCCGTGCCGCCCAGCGTGGGCTGGGCGTTCTCCCACTTGCTGGCCCCAGTGGTGGAGTAGCGGGTGTGCCCGATGGCGAGGTGCCCGGTCAGGGACCCGAGGGCGGTCTCGTCGAACACCTGGGACACCAGCCCCATGTCCTTGTAGACGAGGACGCGCTCTCCGTCGGACGTCGCGATCCCCGCCGACTCCTGCCCGCGGTGCTGCAGGGCGTAGAGACCGTAGTAGGTGAGCTTGCCGACCTCCTCGCCGGGCGCCCAGACGCCGAAGACCCCGCAGGAGTCCTGGGGCCCGGTCTCGCCGGGAAGGATGTCGTGATTGAGTCGACCGTCACCTCGTGTCACGGGCCCAGTGTCCCACAGCGCGGTCGACCCGTCGTCGCCTCGGCGTCAGCGCCTCAGCGTCGGCGGTCGAGGAGCACGGCCACCAGGGCGCCGAGGAGGGCACCCAGGCCACCGCCGAGGACGCCGAAGAACATCATCACGCGCCCTATGCCATAGGTCGCCGTCTGGCTGGCGCCGCTCACCGCGACAGGGTCCGGCCGCAGCAGCAGCGCCACCCCGGTCGCCAGCGCGAAGCCGAGAACCGCGCCGACGACGATGAAGCGGGAGAATATCGGGCGCCGCCCACCCCGCGCCGGGGAGGGGTCGGTGGCGGGGGCCGGCACGGGGTCCTTGCCGGCGTCCGTGCTGACATCAGGGCGGTCGCTCACCGCCGCAGTCTATCCGCGCGCGGCGGCGAGCCCGGTCGCGACGGGGGGCAGCCCGGGGGCACGCTCGGCGCCGGTGAGCTTGACCTCGCCCGGGACCGCTTCCTCGATCGCAGGCACCTCGTCGCCCCGCCGGGCGCAGAGGCGGTCCGCCTCGGCCACGACCGCGTCGTCCACGTCCGCGGGCAGCTTGCGGGCGAAGGCGGCCGGGGTCCGGGCCGCGAGGGCCAGCTCGTCGAGATCGAGCCAGGTGGGGCTCCACTCGTCGTAGCGGAACCGGGCGAAGGTCGTCGGGCAGTCCATGACCCGCAGGCTCGCGTCGGCCAGCAGCAGGGACTGCACGTAGGACTCGTCCGAGATGCGGGTGCGCTCGAAGAACGCCCTAACGGCCGGGTCCTCGCGGTGCCGACGCAGCACGCTGTCGAGCGCACGGGAACTCATCGTCAGCCACTGGCTCCCCTTGATGACGGTCACCGGCGGGCGGCCGCGCACCAGCTCTGCGCGTCGCACGCCCAACGCCCACCGGGAGTCGCGACGCCCTTGGTAGAAGAGAACGGCCCCGTGGACGGCCGGGGCGACGCGTCGCCAGCCCCACTTTACGGTTCTCCGGGCGATCCGTGGCCCCAGCCGGGGCGGCTGCACGCTCCACCAGCGGTACTGCCAGTCCTCCTCCATAGGGGGATAGACGTCGACCAGGGCGTCTGCGCCGGTCGCCCGCACCTGAGCCTCCCACTGGGCGAGATCACGGATGGGATAGTCCTGGCCGGACACGAGCACCACGTGATCGACGTCGACGGTCCCATGCACGTGCTCAAGAACCTCCAGCTCGGCCTGCATCATGGACCAGCCGCCCCAGGTGATGCGCACGTCGCTGTCCACGGCGGTGGCACCCACCTCGGCCAGCAGCTGCGAGGTCACCAGGCCCGGCCCGTCAGGTCGCACGACGATTTGCGCCTGCGGGCTCAGCTCCCGGATGCGACGCAGAGCTCGAGCCAACCCCTCCCGGTCGGTGTGACACATGACGATATAGCAGAACCTCGGCGATGACATATGTGCGTCCCCTCGTCAACGGTGCGGCCGATCCTAACCGCATGCTAGAGAGCATAGACGGGGGCGAGCGGAACGACTCACCCGCCCCCGCGACGCGTATCACTCGATCCCGGCTCGGTGAGCAGCCGGGAGGCCACCTCCTCGAGGACGGCCGGGTCCCCGGCATACGGCCCGTCCGGTCGCGGCCAGTGGGTGATCACGTCGGTGAACCCCAGCTCGGCCACCCGCCCCACCACGTCCTCGAAGCGGTCGGCGGACGAGAGGGACAGGTCACCGGCCGGGTCGACGTGGACGTAGCGGCGGAAGCCCTGCGGCGGCCCGAGGTCGTCCATCCGTCGCGACAGCTCCCCGAGGCTGCGCCACCAGGCCTCGCGGTCGTCGCCGTGGGTGCCGGTCGTGACCCAGGCGTCCCCCAGCGCGACGGCGAGCCGTTGCGACCGTGGCCCGTTGGCGGCCATCACCACCGTGGGGCGGGGGTCCGCGACCGGGAGCGTCCGGGCGTCCCGGCAGGTGAAGTACTCCCCCTCGTGCTCGACGTGGTCCTCGCGCAGCAGCCGGTCCAGCAATCGGGCGAACTCCTCGAACCGGTCGACCCGCTGACGCACCGTCAGCTCCGGCCCACCCAGCACGCGCGAGTCGAGGTCACCACCGGTGCCGAGACCGAGCAGCAGCCGGCCGTCGCTGACGTCCTGCAACGACTGCACGTCCCGGACGAACGCCGCGGGGTGCCGGAAGTTGGGCGACGCCACGAAGGTGCCGATCCCGACGTGCCGGGTGACCAGGGCGGCGGCCGTCAGGGTCGAGACGGTGCCGTACCACGGCGAGTCCGGCAGGCCGCCCCAGGTGAGGTGGTCGTAGGTCCACAGGTGGTCGAAGCCCAGGTCCTCGGCCGCCCGCCAGCGGGGCTCTGCCTCGCGCCAGCGCAGCTCGGGCAGGATGGTCAGGCCGATGCGCGGCGTCATACGAGATCCTCCTGGTCGGACGAGACGCCGGCCGTCCCGGCGCCGGGGGCCAGCGGCAGCAGCGAGGTGAGGTCGGAGCGCTGGCCGCTCGCGCGCATCCGGCCGCCCGAGACGGCCTCGGTCCAGGTGAGCGCACCGGTCGCCAGCTGCAGCCAGGTCCCCGCGTCGGTCTCCACCGTGCTCGGCGGGGTGCCGCGGGTGTGGACGGGACCCTCGACGGCCTGCACCGCGCCGTATGGCGGGACGCGCACCTCCAGGGAGCGCCCGGGGTGCCGCGCGCCGAGCTCCTCGAGCGTGTATCTCACGGCCGTGGCCACCGTCTGGCGCGGCGCTGCGGGATCGGCCTGCCAGGCGGCGAGCGCCTCGGCGCCCTGGTCGGCGGGGATGCGGCGGCGGGGTGGCATGTCACGATGGTGGCATGCGAGCAACGATGATCCACGCAGCCCGTGACATCCGCCTCGAGGAGGCCCCCGCCCCGTCGGTCCTGACCCCCACCGACGCCGTGGTCCGGGTCGTCCGGTCCTGCATCTGCGGGTCCGACCTCTGGCCCTACCGCGGCGAGAACCCCACCGACGAGCCCCACCCGATCGGTCACGAGTACGTCGGCGTCGTGGAGGAGGTCGGCGAGGAGGTCAAGAACGTCGCGCCCGGCCAGTTCGTCATCGGCGGGTTCACATACTCCGACAACACCTGTGAGATCTGCCAGGCCGGGGTGCACAGCGCCTGCCTGCACGGTGGGTTCTACGGCTCCAAGGACCGCGCCGGCCTGCCCGTGGGTGGCTGCCAGGCGGAGTACCTCCGCGTCCCGCTCGCCGACGGCACCCTCGTCGCCACCCCCGAGATGCCGTCCGACGACCTGCTGCCGTCGCTGCTCACGCTGTCCGACGTCATGGCCACCGGGTGGCACGCCGCGGTCTCCGCCGACGTCCGCGAGGGCCACACGGCGGTGGTCGTGGGCGACGGCGCCGTCGGTCTGTGCGGGGTGCTGGCCGCCCGCGAGCTCGGCGCCGAGCGCATCATCGCCATGTCCCGCCACGCGTCCCGGCAGGCCATCGCCCGGGAGCTCGGGGCGACCGACGTCGTCGAGGAGCGTGGCGAGGAGGGCGCGGAGCGCGTGCGCGAGCTCACCGGCGGCCTCGGTGCCCACAGCGTCCTGGAGTGCGTCGGCACCGGCGGCTCGATGGAGCAGGCCTTCGCCGCGGCGCGTCCCGGCGGACGCGTGGGGTTCGTCGGGGTGCCGCACGGCGTCGAGCTCCCCGTCGAGCGGATGTTCCGCAAGAACATCTCCCTGGCCGGCGGCATGGCCCCGGTGCGGCGCTACCTCCCCCACCTCGTCTCCTCCGTGCTCGCCGGGCAGATCGCCCCGGGCGCGGTCTTCGACCTGACGCTGCCGCTCGACGACGTCGCCGAGGGCTACCGCGCGATGGACGAGCGCCGCGCGATCAAGGTCATGCTCACGCCGTGACGGCGACCTGCGAGCAGCGGTGAGCGACAACGGCATACGCATCGACTGGGTCGAGGGGCGAGCCGCCGGGCGCGCCGCGACGGTGATGCGCGACGGCCACCCGCAGTCCTTCGTCGACCTCGATGACCCAACCGTCCTGGCGTTCGAGTACGTCCAGCACCTTGCGTGCGTCCTGGACTCCCTCCCGCCCGGTCCGCTGGGCGTGACGCACGTCGGCGGCGCTGGGCTGTCGCTGGCTCGCTACGTCGAGGCCACGCGCCCCGGGTCGCCCCAGATCGTGCTCGAGCCCGACGCCGAGCTCACCGAGGTGGTCCGCCGCGAGCTGCCCCTCCCCCGACGGCACCGGATCCGGGTGCGGCCCGTGGACGGCCGGTCGGGGGTGGCAGCCCTGCGGGACGGGTCGGCTGATGTGGTCGTGGTCGACGCGTATGACGGCGGCCGGGTGCCCCCCGAGCTCGGCACCGTGGAGTTCCTGACCGACGTGCGTCGCGTCCTGCGTGCTGACGGGCTCGTCCTGCTGAACCTCGCCGACGAGCCGTCGTGGCGCTATGTCGCGGCCGTGGCCGCCGGGGCGGGGGTGGCGGGGCTCGACCACCAGGCCGTGCTGGCCACTCACGACGTGCTCAAGGGGCGACGCTTCGGCAACTCGGTGCTGGTCGCGGCGGGCTCGACCGCCGACCTCGACCTGGTCGAGCTGCGCCGCCACGTGGCCCGGTCACCGTTCCCCACGGGCATGTGGTCCGGTGCCGAGCTGGCCCGCCGCGCCCGGTCGGCGCGTGCGCTCACCGACGCGCTCGCCGCCGCGGACCCCGACGCCGCCTCGTCCCCGCGGACTCCGGACCTCGGACGCTGGCGCCTGCGCTGACGGCCTCGGGGCGACCTCACCGCAACGGCACGAACCGGCAGTGGCCGTGCGGACTCGTGCGCAGCTGCCCCGCCTCGAGCACCACCAGCATCATCTGGCCGCGTGCACCACGTCCATGAGACCTACCCTCGCACACGCCGGCGCGCCAGCCGCGACCTGCCGAACCGGCCCGTCCGCCATACCGGTTCGCGGTCAGCCGAGGTGGCTCCGGGCGTTGCGGAACATCCGCAGCCAGGGGCTCGGCTCGTCGACCGGGCCATCGGTCCACGACAGCTGGATGTTGCGCTGCACCCGCTCGGGGTGCGGCATCATCGCGGTGAACCGCCCGTCCGGCGTCGTCACGGCGGTCAGCCCCCCGGGCGACCCGTTGGGGTTGGCCGGGTAGGTCTCGGCCGGCGCGCCGGACCCGTCCAGGTAGCGCATCGCCGGCACCACGTCCGTCGGCGACCCGTGCCGGGAGAAGTCCGCGCGACCCTCGCCGTGCGCCACCGCGATCGGCAGGCGCGACCCGGCCATCCCGGCGAAGAAGATCGACGGGCTGTCGAGCACCTCGACCTGCGAGAGGCGGGCTTCGTACTGCTCGCTGCGGTTTCGCGTCCACCGCGGCCAGGCCTCGGCGCCGGGCACGAGCTCGGCGAGCTCGCCGAACATCTGGCAGCCGTTGCAGATGCCCAGGCCGAACGTGTCGCCCCGCTCGAAGAACTCCCGGAACTGGTCGGTCAGGCGCGGGTCGAACAGCACCGACCGCGCCCAGCCCGCACCGGCGCCGAGCGTGTCGCCGTAGGAGAAGCCGCCCGCCGCGACGAGGCCCGTGAAGTCGGACAGGTGCGCGCGGCCCGACTGCAGGTCGGTCATGTGCACGTCGTAGGTCTCGAACCCGGCCCGGTCGAACGCGAACGAAGTCTCGACGTGCGAGTTGACCCCCTGCTCGCGCAGCACGGCCACGCGGGGACGCGCTCCGCGCGAGAGGTATGGCGCCGCCACGTCCTCGCCCGGGTCGAAGGCCGGGGCCACCACCAGACCGCACGACTGCGTCCCGAACGCCGCGTGCTCCTCGTCGGCGCAGTCGGGGTTGTCGCGGAGGCGGGCGATGCGCCAGGACACCTCGTCCCACGCCTGCGCGAGGTCGTGCAGGGGCTCGTCGAGCACCTCGTCCTCACCCACGCGCACGCGGACGCGCCGGTCGTCGGTGGTGCGTCCGACGACGGTCACCAGCTCGGCCAGCCCGTGGTCGGCGAGGACGCGCAGCACGGCGTCCAGGTCGCCCTCCGAGCACTCGAGCAGGGCGCCGAGCTCCTCGGCGAACAGCCCGGCGACGGACTCCGCCGCGAGCTCCAGGCCCGTGGCTCCGGCGAAGGCCATCTCGCACGCCGCCGCCCACAGGCCACCGTCGGAGCGGTCGTGATAGGCGCTGACGAGCCCGCGCGCTCGCAGCGCGCCCAGGGCGGAGGCGAGCGCGAGCAGCCGCGCCGGGTCGTCGAGATCGGGCACCTCCTGCCCGAACGCCCCGCTGACCTGCGCGAGCATCGACCCGCCGAGGCGGTCGCGCCCGGCGCCGAGGTCAACCAGCACCACGAGCGATCCGCCACCAGCCAGCTGCGGGGTCCAGGTGCCGCGGACGTCCTCCATGGAGGCGAAGGCGGTGACCACCAGCGAGACCGGCGAGGTCACCTGCTTGTCGACCGGGTCGGCGCCGCCGGACGCCTCCGAGCGCCCGGACGCGTGCGGTCCCTCGGTCCAGCGGGTCCGCATCGACAGCGAGTCCTTGCCGACGGGCACGCCGATGCCGAGCGCGGGGCACAGCTCCATCGCCACGGCCTCCACGGTGTCGTAGAGCGCGGCGTCCTCGCCCTCCTCGCCGCACGCCGCCATCCAGTTGCAGGACAGCTTGACCCGCGAGAGCTCCACCGGGGCGGCGAGCAGGTTGGTGATGGCCTCGGCGACCGCCATACGGCCCGAGGCGGGGGCGTCGACGGAGGCGAGGGGCATCCGCTCCCCCGTCGCCATCGCCTCCCCGGCGAACCCGGCCAGGTCCCCGAGCGTCACCGCGACGTCGGCCACCGGCACCTGCCACGGCCCCACCATCTGGTCGCGGTGCGTGAGCCCGCCGACCGTCCGGTCGCCGATGGTGATCAGGAACCTCTTGCTCGCGACCGAGGGGTGGCGCAGGACGTCGTAGGCCGCCCGCCGCACGTCGACCGCCCCCACGTCGAACGAGTCCCCCTGCCGGACGACGCGACTCACGTCACGGGTCATCCGCGGCGGCTTCCCGAGCAGGACCTCCATCGGCATGTCGATGGCCCGCTCGGAGATGGGCTCCGCCACGTCGTCGCCGAGGCGGTCGTCCGTCAGGCGCAGCTGCCCGTCGTCCGTGGCGACCCCGACCACGGCGTACGGGCAGCGCTCCCGGTCGGCGAGCGACGCCAGCAGGCCGAGCGACGCCGGCGCGATGGCCAGGACGTAGCGCTCCTGGCTCTCGTTGCACCAGATCTCCTTGGGCGCGAGGCCGGTCTCCTCCAGCGGCACGGCCGCGAGGTCGAACCGCGCCCCCAGCCCGGCGCCGTTCACGAGCTCGGGGAAGGCGTTGGACAGGCCGCCGGCCCCCACGTCGTGGATGGCCAGGATCGGGTTGTCCTCGCCCATCGCCCAGCAGTGCGAGATGACCTCCTGCGCCCGCCGCTCGATCTCGGGGTTGCCGCGCTGCACGGAGTCGAAGTCCAGCTCGGCCGCGTTGGCGCCCGCCGCGAGGGAGGAGGCGGCGCCGCCACCCATGCCGATCCGCATCCCCGGACCGCCGACCTGCACCAGCAGGGTCCCCGGGGGGAAGACGACCTTGTCGGTCTGCGAGGCCGAGATCGTCCCGAGCCCGCCGGCACTCATGATCGGCTTGTGATAGCCGCGGCGCACCCCGTCGACGGTCTGCTCGTAGACGCGGAAGAAGCCGCCCAGCGCCGGACGACCGAACTCGTTGTTGAACGCCGCCGCGCCGATCGGGCCCTCGACCATGATCTGCAGCGGGCTCGCGAGGTGGCCGGGGGCGCCGTACGGCGACTGCTCCCACGGCTCGGAGGTGCCCGGCAGGTGCAGGTTGCTGACCGCGAAGCCGGAGAGCCCCGCCTTGGGGGCCGAGCCGCGCCCGGTGGCGCCCTCGTCGCGGATCTCGCCGCCCGCTCCGGTCGCCGCGCCGGGGAACGGCGAGATGGCGGTGGGGTGGTTGTGCGTCTCGACCTTCATCAGGACGTGGACCTCGTCCTCGTATGCCGCGTAGCGCCCCGGCCCGTCCTGCTGCTCCGGCACCCAGCGCGTGCGGCGGCCACCCTCCATCACGGACGCGTTGTCCTTGTAGGCGATGACCGTGCCCTGGCCGTTGGCCTGCTCGGTGTGCCGGATCATCCCGAACAGCGACCGCGGCTGCGGCTCGCCGTCGATGACGAAGTCGGCGTTGAAGATCTTGTGCCGGCAGTGCTCGGAGTTGGCCTGGGCGAACATCATGAGCTCGACGTCGGTCGGGTTGCGGCCCAGCCCCGTGAACGCGTCGACCAGGTAGTCGATCTCGTCGTCGGACAGCGCGAGCCCGAAGCGCCCGTCGGCCTCCACCAGCGCCTCGCGTCCCGCCCCCAGGACGTCGACGTGCTCGAGCGGCTCGGCCTCGCGCTCGGTCGCGAGC
The DNA here is from genome assembly GCF_002479615.1 of Arsenicicoccus sp. UBA7492. NCBI lineage: Bacteria > Bacillati > Actinomycetota > Actinomycetes > Micrococcales > Intrasporangiaceae > Arsenicicoccus > Arsenicicoccus sp. UBA7492. Next base: position 81,920 of record NZ_DLOE01000043.1, on the reverse strand, counting down.
AGCGCGGCGTCCTCGCGGCGCAGCAGGACGGTCTCGGTCATCCGGTCGTGGAGGACCGCGGCCGCGGCGGCCCACTGCTCGTCGTCGAGGGCCGGCCCGTGCAGGGAGTACTCGACGACGCGCTCGACCCGGTGCAGGTCCAGGGCACAGCTGTGAGCGATGTCGGTCGCCTTGGACGCCCAGGGGGACACGGTGCCGAGGCGTGGCGCCACGACCACCAGGGTGCCGTGGGTGCCGTGGGCGCCGTCGGCACCCTCCGAGCCGTTCGCCCAGGGCTCGCCATAGGTGAGCAGGCTCTCGAGGGTGGCCCGGTCCTGCGGCGTCAGCTCCTCGGCGCTGGACACCCAGTGCACGAACCGCGCGTCGATCCCGGTGACCTGCGGCACGACGGCCTGCACCCGGGCCAGCAGGGCGGCGGCCCGGAAGTCGGAGAGCGCCCGACCCCCCTCGACGACGGAGAGGACGTGGGCGGGCGACGACATGGAGGCTCCTCGGGGGCGCGGCGATCGAGCGCCCTCAGGCTACCGGCTCGGGGTCAGTCGTCCTCACCGGTGTAGACGCCGGTGCTCGAGGTGTCCGTGGCCCGGGCGAGGTCGACGTCGTGGTGGGTGGTGCGACGCGCCTCGTGCCGTCCAGCACCCTCGGGGATGGGGGCGACGGCGCCGATCCCCGCCTCGTAGGCGTCCCAGTCGTCGTCGTAGTCACCCACCGTGATGGTGGCGCCCTCGGCGTGCACCCCGGCGACCTCGTGGTGCTCGGGGGCCAGCGCCCCGCCCAGCTCACGCGCTCGGGCGAGGAGCTCCGCCGTGACCTCGCCGGGGACGCTCAGCACGAGGCGGCGGCCCTGGCGGATGCGCGTGAACTCGCCGTAGCCCAGCTCGGCCGCCCGCGGCAGGGCGTCGTGGCCCTCGGCGTCCGGCGCGTCGCTGGTGGGCATGACGTTGACGACGATGCGTCCCATGTCGGGGGTCTCCTGGGTCCGGCGGGCGGGTCCCCCCAGGATATCGACGACCCCGTATGCCGTCCTGGCGCCCCCGGCATACCGCTCCGGCGTCTCGATCTGCCCCCCTGTGGAGGAGCGGCTCAGCCGAAGCGGCGCCCCGTCAGCGCCTCGTAGGCCTCGACGTACTTGGCGCGGGTCCGCTCGACCACGTCCTGCGGCAGGGGCGGCGGCGCCTCGCCGGAGTCCTTGTCCCAGCCGGAGGCCGGCGAGGTGAGCCAGTCGCGGACGTACTGCTTGTCGTAGGACTCCTGCCGGGCGCCCGGCTGCCAGGTCGCGGCGGGCCAGAAGCGGGAGGAGTCGGGGGTGAGGACCTCGTCGGCGAGGACCAGCTCGGGCTCGGCGCCCTCGCGCCGGCGCACCCCGAACTCGACCTTGGTGTCGGCGATGAGGATGCCGCGGTCGGCGGCGATCGCGTTGCCACGGGCCAGGATCCGTCGCGTCAGGTCGCCGACCCGGGCCGCGAGACCGCGGCCGATCTCGGCCTCCACCTCGGCATAGGTCATGGGCAGGTCGTGCTCGCCCATCGGCGCCTTGGTGGTGGGGGTGAAGACCGGCTCGGGCAGGGCGGACCCGTCGACCAGGCCCTCGGGCAGGGGGATGCCGCACACCGCGCCGGTGGCGCGGTAGTCCTCGAGGCCGCCGCCGGTGAGGTAGGCGCGGCCGATGCACTCGACGGGCAGCATCTCGAGCCGCTCGCACAGCACCGCCCGCCCGGCCACGGCGGCCGGCACGTCCGTCGACAGGACGTGGTCGGGCACGACGTCGGCGAGCTGCTCGAACCACCACAGGCTCAGCTGGGTCAGGACCGCGCCCTTGTCGGGGATGGGGGTCTCGAGGACGTGGTCGTAGGCCGAGAGCCGGTCGCTGGCCACCAGCAGGAGCTGGTCGGTGCGTGCCTCACCGGTCGCCGGGTCGAGCGGGGCATAGAGGTCGCGCACCTTGCCGGAGTAGACGTGGGCGTAGCCGGGGAGCTCGAGCGTGGGTGCCACAACAGGCCTCTCGTGGGTGGGTCTCAGACGACGACCTCGCCGCGCTGGGCGGCGAGGGCGATGTCGGTGCGGTGGTGCGATCCGGGCAGGTCGATCCGGTCGACGGCCGCGTAGGCGCGCACGCGGGCCTCGGCCAGGTCGGCGCCGAGCGCCACGACCGACAGCACGCGTCCCCCGGCGGAGACGAGCAGGCCGGCGTCGTCGAGGCGGGTGCCGGCGTGCAGGACGTAGGCCTCCGTCTCCTCCTCGAGACCGCTGATGGGGCCGCCCGTGACCGGGTCGGCGGGGTAGCCCTCGGACGCGACCACCACGGTCACCGCGTGCTCGTCGCGCCACTGCAGGTCGGGCTGCTCGTCGAGCCGCCCCGTGGCGGCGGCGCGCAGCAGGGCGCCCAGCGGGCTGGCCAGGCGGGCCAGCACGACCTGGGTCTCGGGGTCGCCGAAGCGGGCGTTGAACTCCACCACGCGCGGTCCCCGAGACGTGAGGGCGAGCCCGACGTAGAGGACGCCGACGAACGGCGCCCCGCGGCGCGCCATCTCGTCGATCGTCGGCTGCGCGACCCGCGCCACGACGTCCTCGACCAGCCCGGCCGGGGCCCAGTCGAGCGGCGAGTAGGCGCCCATGCCACCGGTGTTGGGGCCGCTGTCGCCGTCGCCCACGCGCTTGAAGTCCTGGGCCGGGGCCAGCGGGACGACCGTCTCGCCGTCGCAGAGGCAGAAGAGCGAGACCTCGGGCCCGTCGAGGAACTCCTCCACGACCACCTGCCCGCCAGGCTTGTCCAGACAGACCTTTGCGTGCGCCAAGGCGGCGGCCCGGTCGTCGGCGACCACGACCCCCTTGCCGGCCGCGAGGCCGTCGTCCTTGACCACGTATGGCGTCCCGAACCCGTCGATGGCGGCCGCCACCTCGTCGACGGTGGTGCACACGTGGGCCATCGCGGTGGGGACGCCCGCAGCCGCCATGACCTCCTTGGCGAAGGCCTTGGAGCCCTCCAGCCGGGCCGCCTCGGCCGAGGGACCGAAGCACGCGATGCCCCGCTCCCGCACGACGTCCGCCACGCCCGCCACGAGCGGCGCCTCCGGACCGACGACGACGAGGTCGACGCCCAGCTCCTCGGCCAGGTCGGCGATCCCGGCCCCGTCGGTGATCCCGCCCGGCAGGTCGCGGCAGAGCGCCACCTGGTCGATGCCGGGGTTGCCGGGAGCGGCGACGACCGCCTCGACGGTGGGGTCCTGGGTCAGCGCGTGGACGATGGCGTGCTCACGGGCACCGGTGCCGATGACGAGTACCTTCACGCGCTCAACCCTAGTAGGTCCCTGCTGAGGGCGACGCTGCCCGCAGGCCAGGGCGTCGGGACGCCGTCAGCCCCTCCGGCATGCGCCCAGGAGTAGGTCCGCAACGAGGTCAAGGTCGTCCATCGAGATGTCAGCATCTCCAGACTGTCTCAGAGCGCGCAGCGACTGGGCACGCCGACGGACGAACCACAGGTCCACGTGCAGCGCGACGTCCGCAGAGACACGCTGCGAGAGATCTGCCAGCCCGGCCCTGACCAGGGGACCTGACCCGGCATCCAGGGCAAGCCGCACGATGTCCATCAGGTCCGTCGCCTGCTTCTCCGCAGACCGGTTCATGATGGCTTGCAGCTTCATGGCCACGAGCGGCCCCGGCTGCGAGACGCGGGCGACCACGACGACCGGAGGCCCGTCCGAGGGGATCGCCTCGAGCATCAGCGGCGTGGCGGTGTCGTTGGCCCACGCGTGCGCCGAAGCGTGCCGATCTCAACACCTCGAGGTGCGGCGCATCGCGAGACCCTCGGTCGACGATGTCCAGGTCCACCGTGGCTCGATACGGACGAGCCAGGCGCGAGAGGACCGCCAACCCCCCGACGACCACCGGGGGCTCCCCGAGGAGATGGGTGACCTCGCGCACCCCGTGCACCACGGTCGTCATGGCGTCGCCGAAGAAGACGACCCGGTCACCAGACACGCGTGAACTCCTCTGCCGGGTCCCAGTGCTCGAGGACCTCGCGTCCCCGCCCAGCGTCCTTGGCCAGGTCCAGAGCGACGAAGAGAGGATGCGCGAGCGGCCAAGGCCCCCCAGAGCCCGCTGGCGTTCTCAGCGTCACCACGGAGGGCACGGGCGCCAGGCGCAGCGTGATCCGAGCCTCGTTCCCTGACGGTGCCGCGCCAAGGAGCCTCTCGGCCCTGCGCAGGGTGATCTCGTCGGGCACGTAGCAGTCAGGCACCTGGTCGCGCCTCGCCGCCACTGGAGCCCCGTAGGCAGCGGCGGCCAGGGTGCCGGTCAAGGCCCACCCCGGCGAGCCCGGACCCGCCCCGTGGTCGAACAGCCCCATTCGTAGTGCGTCGGCCTGCACCGGGTCAGCCAGATCGGGGGCGCGAACGAAGGAGAACGTGGCGCTCGGCCATCGTGGCACCAAGGCCCAGAACAGCTCGGTGCCAAGGGGGCGATTGTCCTGGCCGATCAAGCCATCTCCCCGCAGGAGCGCGAGAAGGTGCGAGACGGTGCCCGCAGACCTGCCGAGCTCCCGCCCCAGCTCGCGCACACCGCGGCGCCGGGCCGGGTCGAGCAGAAGGGTGGCCGCGATCTCAGCACCCGCCCGACCGGCCAGCGCATCCGACCTGGCCGCAGTCGTTCGCACCGGCTCGATGTCGGCGGCGACGAACAACCCCGGGGCCCGTAGCGACAGCCGCCCGCGCCGGTCCAGGTATCCGGCATGAGCAGCATCCAGCACGGAGCGTGCACCCTGCGTGACCCGATCGGCATCCAGCATGAGCGTGGCGTCGCCACTGTCTCGGGCGTCGAGCAGCCGTCGGGCGACCTCGTCCGTGACCAGGCTCCTCCTTACGACCTCTACCCGCAGCGCCACCCCGTCCGGGTCGACAAGCACGGACGCGCCCTCGAGACCCGCGGCGGGGACCCCCGCTTGAGCCATCGCATCTGCCACCACCCTGGCGTCTGACATAGATCCACCGTCCGCCCTGTTCGACGTTCTGTCAATATCGAACGGTGAACATCTGTTGTTCACACCTACGTGGTCCGGCAACGGGCGGACGCGACTAGAGTGGATGGTTCCGTGGTCGCGCCCCCGCGACCCGCACCGACGCGAGATCAGCAGGTGAGAGCACACGTGACGGATGCCGAGCAGACCCCCGCCACCCCGGCGGAGGAGGCCCTGCGCGCCGAGCTGGCGGTCGAGCAGGAGCACGTCGACCGCGTCTACACCGAGCTCGAGCGGGCGTCCGTGCGGGCCCGGCTGCTGGAGACCGAGGGGCTGAGCCGCGGGCGCACCGACCGGGTCGGAGACGTCCGTGACGAGGAGGCGTCCGCGCTCTTCGAGCGGGACGCCCTGATGTTCAACGCCGCTCGCCGCCGCGCCTCGCTCGACAGCCAGCACGAGGGCCTGGTCTTCGGCCGGCTCGACATCGATCACCCCACCGGCCCCGGCGAGGGACGCGAGGTCCGCTATGTCGGACGGCTCGGCGTGCGCGACGAGGAGTACGAGCCGCTCGTCATCGACTGGCGCGCCCCGGCCGCCGCCCCCTTCTACCGCTCCACCCCCGTCGAGCCCATGGGTGTCCTGCGCCGCCGCGTGCTGCGGTGCCGCGGCCCGCGGGTGATCGGCGTGGAGGACGACCTCATGGTGCCCGAGGCGCCGGACGACATCGTCGTGATCGGCGACGGGGCGCTGATGGCCGCCCTCACCCGCTCGCGCGGCGCCCGCATGCGCGACATCGTCGCGACGATCCAGCAGCACCAGGACGAGGCCATCCGCGCCAAGGCCTCGGGGGTCACCGAGATCACCGGCGGCCCGGGCACCGGCAAGACCGTCGTCGCGCTGCACCGCGCGGCCTACCTCCTCTACTCCGACCGTCGCCGCTTCGAGAGCGGCGGGGTGCTCGTCGTGGGCCCGAGCGCCGCCTACACGGCCTACATCGAGCGCGTGCTGCCGTCGCTCGGTGAGGACTCGGTCTCCCTGCGGGCGCTCGGCGACCTCGTCGACGGCATGTCGACCGACCGCGTCGACTCCCCCGCCGCGGCGGCGATCAAGGGCTCCCTGCGCATGCGCTCGGTCCTCGCCCGCGCCGCTCGCGGCCGGGACCCGTTGGCCCCCACGGAGTTCCGCGCCATGATCTCCGGCCACCCCGTCCGCCTCGACGCCGGCGCGCTCGACCGCGTCCGCCGCCGGGTCCTGCGCCACCAGCGCCGCAACGGCTCGTGGGACGCAGCCGGTGAGGCCCTCGGCGAGGCAGCCTGGGCCACCGTGCACGGCGGGGACCGCGAGGAGTTCTTCGACGCCTACGACGACCACCTGGAGGTCGACGCCTTCCTGCGCGAGTGGTGGCGTCCCGTCGACCCTCGCGAGGTCCTGCTCTGGCTGGCCGACCCCGAGGTCCTGGCCCGGCACGCGCGCGGGATCCTGTCTGACACCGAGCAGGCGGAGGTCGTCGCCTCGATGCAGGTCGCGCTCCGCACCGGCACCTGGTCGGTGGCCGACGTCGCCCTCGTCGACGACGTCGCGGCCCGCCTCGGCCCGGTCGTCGAGCTCGAGCAGGAGGAGCGCGGCTTCTACGAGATCGAGGAGCTGGACGCCACCGAGCGCCACGGCGTGCAGGAGGTCGTCGTCGGCCGTCAGCGCCTGGCCGCCGTCGAGCCCCGCGCCGAGCTCGCGCCCGCCACGGCTCGCGAGCGCCTGCTGTCCGGGCGGATCGGCGACGTCGACGAGTACGCCCACGTCCTCGTCGACGAGGCCCAGGACGTCTCCCCCATGCAGTGGCGATCCCTCGGGCGACGCGGGCGCTGGGGATCCTGGACCGTGGTCGGCGACGCCGCCCAGGCGTCGTGGCCCGACCCCGTCGAGGCGGCCGCGGCCCGCGAGGAGGCCTGGGGCGGCAAGGAGCCCGCGCGCTTCCACATGACGACCAACTACCGCAACGCCGCCGAGATCTTCGACTACGCCTCCCGCGTCATCCGCGCCGCGGTGCCGGACGCCGACATCCCGCAGGCCGTCCGCGAGACCGGCGTCGACCCGGTCGAGCTCGACGTCCCCCGCGCCGAGCTCGCCGAGCAGGTCGTCGCCGTGGCCGGGGGCCTCCTCGACGAGGTCGACGGCCTGGTGACGGTCATCCTGCCGGCGTCCTGGGACGGGCTGCGCCCGGCGCTGGAGCCGCTGGGCGACCGCGTCGTCGCGATCGACCCGCTGTCCACCAAGGGTCTCGAGTACGACGCGACGGTGGTCGTCGACCCGGACGCGATCGTGGCCGAGACCGCGGGCGGCATACGGACCCTGTATGTCGTGCTGACGCGCGCAGCCCACCGCATGACGGTGATCCGCCCCGACACACGCTGAGACGGGGCTACCCGCTCCCGGGGTGACAGGACAGACTCAGGCCCCATGAGCGAGCAGGACCACCGGTCGACCGAGACGGCGGGCGACGACCCGGTCCTCGCGGCCTACCGCCAGAGCATCGACAACATCGACGCCGCCCTGATCCACATGCTGGCCGAGCGGTTCAAGGTCACGCAGAAGGTCGGGGAGTACAAGGCGACCGCGGAGCTGCCGCCGGCCGACCCGTCCCGCGAGGAGCGTCAGATCGCGCGCCTGCGCCGCCTCGCCGAGGCCGCCGAGCTGGACCCGGAGTTCAGCGAGAAGTTCCTGCGCTTCGTGATCGACGAGGTCATCCACCACCACGAGCGGATCCGCGAGCGCGAGCACCGCGACCGCTGAGCCCCCGCCGACCAGTCGCAGCCGATCAGTCGCGGCCGATCAGTCGCGGCCGAGCAGGTCGTGGCGCACGACCACCTCGTCGCGACCCGGCCCCACGCCGATCACCGACACGCGCGCGCCGACCTGCTGCTCGACGAACTCCACGTAGCGGCGGGCGTTCTCGGGCAGCTCGTCGAAGCTGCGGCAGCCGGTGATGTCCTCCTGCCAGCCGGGCAGGACCTCGTAGACCGGTGTGGCGTGGTGGAAGTCGCTCTGCGACACCGGCATCTCGTCGACGCGCTCGCCGTTGATCTCGTAGGCCACGCACACCGGGATCTCGGCGAAGCTGTCGAGGTTGTCGAGCTTGGTGATGACGAAGTCGGTGACGCCGTTGATGCGCGTGGCGTAGCGCCCGATGACGACGTCGAGCCAGCCGATGCGCCGCGGACGGCCGGTGGTCGTGCCGAACTCGTGCCCGATCTCGCGCAGCCGGTCGCCGACCTCGTCGTGCAGCTCGGTCGGGAAGGGCCCCTCGCCCACGCGCGTGGTGAAGGCCTTGAGGATCGCGATGACCCGGTCGATGCGGGTCGGCGGGATGCCCGCGCCGGTGCACGCTCCGCCCGCGGTCGCGTTGGAGGACGTGACGTAGGGGTAGGTGCCGTGGTCGACGTCGAGCAGGGTCGCCTGGCCCGCCTCGCAGAGCACGACCTTGCCGGCGTCCAGCGCCTCGGAGATCTCCAGCGAGGTGTCGGCGACCATGGGCCGCAGCCGGTCGACGTACGAGAGGAGCTCCTGCACGACCTCCTCGGCCTCGATGGCCCGGCGGTTGTAGAGCTTGGTGAGCACCTGGTTCTTGGAGACCAGCGCGGCCTCGACCTTCTGCCGCAGGATCGACTCGTCGAAGAGGTCCTGGACGCGGATGCCGACGCGGTTCATCTTGTCGGCGTAGGTCGGGCCGATGCCCCGGCCGGTGGTGCCGATCTTGCGCTTGCCGAGGAAGCGCTCGCCGACCTTGTCCATCGTCGTGTTGTAGGACGCGATGACGTGGGCGTTGGCGCTGATCCGCAGGCGGGAGGTGTCCAGGCCGCGCGCCTCGAGGCCGTCGAGCTCCTCCATCAGCACGGACAGGTCGACGACGACGCCGTTGCCGATCACCGGCGTGACGCCGGGGGTGAGGATGCCCGAGGGCAGCAGGTGCAGGGCGTACTTCTCGCCGTCGATCACCACCGTGTGGCCGGCGTTGTTGCCGCCGTTGAACTTCACGACGTAGTCGATCTCGGAGCCGAGCAGGTCAGTCGCCTTGCCCTTGCCCTCGTCGCCCCACTGCGCCCCGACCAGCACGATGCCTGGCATGTCAGATAGTCGCCTTCCCTGCTTCAGGTCCGCACGAGACAGGCGCCCGTGCCCCCCGAGTTTACGCGACCGGCCTGTTCAGGGACGTTGCCGACCCGGTATGCCGCCGCTCCCGGCCGCCCGCCGGGCCACCGCCATGCCGAGCTGGAACCGCGTCTCGACGCCCGCCTCGTCCATGAGCAGCGCCACGCGTCGGCGCACCGTCCGCAGGGACACCCCCAGGTGGCGCGCGATCACCTCGTCCTTGTGCCCGGCGGCCAGGAGGGTGAGCAGCCGGCGGGTGTCGCCGTCGTCGGCCGCGGCGTCCGGCGGAGGCTGGCCGGCCTCCCACGCGAGGTCGAAGAGCCGCTGGAACGCGGCGACCAGCATGGGGTCCCGCACCTTGACGTAGTCCGCCTCCAGGCTCCCCCAGTCCGTCGTGGCGAGCACGAGGTCGTCGCCGAAGACGACGAACTCGCTGAGCGGCTCGCGCACGAGTCGCTGCTCCTCCCCCACCTTCGCGAACCGCGCCATCCACATCCGGGAGGACGCCGACGCGATGGCGGCCATGGGATACAGCGAGCGCATCGACCGGCCCGACTCGATGGTGCGGCGGGACAGGTCGAGGACCTGCTCGATCCCGTCCGGGCTCCAGTCGGCGGTGATGGCCGACGAGCGGATCACGCCCGTCGTGGTCTGGATGCCCTCCAGCACGACGCCCGTCATGAGGTCCGCGGGTACGACCTCCCAGGTGGGGCGGCGGACGCCGGATCGCGCACCGGTGTGGTCCACCGCGAAGTGCGCGATGGCGTTGCGGGTGCGCTCGAGGTTGCCCTGGCGCCGGCGCACGTCGTGCAGGCCCGACTCCACGAGCCTGCCGATGGCGGCGCGAGGGTCGTCGGCGTCCAGCATCCCGTCGGCCGTCTCGGTGACCAGTCCCCGGTCGACCAGGTGCGCCGCCGCCGACCGGACCGCGTCCTCCGACCACCCGAGCCGGCCCGCCAGCTCGTCGACGCTGACGGGGGCGCTGCGGAGTACTCGTCGGTAGAGCCGCTCGGCATCGCGATCGATGTCCAGGGAGCTGAGGAAAGAGGTCATCGCACCTGCTCAGGAAGGGTGTTACAGATTCTTCTTGGCAGGTTAGTGCCATTGGCCGAAAAGCGACACCCGAGCACGCTGCGTTGCGACATACTGGGGACAACGCGAACGAACAACACGCGATGTGACTGAGCACCACGTCGTGATCGATCGCGGACACGAGGCCACGCGCTTGATGGCGGCGCAAGCCTCACAGGGGGAACAGGTGCCGGGGCAGGGGATGCCCCGGCACCACCCATGTCCAGACCGTATGACGAGAGCGCGCCCTC
>NZ_DLOE01000043.1:14158-71330 GCF_002479615.1 Arsenicicoccus sp. UBA7492 | reverse complement strand
GAGGGCGCGCTCTCGTCATACCTGTGTCGGCAGACGGCAGGGTCACTCCTGCGGAGGGACCAGGCCCATCTGGCGCGCCGCCTCCATCGAGGAGTCGCGCAGCAGCTGGGCGCAGCGCTCCCGCTCGTCCTCCTCGCCGATGGCGTCCGCCGCGTAGGCGAGCGCTGCGACGGCACAGAGGAATCCGCGGTTGGGCTCGTGCTCCCAGGGGACCTCACCCTGACCGCGCCAGCCGGCGCGACGCAGCGAGTCGAGCCCACGGTGGTAGCCCGTGCGGGCGTAGGCGTAGGCCTCGACCGGGCGCCCACCCTGCAGGGCGGACTCCGCGAGCGTGGCCCAGGCCAGCGACGAGGTGGGGTTGGCCGCGGCCACGGCCATGGCGTCCTGCCCGGACGCGAGCGACGCGGCCGCCGGGTCCACCGGCAGCCGCGTCGGCTCGGGCCCCAGCAGGTTGGGGCGCTCAGTCATGCAGTCCTCGACTCACTTGTGGGTGCCGGCGGAACGCAGGTTCTCGCAGGCCTCGATGACACGGCGGGCCATGCCGGCCTCCGCCTCCTTGCCCCACGCGCGCGGGTCGTACTGCTTCTTGTTGCCGACCTCGCCGTCGATCTTGAGGACGCCGCTGTAGTTCTTCAGCATCCAGTCGGCGACCGGGCGCGTGAAGGCGTACTGGGTGTCGGTGTCGACGTTCATCTTGATGACGCCGTAGTCGACCGCGTCCGAGATCTCCTGCGGCAGGGAGCCCGAGCCGCCGTGGAAGACGAGGTCGAGCGGCTTGTCGCCCTTGTCGGTGCCGTACTTGGCGACGATCGCGTCCTGGCACTCCTTGAGGATCTCGGGGCGCAGCTTGACGTTGCCCGGCTTGTAGACGCCGTGCACGTTGCCGAAGGTGAGGGCGGCCATGTAGCGACCCTTCTCGCCCAGGCCGAGCGCCTCGACGGTCTTCAGCGCGTCCTCGGTGGTGGTGTAGAGCTGGTCGTTGATCTCGTTGGCGACACCGTCCTCCTCGCCACCGACGACACCGATCTCGACCTCGAGGACGACGTCGAGCTTGTTGCAGATCGCGAGGAGCTCCTGGGCGATCTCGAGGTTGCGGTCTAGCGGCACGGCCGAGCCGTCCCACATGTGGGACTGGAAGATCGGGACGCCGTACTTCTCGTAGTTAGCCTCCGACGCCTTGAGCAGCGGGCGGACGAAGCCGTCCAGCTTGTTCTCGGGGCAGTGGTCCGTGTGGAGGGCGATGTTGACGTCGTAGTTCTTGGCGACCTCGGTGGCGTAGGCGGCGAGGGCCAGGGACCCGGTCACCATGTCCTTGATGGTCGAGCCGGAGAGGTACTCCGCGCCGCCGGTCGAGACCTGGAGGATGCCGTCGCTGCCGGCCTCGGCGAAACCGCGGATCGCTGCCGTCGCGGTCTGGGAGGAGGTGACGTTGATGGCCGGGTACGCGAAGGAGCCAGCCTTCGCGCGGTCGAGCATGTCGCGGTAGACCTCAGGGGTTGCGATGGGCATGTGCGGGTTCTCCTTCGGTTGGGCTGTCGGTGACCGGCACGGGGCCGGAGGCACGTTCCCATCCTTCCATCACCGGGCCCAGGACGGCGACCGGCCCCCGCAGGGGTCCACCTGGTGGGCGCGAAACGCCACGGGACGGACACCCGCGAGGGCCGGGACGGTGCTGCACATGCTGCTGGGCACAGTGTGGTGCGCAGGGTGCTGGACACAGTGGTGCGCGATGCACCTCCCCCTCTGGTGCATCGCGCACTTCCAGGCTAGGAGACCCTCACCCCCACGCACATGGGTATCCGTACCTACCTCAGGTAGTCACATCCGCCCGCCTTCGCACCCCAGGCCGATGGACCTACCTCAGGTAGGCATGTCCGCCCACCTTCGCACCCACGCGTGCATCGCGATCGCGGCAGCCGCGCCGGCGTTGATCGACCGCGTCGACCCGAACTGCGTGATGTGCACGACGGCGTCCGCGGCGTCCAGCAGCTCGCTCGTCAGCCCGGGCCCCTCCTGCCCGAACGCCAGCACGCACCGCCGCGGCAGCTCGAAGGTCTCGAGCGGCACGCTCCCGGACACGTTGTCGACCGCGATCAGCGGTATGCCGTCCCGCCCGCTCTCCAGCGCGTCACGCTCCTGCGCGCGGCACCAGGCGACGAGATCGGCGACGTCCGGGTGGTGGATCTCGTGCTGGTAGCGGTCTGTGACCATCGCGCCGCGACGGTTCCAGCGGCGACGGCCCACGACGTGGAAGGCAGCGACGTTGAACGCGTTGGCGGTGCGGATCACCGACCCGATGTTGAGGTCGTGCTCCCAGTTCTCGACGGCGACGTGCAGCTCGTGCCGCGTCTCGTCCAGCGCCGCCACGATCGCCGCCATCGTCAGGTAGCGGAAGCGGTCCTCCACGTTGCGGCGGTCGCCGTCCCGCAGCAGCTCCGGGTCGTAGCGGGGGTCCGGTGACCCGTCCGGCCGCGTGGGCCAGGGTCCCGGCCAGGGCCCGACACCGATCGCCGCCGCCCGCCCGCCGCCCGTCGTCGCGACTCCCCCGCCGGATGCCTGATCGCTCACGGGCGGCAGGCTATCGGCATACGGCCTCGGTCCCCGCCCGGCGAGGGAGCGGCCGGGTCGAGGAACCCTCCCGCCGCCACAGCGGTGCGACAGCGGGGGGACAGGAATCCCCCGTACCCTGGTCGGCGTGATGATCCCCGAGCTGATGTCCTCCCTGAGCTGGATGGACCCGCAGTACCTCCTCGACAACTACGGCAACGCCTTCTTCTGGCTCTCCATGGCGATCGTGTTCGTCGAGTGCGGCCTGCTGTTCCCGATCCTGCCGGGCGACTCGCTGCTCTTTGCGATCGGCATGTTCATCAAGCGCGGAGACGTCGACGTCCACCTGGGCCTCGCCCTGGCGCTGCTGTCGATCGCCGCGTTCGCCGGCAACGTGGTGGGCTACGAGATCGGGCGGGCCATCGGGACCCCGCTCTACAACCGCGACGGGCGCTTCCTCAAGAAGAAGTACTTCGACCAGACCATCGCCTTCTTCGACCAGTACGGCAACAAGGCCCTGGTCATCGGTCGGTTCGTGCCGATCGTGCGGACCTTCATCACGGTCGTCGCGGGCGTCGGCCAGATGGACCGCAAGCGGTTCTTCACCTGGTCGGCGGTCGGCGCGGTGCTGTGGGCCTGCGGCGTGACCCTGCTCGGCTACTTCCTGGGCGCCATCCCCGCGGTGCAGAACAACCTCGAGACCGCGATCCTGCTGATCGTCGCCATCTCGGTGCTCCCCATGGTTTTCGAGTGGTGGATGCACAAGCGCCGCAAGGGCCGCGCCACCATCGACCCGACGCCGGGCGCGGGCAGCACCCGCCACGAGGCCTGACCGGGCGAGAGCCGGCCGACCACCCGACGCGACGACGAAGGACGCCGACCCCCTGGATCGGGGGTGGGCGTCCTTCGTGCTGGTGACTACTGCTGGGGCTTGTCCGGCTGGGTGGACGGCCAGCTGAGGGCGCCGCCCTCCTGGTGCGGGTTGGTGTCTGGGACGCCGCCCTGACGACCGGCGCCCTGAGCGTTGTCAGCGGCACCGGCGGGCAGACCGCCGGCCGGGGCGTGAGCGCCCTCCGCCGTGCCCGGCTGACCGAGACCGGGCGCCTGGGCGGGCGCGGCCGGCTGGGCCGGAGCGGCCGGGGTGGCGCCCTGCGAGGGACCACCGTGCTGGGGCTCGGGGGCGGACTCGTAGGTGCGCGGCGAGTTGGTGTCGAAGTTGACCTGAGGGGTGCTGCGCGCCTGCGCCTCGGCCTCGAAGTACTGCTCCTGGTGGATCCCGAACTGCTTGGCGATCATGTTGCTCGGGAAGGACTCGACCTTGGTGTTGAGCTCGCGCACCGTGGCGTTGTAGTAGCGGCGCCCGGAGGCGATGCGGTCCTCGGTGGAGGCGAGCTCCTGCTGCAGGGCCAGGAAGTTCGAGTTGGCCTGGAGCTGCGGGTAGGCCTCGGCGACGGCCATCAGGCGGCCCACGGCGCCGGTGAGCTGCTGCTCCGCGGCGGCGGTCTCGGCGGGGCTGCCCCCGGCGCTGACGGCGGCGGACCGCGCGCGCATCACGTCGTCGAGCGTGCCGCGCTCGTGGGTCGCGAAGCCCTTGACGGTCTCGACGAGGTTGGGGATCAGGTCGTGCCGCCGCTTGAGCTCGACGTCGATCTGGCGCCAGGACTCCTGCGTGCGGTTGCGCAGCCCGATGAGGCTGTTGTGCATGCCGACGAGCCACATGACGATCAGGGCGATGATGACGAGCAGGACGATCAGCGTGATGTGGACGGGTGTCACGTCGGCTCCCTCCAGAGCGGGACTGAGGTCGTGATCAGCCTAGTCGGCCGATCACGGCGGTTGACCGTATGACGAGCCGCCGCCCTCCGGCGTTCCCTGCGGCACCCGGCGGCCGGGACCGCCCCGCCGGTGAGCCGGTGAGCCGGTCAGCCGGTCAGGCGAGGCCGAGCTCCTCCAGGGAGTAGACGTGCAGGTAGGGCACCCCGGCCTCGTCCTGGATGCGCTCGCCGGCGCCGGTCGCGCGGTCGGCGATGGTGGCCACGGCCACCACCTCGGCCCCGTCCTCGCGGGCGGCGGCGACGGCGTCGAGCGGCGAGCCGCCCGTGGTCGTGGTGTCCTCGACGACCAGCACGCGACGACCGCGGATCGACGGACCCTCGATGCGCTGCTGCAGGCCGTGCGCCTTGCCGGCCTTGCGGACGACGAACGCGTCGAGCCGCTCGCCTGCGGCGGCGGACGCGTGCAGCATCGACGTGGCGACGGGGTCGGCGCCGAGCGTGAGGCCGCCCACGGCGTCATACGCCAGGTCCCTGGTGAGGTCGCGCATCACGATGCCGACCAGGGGCGCCGCCTCGCCGTCGAGGGTGATGCGCCGCAGGTCGACGTAGTAGTCGGCCTCCTTGCCGGAGGACAGGGTGACGCGACCGTGGACGATCGCCTTGTCCTTGATGATCTCAAGCAGGCGGGCGCGGGCGTCGGCGGGGTTCGTGGGCGCGGTGTTCATGAGGCCCCAGCCTAGTTGCGGCCCGGCGGGGGCGGGCTCAGCGGGCGGTGCGGCGACCCGAGGCCAGGCGCCCACTGACCCGGCGGACGATCCCCCGCGGCGCCACCTGGACGATTCCCACGACAGCCTTGTAGACCCCGCCGGGCACGCTCAGCGCACGACCGCGGGCGACGTCGTCCAGGCAGTCCTGCACGAGCCGGTCGGCGTCGAGCCACGCGGCGTCGGGCAGGTGGGACATGTTCATCGAGGCCCGCTGGTGGAACTCCGTGTGCGTGAAGCCCGGGCACAGCGCCGTGGCGGTGACCCCGGTGCCCTGCAGCTCGTTGGCCAGGCCCTCGGTGAAGGTCGTGCACCACGCCTTGGCGGCGGAGTAGGTCCCCATCTGCACGAACGACGCCACCGACGAGACGTTGACGACGGCCCCTCGCCCCCGCTCGCGCATCGCCAGCGCCGCGGCCTGCGACACCACGAGCACCGCGCGGGTGTGGATCATCAGGTGGTGCTCCTCCCGCTCGATCGGGGTGCGCAGGAAGTCCGTCTTGAGGCCGTAGCCGGCGTTGTTGACGACGAGGTCCACCGGGCGTGCCTGGTCGGCGACCCGGTCCGCCACGCGCTGCAGCTGGTCGCGCTCGGCGACGTCCGCGACGAGGATCTCGCAGCTCGTGCCGTGCAGGTCCCGCAGGTCGTCGGCGACCTCCTGCAGCCGGTCGCGGTTGCGGGCGACCAGGACGAGGTCGTGGCCGCGGCAGGCCAGCTCACGGACGAAGGCCAGGCCGATGCCGGCGGACGCGCCGGTGACGAGTGCAGTTGCCATGAGCGACAGCGTAGAGGCTTGGCCAGGCGCCTCCGGTAGGTTGGCGAGGTGCGCATCGCAACCTGGAACGTCAACAGCATCCGGACCCGCGTCGACCGCGTCGTCGCCTTCCTCGAGCGCCATGACGTGGACGTGCTGGCCATGCAGGAGACCAAGTGCAAGGACGCGCAGTTCCCGATGCTGCCGTTCGAGCAGGCGGGCTACGAGGTCGCCCACCACGGCCTCAACCAGTGGAACGGCGTCGCCATCGCCTCTCGCGTCGGGCTCACGGACGTGCAGGTCGGCTTCGAGCACATGCCGACGTACGGCGAGCCGGAGCCGGTCGCCGAGGCTCGGGCGCTCGGAGCGACGTGCGACGGGGTGTGCGTCTGGTCGCTCTACGTCCCCAACGGGCGCGAGCTCGGGCACCCCCACTACGCCTACAAGCTCGACTGGCTCGCCCGGCTCAGGGCGGACGGCGAGCGCTGGCTCGCCGAGGACCCCGGGGCCCAGGTCGCGCTCATGGGTGACTGGAACGTCGCCCCGCAGGACGAGGACGTCTGGGACATGGCCTTCTTCGAGGGCAAGACGCACGTCTCGGTCCCGGAGCGCGAGGCCTTCGCGGCCGTGGTGGCCGCGGGCTTCGCCGACGTGGTCCGGCCCTACACGTCCGAGCCCCGCACCTACACCTACTGGGACTACACCCAGCTGCGCTTCCCCAAGAAGCAGGGCATGCGCATCGACTTCTGCCTGGCGAG
Organism: Arsenicicoccus sp. UBA7492; assembly: GCF_002479615.1. Lineage (NCBI taxonomy): Bacteria > Bacillati > Actinomycetota > Actinomycetes > Micrococcales > Intrasporangiaceae > Arsenicicoccus > Arsenicicoccus sp. UBA7492. The sequence continues at coordinate 64,732 of NZ_DLOE01000043.1, read as the reverse complement.
CCCCGCGCTCGCGAGCCGGGTGACGGGCGCGTCCATCGACCGCGAGGAGCGCAAGGGCAAGGGCGCGAGCGACCACGCCCCGGTGATCGTCGACCTCGACGCCTAGGGGTATCGCCCCGGGCAGCGCCTCAGGCGACGAGCTCCAGCCTGGGGAGCAGGTCCACGCCGTGGGTGCCGACGACGAAGCACCCGAGGTCGATCACCCCCTTCTCCTGCCAGCACCTCTGCGCGACCTCCTGCCACGCGCGATCGGCGGCGATCGCGTGCGCCGGCCCGGGCCGCACGAGCAGGGTGGCGACCGTCGCATGCTCACCCAGCACCTCGGCGACCACCTCGAGGAGCACTCGCACGTGGGCGGGATCGCAGGGGGACGGCAGGTCCCGGAAGGACATGGGGGCGACGAGGTGCCCGTTGAGGTCGCCGACCAGGACGGCGACGTCGGTCGCGCGGCCCGGGCGGCGGCATCGTGGCCTGGATGGCTCGCCGCAGGTGGACGACGTCGCGCATCGAACGTCCCTCGAGCATCTCGTCGAGGGTGAGCGGGATGTCGGCGGTGGTGGGTGTGGTGTCCATGCAGCGATCGTCACCAGCCCCGGGCTGGGCCACCACCCCCGGCCCGGGGCCTGTGGACGACGGCGCGGATCCACGCGTCGGCGGCCGGGCCTGTGGACAACCTCCCGTGGGGCCCCGTGGTCCCCTCGCCGACCGCGTCCGTTAGGGTGCGAGGAGACGCGGGGTGCCTGGCCGTCGGCCGGGCTGAGATCACACCCGTCGCACCTGATCTAGGTCGTGCTAGCGAAGGGACGTCGTATGACGGACGCATCCGTGGACCCGGTGGCCGCAGTCACCCCCGACGAGGTGGCCGAGGCGCTCGCCCGGCTCAGGGCCACCACGCCTCTGGTCCAGAGCCTCACCAACATCGTCGTGGCCCAGTGGACGGCCAACGTCCTGCTGGCCGCCGGCGCCGCCCCCGCCATGGTGGACAACCCGCACGAGGCGGAGGCCTTCGCCCGGGTCGCGGGCGGCGTGCTGGTCAACACCGGGACGCCGTACGACGACACGACGGCCGCCATGCGGGCCGCCGTCACGGGCGCGCAGGCCGCCGGCACGCCGTGGGTGCTCGACCCGGTCGCCGCCGGCGGCCTGGCCTGGCGCACCGGGGTCGCGGTCTCGCTCATGGACCTGCACGCGCCGACGATCGTGCGCGGCAACGCCTCCGAGATCGCGGGGCTGCTGGGCGGTCTCGGAGGTCGCGGGGTCGACAGCGCCGACTCGCCCGAGGAGGTCCTGGACCGCGCCCGCGAGCTCGCCACCTCCCGCCGCACGGTCGTCGCGGTCAGCGGCGCCGTCGACCACCTCACGGACGGCGAGCGCCTGGTCCGGGTGCACAACGGCGACCCCGTGATGACCAAGGTCACCGGGGTGGGCTGCGCCCTCGGCGCCCTGATGGCGGGCTTCGCGGCCGTGTGCGACGACGCGCTGCTCGCCGCCACGAGCGCGACGGGGCTGCTGACGGTGGCCGCCGAGCGCGCCGCCCGCGCGGCTCGGGGGCCCGGCAGCTTCGCCGTGGCGCTGCTCGACGAGCTGAGCCTGGTCACCCCCGACGAGCTCGCCTCCGGGCTGGTGCTCTCATGACCGGTCAGCGGTCCGTCCTCGAGGGACGCGATCTCGACCTCACGCTCTACCTCGTCACCGACACGGCCATGTGCGGCGGCGACGACCAGGTCGCGCGGGTCGCCCGCGCCGCCGTGGACGGGGGCGCGACCCTCGTGCAGGTGCGTGACCCCCGGGCCGACGACGAGCGGATCCTGCGCCTCACGCGGTCGGTGATCCGGGCGCTCGAGGGCACCGGCGTCCCCGTCGTCGTCAACGACCGGGTCGACCTCGTCGAGGCAACCGGGGCCGCGGGCGCCCACATCGGCCAGAGCGACCTGTCCCCCGAGCGGGCGCGCGAGCTCCTCGGGCCCGACCGCCTCCTCGGGCTCTCCTGCCAGACCCCCGCTCACGTCGAGGCGGCCCGGGCCCTGCCCGAGGGCACCGTCGACTACCTCGGCCTGGGACCGGTGTGGGAGCAGGCCACCAAGCCCGACGCCGCGACCCCCGCCGGCCCCGAGGGCATCGCGGCGCTCGTCGCCGCCAGCCCCTGGCCGACGGTCGCCATCGGCGGCATCCACGCGTCGCGCATCGGCCTGCTCCCGGCCACCGGCGTCGACGGGGCCGCCGTCGTCAGCGCCGTCTGCGCCGCGCCCGACCCCCGCGAGGCGGCGGCCACGCTGCTGGCGCGGTGGCGCGAGGCGGCGGAGCGGCATACGGCCCAGGCGCCCGACCGACCACGGGGAGAGGCGCGATGACCGCCCCGACCACGGTCCTCTCCATCGCCGGCAGCGATCCCTCGGGCGGCGCCGGCATCCAGGCCGACCTCAAGACCTTCTCCGCGCTGGGCGCCTACGGCATGTGCGTCATCACCGCGCTCACCGCGCAGTCCACGCAGGGCGTGACCGGGGTGCACGTCGTGCCCGCCGACTTCGTCACCGCCCAGCTGGAGACGCTGCTGGCCGACATCACCCCCGACGCCGTCAAGATCGGCATGCTCGCCGACGCCGAGGTCACCGCGGCCGTCGGACGGGTGCTGCAGCGGCTGCGCGCCGAGGAGGCGGGCGAGACGCCGATCGTGCTCGACCCCGTCATGGTGGCGACCAGCGGCGACAGGCTGCTCGACGAGTCCGCCGTCGCGGCCGTGCGCGAGCTCGTCCCGCTCGCGAGCATCATCACGCCCAACCTGCCCGAGGCCGCGGTGCTGCTCGACGCCGAGCCGGCCGGAAGCGTCGACGAGATGGTCGACCAGGCGCGGGCGCTCGTCGCGGCCGGAGCACGCCGCGCCTACGTCAAGGGCGGACACCACACCGGCAGCGAGCAGGCGACCGACGTCCTCGCCGACGCCCGTGGCCAGGTGCTGATCACGGCCGAGTGGGTGGCCACCCGGCATACGCACGGCACCGGGTGCACCCTGTCCTCCGCCCTCGCAGCCCTGCGTCCACGGCGTCCCGACTGGGAGACGACCTGCCGCGACGCCAAGGCCTGGCTCACCGAGGCGCTGCGGCACGCCGACGAGCTGCACGTCGGGCACGGGCACGGCCCGGTCCACCACTTCCACGACGTCTGGAGCTGACCGATGACCTTCACCACCGACGCCTGGGCGCGCACCGCCGACGTCCGGTCCGCGATCGACGAGCTGCCGTTCGTGCAGGGCCTGGCCGACGGCACGCTCGACCGCGAGCGCTTCACCTACTACATGGCGCAGGACGCGCTCTACCTCGCGGACTACGGCCGGGTGCTCGCGACCCTCGCCGGGCAGGCCACCGACCCCGACGAGATGCTGTTCTGGGCGGAGTCGGCCCGCACCACGGTCGTGGTCGAGCGGGAGCTGCACGGCGCGCACGTCGCCGACCTCGCGGCTGCGCGCCGCTCCCCCAGCTGCCTCGCCTACACGTCCTACCTGTCGTCGCTGACCACCCAGGGCTCGTATGCCGTGGCCGCAGCCGGCGTGCTGCCCTGCTTCTGGATCTACCAGGACGTGGGCGACCACCTGCTGAGCCAGGCCGGCTCGCTCGACGGCCATGCCTACGGCGACTGGATCGGGATGTACTCCGACGAGGAGTTCGCCGCCTCGGTGGGCCGCGCCAAGGCGATCGTCGACCGGTGCGCCGAGGGCGCCGACGACGCCACCATGGAACGGATGCACGAGGCCTACTCCACGGCGGCGCGCTACGAGTGGATGTTCTGGGACGCCGCCTGGCGCCGGGAGACCTGGCCGGTCTGAGTCCCCCGGCGGGTCGGGTCAGTCCACGAGCTCGGTGGTCGAGCTGTCGTGGTGCACACGGTTGCGCACCGCGAACCACGCGCCGACGAGGATGACGAACCAGACGGGTGTGACCAGCAGCGCCTGGAGGGTGTCCTTCTCCTGGGTCAGGAGCACCAGCACCACGGCGAAGAACGCCAGGACGACATACGGCATGAAGTGCGCCCCCGGCATCTTGTAGACCGACCGCGCGTGAGCCTCCGGGTGACGGCGCAGGTAGACGATGTAGCTGAGCAGGATCAGGCCCCAGACGAAGATGAACAGCACGGCCGAGATCGTGGTGACGACCGTGAAGGCGCCCATGACGGAGTCGTCGAGCATGAGCAGGATCGACGTGGCGACCAGCAGCACCGAGACGAACAGGCCGTTCTGCGGGACCTTGTGGCGCGACAGGCGGCCGAACGCGCGGGGCGCCATGCCCTTGTGCGAGAGGCCGTACAGCATGCGTGACGTGGAGAACAGCCCGGAGTTGCAGCTCGACGACGCCGAGGTCAGCACCACGAAGTTCATGACCGTGGCGGCGGCGGCGAGCCCGGCGAGGCTGAACAGGTTGACGAACGGCGACTGCCCGGCGTCGATCTTGTCCCAGGGCGTGACGGTCATGATGACCAGCAGCGCCAGGACGTAGAACACGATGATGCGGACCGGGATCGAGTTGATGGCCCGCGGCAGGGTCGTGGTGGGGTCCTTGGTCTCGGCGGCGGTGGTGCCGACGAGCTCGATGCCGACGAACGCGAACACGGCGATCTGGAAGCCGGCGCCGAACCCGTCGAGGCCCTTGGGGAAGAAGCCGCCACGGTCCCAGAGGTAGGTGATCGAGGCCTTGGTGCCGTCCGGGGAGGTGAAGACCGTGACGAGCATCCAGATGCCCATGATGATCAGGGCGACGATCGCGATGACCTTGATGATCGCGAACCAGAACTCCATCTCGCCGAACAGCCTGACGGTGAGCAGGTTGAGGAACAGCAGGAACCCGAGCATGACCACGGCGAGGACCAGCGAGAGGGGCTTCATCTCGGTGGGGTGGTCGGGGTTGACCCAGAAGTTCCAGTAGCCGGTGACGGCGATGATCTCGGCCATGCCGGTGACGACCCAGCACAGCCAGTAGGTCCAGCCGGACATGAATCCGGCCCAGGGGCCGAGCATCTCGGCGCAGAAGTCCTGGAAGGACTTGTAGTCGAGGTTGTGCAGGAGCAGCTCCCCCATGGCGCGCATGACGAAGAAGAGCATGACGCCGACGGTGAGGTAGACGAGCAGGATCGAGGGGCCCGCGGCGTGGATCGTCTTGCCGGAGCCCATGAACAGGCCGGTGCCGATCGCTCCGCCGATGGCGATGAGCTGGACGTGGCGGTTGGACAGGTTTCGCTGGAGCTGGTCACCGGACTCGGGCGCGGGGTGTGTCCCGGGAGAGTGAGCATCAAGGGTTGCCATGCTGACCTCGCTGTGGTGGGTGCGGGTCCACGACGGTGTGGGACCCCTTTTGGAGTGTATGCGTGGGTCCGCATAGCTCCTCGGGCGGGGTGCAGCCTTGCACACCCCAGGTGAGCGCGGCCGCGAGCTCCGCTGCGCGAGAAGCGATACTGGCGTCATGAACACTGTTCAGGAGACGCTGCTGCGCGACTGGGACCGGGATCACCTCTGGCACCCCTACTCGACCTTTCCCGCCACCACGGCGCCTCACCTCGTGCGCTCCGCCGAGGGGGTGCGGCTGCGGCTGGACGTCGACGGCGAGACCCACGAGGTCGTGGACGCCATGTCCTCCTGGTGGTGTGCCATCCACGGGTATGCCGTCCCGGAGCTCGACGCGGCCGCGCACGACCAGCTGAGCCGGATGAGCCACGTGATGTTCGGCGGACTGACGCACGAGCCCGCGATCCGCCTCGGCCGGCGGCTGGTCGAGCTCGCCCCACGTGGTGACGGCGACGAGTCCCCGCTCCAGCACGTCTTCCTCGCCGACTCGGGGTCCGTGGCCGTCGAGGTCGCCCTCAAGATGGCCTGGCAGCACCACGTCGCCCTCGGGCGGCCCCGGCGACGCATGTTCACGATCCGCGGCGGCTACCACGGCGACACCTTCGCCCCGATGAGCGTGTGCGACCCCGAGGGCGGCATGCACTCGTTGTTCACCGGCGTCCTGCCCGAGCAGGTCTTCGCGCCGCGACCACCCGGCGGCCTCGACCGGGACGGCAGCGATCCCGAGATGGCGGCCTGGGAGCGGGAGACGCGCCGGCTGTATGCCGAGCACGCCGCCGACGCCGCGGCGGTCGTGGTCGAGCCGATCCTGCAGGGCGCGGGCGGGATGCACGTCTACAGCCCGTACGCCGTGCGGGTGCTCGCGTCGCTGGCCCGCGAGTCGGGCGCGCTGCTCGTGGTGGACGAGATCGCGACGGGCTTCGGCCGCACGGGGACGCTGTGGGCCTCGGACCGGTGCGGGATCGTGCCGGACATCATGACGGTCGGCAAGGCCCTGACCGGCGGCTATCTCACGCTGGCGGCGACGCTGTGCACCAGCGAGGTGGCCCGCACGGTCAGTGGCGGCGCGGCCGGGGCGCTGATGCACGGGCCGACGTTCATGGGCAACCCCCTGGCGTGCGCCGTCGCCCTCGCCTCGCTGGACCTGCTCGAGGCCCGCGGCTGGGCGTCCGAGGTCGCCCGCATCGAGCGGGGGCTGCGCACCGGGCTCGCACCTGCTCGATCCCTCCGCCACGTGCGGGACGTGCGCGTGCTGGGCGCCGTGGGCGTCATACAGCTGGACGAGCCCGTCCGGGTCACCGAGGTGACCGAGGCGGCCCTGGACCGGGGTGTCTGGGTGCGGCCGTTCCGGGACCTCGTCTACACGATGCCGCCGTACGCGTGCGCGGACACCGACGTCGCCACCATCACCCGGGCGCTGGTCGAGGCCGTCGCGCTGGCGCACGGCTGAGAGGCTGGTGGCCATGAGCACCGAGAGCACCGCCCCCGTCATCGTCGTCACAGGCACCGGCACCGACGTGGGCAAGACCGTCGCGACCGCAGCCCTCGCCGTCGGGTTCCGCGAGCAGGGCCTGCGCGTGGCCGTGGTCAAGCCCTGCCAGACGGGGGTCGGGCCGGACGAGGACGCTGACCTGGCCGAGGTGCGCCGCCTCGCCGGTGACGTGCAGACGCACGAGCTGGTGCGCCTGCCCGACCCGCTCGCGCCGGACAGGGCCGCCCGGCACGCCGGCATCGACGTCCCGCCGGTGCCGGTCCTGGCGTCCCAGGTCGCCCAGGTGTCGCGGCGCGGGGACGTCGACCTGGTCCTCGTCGAGGGTGCCGGTGGGCTGCTGGTCCGGCTCGACCTGGCCGGTGGCACCCTGGCCGACCTGGCCCTGTGCGTCCAGGAGCTCGGCCTGCGGGTCGGCGTCGTCGTGGTGGCCACCGCCGGGCTCGGCACCCTCAACCACTCGGCGCTGACGGCCGAGGCGCTGCAGCTGCGCGGCCTGGACTGCCTGGGGTTCGTGATCGGCTCGTGGCCCGAGGACCCCGACCTGGCCATGCGGCTCAACCTGGAGGACCTGCCGGAGGTGACCGGCGCACCCCTGCTCGGTCGGATCCCGGCCGGGGCCGGGTCGTGGGACGCCCAGACCTTCCAGGACCGCGCCGGCGCCTGGTTGCCGATCTTCTAGAGCCGCAGCGACCTGGCCAGGGGCGCGTCAGCGCAGAGTCAGCGCAGGGTCAGCGCGTCGGTGTCACCGTCGCGGTCGACGACCACCGTCTGGCCGTCGCGGACGTCGCCGCCGAGCAGCGCCTTGGCGAGGCGGTCGCCGATCTCGCGCTGCACCAGCCGGCGCAGCGGACGGGCGCCGTAGGCCGGGTCGTAGCCGGTGAGGGCCAGCCACTCCCGCGCGGCCTCGGTGACCTCCAGGGTGATCCGGCGATCGGCCAGGCGACGGCCCATCTCGGCGACCTGCAGCTCGACGATGTGGCCGAGCTCCGCCATCGACAGCGGGTCGAAGATCACGACCTCGTCGAGGCGGTTGAGGAACTCCGGCTTGAACGCCGTCCGCACGGTCGCCATGACGGCGTCGCGCTTGGCGGTCTCGTCCAGCGTCGGGTCAACGAGGAACTGCGACCCGAGGTTGGAGGTCATCACGAGGATGACGTTGCGGAAGTCGACCGTCCGCCCCTGGCCGTCGGTGAGACGACCGTCGTCGAGGACCTGCAGCAGGATGTCGAAGGTCTCCGGGTGCGCCTTCTCCACCTCGTCGAGCAGCACCACGCTGTAGGGACGACGCCGCACGGCCTCGGTCAGCTGCCCGCCCTCCTCGTAGCCGACGTAGCCGGGAGGTGCACCCACGAGGCGGGCCACCGAGTGCCGCTCGGAGTACTCCGACATGTCGATGCGGACCATGGCGCGCTCGTCGTCGAAGAGGAAGTCGGCGAGCGACTTGGCCAGCTCGGTCTTGCCGACACCGGTGGGGCCGAGGAAGAGGAAGGACCCGGTCGGACGGTCGGGATCCGCGACCCCGGCCCGCGAGCGCCGGACCGCGTCGGACACGGCCTGCACCGCGGCGGCCTGGCCGATCAGCCGCTCGCCGATGACCTCCTCCATGTGCAGCAGCTTCTCGGTCTCACCCTCGAGCAGACGGCCGGCGGGGATGCCGGTCCACGCGGAGATGACCTCGGCGATGGCGTCGGCGTCGACCTGCTCCTGCACCATCGGCCCACCCGTGGCGACCGCCGAGACGGCCGCCTCGGACTCGGCGGCCTGAGCCGCTTCGACCTCACGCTCGAGGCGGGGGATCTCGCCATACATGATCGGAGCCGCATCGTTGAGCCGGCCCTCGCGGACCATCATGTCCGCGCGCGAGCGTGCCTCGTCGAGCTGAGCCTTGAGCTCACCGACCCGGTTGAGGCCGGCCTTCTCGGCCTCCCAGCGGGCGTTGAGACCCGCGAGCTCCTCGCTGCGGTCGGCGATCTCCTTGCGGAGCCGCGCCAGCCGCTCGCGAGAGGCGTCGTCGGTCTCCTGCTCCAGGTGCAGCTCCTCCATCTTGAGGCGGTCGACCTGGCGGCGGAGCTCGTCGATCTCGACGGGCGAGGAGTCGATCTCCATGCGCAGCCGCGACGCCGCCTCGTCGACGAGGTCGATGGCCTTGTCGGGGAGCTTGCGGCCGGTGATGTAGCGGTCGGACAGCGCGGCCGCGGCCACGAGGGCCGAGTCGGAGATCGCGACCTTGTGGTGCGCCTCGTAGCGCTCCTTGAGCCCACGCAGGATCGCGACGGTGTCCTCGACGGACGGCTCGCCCACGAAGACCTGCTGGAAGCGCCGCTCCAGGGCCGAGTCCTTCTCGATGTTCTCGCGGTACTCGTCCAGGGTGGTCGCGCCGATGAGCCGCAGCTCGCCGCGGGCCAGGAGGGGCTTGAGCATGTTGCCCGCGTCCATGGACGAGTCGCCGGAGGCGCCGGCGCCCACGATCGTGTGGATCTCGTCGATGAAGGTGACGATCTCGCCGTCGGACTGGCGGATCTCGTCGAGGACGGCCTTGAGCCGCTCCTCGAACTCGCCGCGGTACTTGGCCCCGGCGACCATCGCACCGAGGTCGAGGGAGATGAGCCGCTTGTTGCGCAGGCTCTCCGGGACGTCCCCGGCGACGATGCGCTGGGCGAGGCCCTCGACGACGGCCGTCTTGCCGACGCCGGGGTCCCCGATGAGGACGGGGTTGTTCTTGGTGCGCCGGGACAGGACCTGCACGACGCGGCGGATCTCGGAGTCACGGCCGATGACCGGGTCGAGCTTGCCGTCGCGGGCCACCTGGGTCAGGTCCGTGCCGTACTTCTCGAGGGCCTCGAAGGTGCCCTCGGGCGTCGCGGACGTGACCTTGCGGCCGCCACGGACCTGGGGGATCTGCGCCTCGATCGCGTCGGGGTCGAGGCCGAAGCGTCCGGCGCGGGCGACCGCCGCCAGCAGCTGGTCGGTCGAGATGTAGGTGTCGCCCATCGCCGCGGCCGCGTTGCCGGCCTGCTGCAGGACGGACGCGGTGGCCTGGGAGGCCCCGGGGGTGCTGGTGGACCCGGACACGGTCGGGAGGCCGGCGAGCACCTGGGCGGCGGCGCGGCCCACGGCCTGCGGGTCGGCGCCGGACGCGGTGATCAGCGGTCCGGTGGTGGTGTCCTGCTGGCCGAGCAGGGCGAGCAGGAGGTGGGCGGGCTCCACCTGCGCGTGGTGCGCTGCGGTGGCGTCGTGCACGGCCGCGTTGACGGCCTCGGCCGACTTGGTGGTCAGCTCCATGTGGGGCGGCTCCTCTGGTGGGACGGACAAGGGGTGTATGCCGGAAGGCCCGGCCTCACCTGGTGCAACCTCGACAGAGTTGAGCCTATTCCGCTCAACCCTGAATGCGTCGGCCACCGAGCCGTTCCGACGGCCGAACATCGTGCGACATCAGGGTGAACAGCTGGTGACTGCACGCCGCGGCGTCAGGCCCCCGGTTCGCGGTCGTGGTTTCGCGCCGCACAATAGGTCCCGTGGACGTTTCCCTCATCCTCCTCGTGCTGGTGGTCATCACGGCTCTGGCCTTCGACTTCACCAACGGCTTCCACGACACCGGCAACGCGATGGCGACGTCCATCGCGACCGGTGCCCTCAAGCCCAAGACCGCGGTCGCCCTCTCCGGCATCCTCAACCTCATCGGCGCCTTCCTCAGCGTGGAGGTCGCCCTCACGGTCACCAACGCCGTCATCAAGATCCAGAACAAGGACGGGTCCCCGATCACGACCCTCATGGCCGACCACGGCCAGGCGCTCCTGCTCATCGTGCTGGCGGGCCTCATCGGCGGCATCGTCTGGAACCTCCTGACCTGGCTCCTCGGCCTGCCGTCCAGCTCGTCGCACGCGCTCTTCGGCGGCCTGATCGGCTCGACCATCGCCGCCATCGGCTGGGCCGGCGTCAAGTGGAACGGCGACGGCAGCAAGCTCGACGGCGTCGTCGGCAAGGTGATCATGCCGGCGCTCCTGTCCCCCGTGATCGCCGCCGTCATCGCGGCGTCCGGCACCTGGCTGATCTACAAGATCACCGAGGGCGTCAACGAGCGGTGGAAGGAGTCCGGCTTCCGCTGGGGCCAGATCGGCTCGGCCTCGCTCGTCTCCCTGGCCCACGGCACCAACGACGCGCAGAAGACCATGGGCGTCATCACCCTGGCCCTCATCGGCTACGGGTCCCACACCGACACCCACTCCGTGCCCTTCTGGGTCAAGTTCTCCTGCGCCGTCGCCATCGCGCTCGGCACCTACCTCGGCGGCTGGCGCATCATCCGCACGCTCGGCAAGGGTCTCGTCGAGATCGCCTCGCCGCAGGGCATGGCGGCCGAGTCTGCGTCGGCCGCCGTCATCCTCACCTCGAGCCACCTGGGCTTCGCGCTCTCGACGACGCACGTCGCCACCGGCTCGATCCTCGGCACCGGCATCGGCAAGAAGGGCGCCGAGGTCCGCTGGGGCGTCGCGGCCCGCATGGTCGCCGCCTGGCTCATCACCCTCCCCGCGGCGGCCGCCGTGGGGGCGATCATGTGGTTCATCGGCCACGCCCTCGGCGGGCTCCTCGGGGTCATCACGATCTTCGCCATCCTGTGCGGCCTCGCCGGCTACATGTACCACCGGTCCCGCCAGGCGCCGGTCGACCACAACAACGTCAACGACGAGTGGGACGCCTCCGGCGTGCCGGCCGAGACGGCCGACGCGCTCGCGTCCTCGCGCTCGGCTCGCTGAGAGGAGTTCGTCATGCTGCACAACCTCGGGCTGCTCTTCGACGCGGCGTGGAAGGTCCTGGCCGTCGGGCTGCTCCTCGGCGCCGGACTGCCTGCCCTGTTCGCCCTCGGGATCCGGTCCATGGCCTACGGCGTGGGAGGCGCGGCCGAGATCGACACCACGGCGTCGCCGCACCCGGTCGGCCGAGCCCTGGGCATCCTCTGCTTCGCCCTCGTGGCGGCAGCCGTCCTGCTCGGCATCACCATCATCGTGGCGTCCGGCTTCGGCAAGTCCGTCAGCTTCGAGCACATCTTCCCCGTGCTCGTCGACAAGCACTGATCGCCTCCCCGATGACCACCAATCCCTTCACCCGACTCCTCGGCTGGTTGCGCGGCGGCTACCCCCAGGGCGTCCCGCAGTCGGACTACGTGGCACTCTTCGGCATCCTGCACCGCGACCTCACCGAGACCGAGGTGGCCGAGATCGCCGTCGCCCTCCGCAAGGACCGCGGCGTCCCCGACTCCGAGATCAGCCGCGAGGAGATCGCGGCCGGCATCCGCCGCGTCGCGATGGAGAAGCCCTCCGAGGAGGACATCGCCCGGGTGGCCGGCCGGCTCGCCGCTGGCGGGTGGCCGCTCGCGACGGGGGCGGCCGCGGCCGAGCCGGTCGCCCAGCACGACCCGCACGCCCAGCACGACCCGCACGACGACGCCGTCGGCAACCCGTCGCCCGGCAGCGGCTGAGGCCATGATGGAGAGCCCCCGATCTCTGAGGAACCGGCCATGACCTCGTTCATCGAGCGCGCGCTCAACTGGCTGCGCGCCGGCTACCCCGGCGGTGTCCCCGACACCGACTACCAACCCCTGCTCGCGCTGCTGCGCAGACGGCTGACCGACGACGAGGTCGACGAGCTCGGTCAGGAGCTGGTCCGTCGTGGCATGGTGCCGGCGGGCAAGATCGACGTGGGCGTCGGCATCACGAGGGTCATCGACGAGCTCCCCACCGAGGAGGAGATGCACCGCGTCGGCGAGCGCCTGCGCGAGGGCGGCTGGCCCGTCGACCTCGACGAGGCACGGCGACGCCGCGAGGAGTGACCCGCTGACGCAGACCCCACCCCCCCACCACCTCGCGTGCCAGACTCGGCACGGGAGGTGGTCCTGCGTCCGGAGGAGGCGAGCATGGACTGGTGGCTCGGCTGGTTCGCATGGTTCGACTGGCCACCCACGCCGGGCAACCTCGGCGTCGAGCTGCTGGTGCTGCTCGACCTGGCGTTCCGCGTGGTGGCGGCCTCGGTCGTGTCCAACAACCGCCGGCCCTCGAGCGCCGTGGCCTGGTTGCTCGCGATCTTCTTCATCCCGTTCCTCGGGCTCTTCGCGTTCATCCTCATCGGGTCGCCCAAGCTGCCCCGCCGCCGCCGCAACAAGCAGCGCCGCGTGTCGGAGGTGATCCTGCAGCGCACGGCCGACATGGACACCCAGGGGCCGGACTCGGCGCCGCCGTGGCTGGAGCCCCTCGCCCGGATGAACCGGCGACTCGGCGCCATGCCGATGGTCGCGGGGTCGGACGCCACCGTCGAGACGGACTACGTCCGGTCGCTGGAGATGATGGCCGAGGAGATCGACCTCGCCCGCGAGTACGTCCACGCCGAGTTCTACATCCTCAGCCTCGACGAGACGACGACACCGGTCTTCGCGGCCCTCGAGCGGGCCGTGGCCCGTGGGGTCGAGGTGCGGGTCCTGTTCGACCACCTGGCCTCCCTGCGGATCCCGGGCTACCGCCGGACGATCAAGCGCCTCGACGCCATAGGTGCCCAGTGGGCCCGGATGCTCCCGTTCACGCCGTTCAAGCGCGAGATCCTCCGCCCCGACCTGCGCAACCACCGCAAGCTGCTCATCATCGACGGCGCCGTGGGCTACATCGGCTCGCAGAACCTCATCGACGCGCGCTACGGCAAGCGGCGCAACCGCCGGCTCGGGCGCGAGTGGATCGACATCATGGCGCGCTTCACCGGACCGGTGGTGCTCGAGCTGGACGCGGTCTTTCGCACCGACTGGTACTCCGAGACCGACGAGCTCCTCGACGTCGGCTCCACGCAGGGGCTCCCGGAGGTGCGGGCGACCGGCGACCTCTACGCCCAGTGCGTGCCCAGCGGCCCGGGCTTCGAGGCCGAGAACAACCTCAAGCTGTTCAACGCCCTGATCTACAACGCCCTGCACTCGGTGCGCATGATCAGTCCCTACTTCGTGCCGGACGAGTCGCTGCTGATGGCGGTCACGACCGCGGCCCAGCAGGGGCTCAAGGTCGAGCTGTTCGTGTCGGAGCAGGGCGACCAGTTCCTGGTGCACCACGCCCAGCGGTCCTACTACGAGATCCTGCTGGACGCCGGCGTGGAGATCTGGATGTATCCCCAGCCCTACGTCCTGCACGCCAAGACCCTCACGGTCGACGGCCAGACCTCGGTCATCGGGTCGTCCAACCTGGACATGCGCTCGTTCACCCTCAACCTCGAGGTGTCGGCCCTCGTCGAGGGGCGCGAGTTCGCCCAGGACCTGGAGGCGTTCGAGGATCAGCTGCGGTCCCGCTCGCGCAGGCTGGACCTCGCGGAGTGGCGACGTCGGCCGTGGCACGAGCAGGTCGCGGACGGCTTCTGCCGCCTCACCTCCGCGCTCATGTGACCTGCCGTATGCCGGGGTGGAGAGGGCTCAGACCACGTCGACGAACACGGGGTTGGTGTAGAACCACGTGTCGGCCCAGGGGTTCCCGGCGTCCGGGGTCCCGTCGTGCGGGACCGGACCGTGGGGATCGACGGCGGCCCCGAGCGGGCCGACGCCGTGGCGGTTGCCGTCGCTGCCGCGCAGGCGCAGGTAGCCCGAGTGCTCCGCGACGAGCTCGAGGCGCAGCGTGACGGGTCCGCGGCGGCCGCCGGTGTCCCAGGTGCGCACCACGCGGGTGCCGGGCGCCCGCCAGGTGTCGCGGTCGGTCGCGGGCCCGGTGACCCTCCCCTGGATCACGTCCACGTGCGCGAGCTGCGGCAGGATCCCCCAGGCGTTGCGATAGGTCGTGGGGTGGATGGTGACCGTCAGGGTGATGCTGGAGCCGCGGCGGACGCGGATGCGGCCGCCGAGCGTGGCGCTGACCTGCCGGCCACCCGCATGGCCGCGACCGCGACCAGCTGGTCCGCCACCGGTGGCCTCGACCTCGACGCGGTTGACCAGGTGCCCGTGGTCGACCCAGCTGCGGCCCTCGGGCAGGGCCTGCATGACGGCGCGGTAGCTGCGACGCTCGACGCCCGTGTGGTTGCGGCTGAACTTACCGGGCCAGTAGTCACCGCCCCCCTGGGGATCGGCGGTGGGGACGGGGTCGGGGCGACGGCCCAGGGTGTCGAAGGTCTCGCCGGGCGGGTACGCGCCGACCGTGGTGCGGTCGCGCGACTCGTTGTGGTGGTCGGAGTTGGTGGTGATCCAGTAGGGCCTGGCCCTCGGCCAGCAGGGAGTCCCAGAGGCCACCGACGACCGAGCTGGCCCAGTCGAAACCGCCCCTCGTGCGATAGGCCTCGAGCGGGTAGCCCGGCCAGGAGTAGGCCGAGGGCGCGTTCTCGTACTCCCCGCGCTGGTAGCCGGGCGCCCGGTTGGTCCCGAAGGCACCCGCCTGTGCCCCCGGGGCCCCCTCCATGCCGATCATGATCTCGGGGGCGGCGTCACGCCAGGCGCGCAGCTCGTGCGGCGAGTCGATGCCCAGCCGCAGCGGGTGGTTGGCGAGGACCAGCACGTCGTCGACGACGCCACGGCGCCGTTCGGCCGCGAGCCATCGCAGCGCCTCGACCGCCTTGGCCTCCCACTCGGCGACCTGCGGGGTCCCGGGGGTGGGCTTCTCCCACCGGTTGAGCTTGCCGTCCCACAGCCTCTCGAACTGGCGCAGCAGATCGGCGTCGTTGTCGCCGGGCGCGACCATGACGGTGCAGTACTCGGCCGCCGGGATGTACCACTCCAGGCCCTGGTAGATGAGCAGGTCGGGGTACTGGCGCCGCATCCGCTGCAGGTGGCGCTCCAGGTGCGCGCCCTTGTCGTGGTGCCCGACGTTGGAGTGCTCGGTGAACACCATCCAGTCGACGCCGAACTCGTGGGCCCGCGCGACCTGCGTCTCGACGAGGTACTTCGCGTCGTGCGAGAACACCGTGTGGACGTGGTGGTCGCCGACGAGCCAGTCGTAACGGTCGTGGCGCGGCCGCCGCCCGGCGGGTGCGGCACCGGCGTCCGGCGCCGCGAGGACCCCGGGCAGCAGACCGGCTCCGAGAGCCGCGGCCCCCGCGGCCCCCGCGGCCGTCAGGACGCTGCGACGGCTCGCACCCGTGGCGGTCGGGAGGGGCGTGACCGGCTCGTCCCAGACGTGGGGAAGCGGCTGATGGTCCTGCTGGGGGGAGCCGTCGCGGCACATGTCACGGGCCTCTCTGCTGGCAGCGGGTTCTCCAGGACGCTAGGTGGCCCAGGCGTCCAGGCCGGCCCTGGACGGTGAACGCCGCGCGACCGCTGCGGGACGGGGTGGTTCCGGGGCCGCCCGGTGACCGCCGTCGTAGGCTGGGAGCCATGGCTGGCATCGAGATCGTGCAGGGCGACATCACCACCCAGGCGGTGGACGCGATCGTCAACGCCGCGAACTCCTCCCTCATGGGTGGCGGTGGCGTGGACGGGGCGATCCATCGCGCCGCGGGGCCCACGCTGCGCGAGGAGTGCCGTCACCTGCGGGCCACGGACTACCCCGAGGGCCTGCACGTCGGTGACGCCGTCGCCACGGGCGCGGGCGACCTGCCCTGCCGCTATGTCATCCACACCGTCGGCCCCAACCGGCACGAGGGACAGATCGACCCCCGGCTGCTGGCGTCGTGCTACACCCGCTCGCTGGACGTCGCGCAGCAGCTGGGCGTCCGGACGATCGCCTTCCCGGCGGTGAGCGCGGGCGCCTATGGCTGGAAGGTCGCCGACGTCGCGCGCATCGCCCTGACGACGGTCGCGGCTCACTCCCGGGACGGGATCGACCTGGTGCGGTTCGTGCCGTTCGACCCCACGTCCTACACCGCGTTCGAGGCCGCCTGCGTCGGGCTGGGGCGGTCGTGAGGCGCTGGCGCGTCGCGGCCGGGCAGCTCGCCAGCACCGACGACAAGCAGCACAACCTCGAGCAGGCCTGCCGCCTGGTGGCCGAGGCTGCGGAGGCCGGCGCCCGGCTGGTCGTCCTCCCCGAGGCGACGATGATGACCTTCGCCGTGCCGCTGGGCCCGCACGCGGAGCCCCTCGACGGCCCCTTCGCCGAGGCCCTGCGCGAGGCCGCGCGCACGCACGAGATCACCGTGGTGGCAGGGATGTTCGAGCCCGCCGACGACGGGCGGGTGCACAACACCCTCCTGCTCACGGGGCCGCACGCGGAGGCCACCTACCGCAAGGTGCACCTGTTCGACGCCTACACCACGACGGAGTCCGAGACGGTCGCTCCGGGGTCGGGCTACGTCAGCGTGGAGGTCGACGGCGTTCGCGTGGGGCTGGCGACCTGCTTCGACGTGCGGTTCCCCGACCAGTTCACCGAGCTGGGCCGGGCCGGCGTGGAGCTCGTGGCGCTGCCGGCGTCCTGGGGCGACGGTCCGGGCAAGGCACAGCAGTGGGACCTGCTGACGGCCGCGCGGGCGCACGACTCCCAGTCCTGGCTGGTGGCCGCCGGGCAGGCCTGGCGTGCCGACTCCGTCCGCAAGCCCCTCGGCATCGGGCGCAGCGCCGTCGTGGACCCCACGGGGGCCGTGCGGGCGCGACTCGGCGGGTCGCCGGACCTGCTGGTGGCCGACATCGACCTCGACCTGGTCGAGCGCACCCGGGCCCAGGTGCCGATCCTGTAGGGCCGAGCGGGTCGGACCGGCACACCCACGGTGACGGATTCGCCCTTCGCCATCACCCAGCGTATTTGGTTACGGCGCTTGGGCTTTCACCTGGGCACCTGAGGACGGGAACGCGGGCGCCGGCTCCTCCCCCTCGGCTACATTGCGGCCATGGGACGCCACTCTGCCCCTCGGACCATCCCCAAGGTCGCGGTCCTCGCCCTGCCCATCGCTGCCGTCATCGGCATCGCGGGGGCCGCCGCGTTGGTCAACGACGACTCACCTGGGGACGCCGCCGCAGGCTCGACGTCCCCGCGCACCGGCCTGTCGGCCTGCTCCTCGGTCACGCCGATGCGGGTCACCACCACCGAGGAGCTCGCGCCCGTGCTGGGCCAGGTGGCCCAGCGGCAGGAGACGCGCGGCGACGACTGCATCGACTACACCGTCGACGTGCAGAGCTCGTCCGTGACCGCGTCCGGTCTCATGAGCGGGGCGGACGACCGCACGCAGGTGTGGATCCCCGACTCCAGCCTGTGGGCCGAACGCGTCACGTCCGCGGCGCCCAGCACCAAGCTCGACATGGGGCCCGTCGTCGCGACGTCGCCGGTCGTCTTCGCCATACCGCGCGGCGCCGCCGGCACGGCGCGCCCCGGACCGCTCACGTGGTCCCAGCTGATCGCGCAGCGCGCCGTCCCCCTCAAGGTCGCGAGCCCGGAGCGGAGCACCCCGTCCCTGCTCGCCCTGCTCGGCGCCAAGCAGGCCGTCGCCTCCTCGCCGCAGGACGCCCGAGCGCTGCAGGGTCTCCTGCTGACCCTGTCCCGCAGCACGGTCGACGAGGCCGACCTGAGGCGACAGGCCCTGACGCCGGCCGCGTCCGCGCCTGCCTTCCCCACCTCCGAGCAGCAGCTCGCCCACCTCAACCAGGCCAACCCCAAGACGCCGCTGCGGGCGATGACCCCCAGCGACGCCACGCCCCAGCTCGACTACCGCATGGTGACCGTGGCCGGCAAGAACGCCCCGTCTGCGGCCGCCGTCGCCAAGCTGCAGGACGCCCTGGCCGACGCCCAGTCGGTCGACGCGCTCCGCAAGGCGGGGTTCCGGATCGGCGAGTCCGACGGCCCCGACCTCGCCGGTGTGCCCGCCAGCCTCCCCAAGGTCATATCGACACCGCGCGCCAGCGACGCCGACACCGCCCTGCGCACGTGGGTCACCATGTCCCGACAGACCCGCATGCTGGCGGTCATCGACACCTCCGAGTCGATGAAGAAGCCAGCGATCCCCGGCATGAACCGCCTCCAGCTCGCGTCCGGGGCCGCGCTCAAGGCCCTCGAGAAGTTCCCGCCGAGCAGCCAGATCGGCCTGTGGACCTTCGACCTCGCGCACGCCTCGCAGCCCAAGGACTGGGTCGAGCGGGTCCCGATCAGACGCATCGACGCGACGGCGGGACCCCTGACCCAGCGTGAGGCCCTCGCGCGCTCGGCGATGGGCCTGCAGTGGCAGCGCGCCAACGGCACCGCGGTCCACGACACGATCTGGGCGGGCTACCAGCAGCTGCAGCGCACCTACCAGCCGGACTACGCCAACGCTCTCGTGCTGCTGACGGACGGCAAGAACGAGGACCCCAGCTCCATCAGCGAGGCGCAGCTGATCGCCAACCTGAGGCAGGCCGGCAAGGACAGCGCCCGGCCGGTGCGGCTCGTGCTGATCGCGATCAGCCAGGACGCGGATCTCGGTGCGCTGCAGCGCATCGCGGCCGCGGTCCCCGACGGTCAGGCCTACGACGCCCGCCGGCCCGAGAACATCTACGCCATCATGCAGACCGCCCTGACGACGCGGGAGATCGCCGCGCCGGCCCAGTAGGCCTCAGCGCGGCGCGTCGGGGCGCCAGACGACCAGGGCCTGGCTGGTCGAGCGGGCGACCCGCGGACGCTGACCGGGTGGCATGGCCACGACGTCGCCGCGGCGACCCGCGGCGAACACACGGTGGCCGTACAACGCCTGAGGGCGCAGCTGCTCGACCTCGGACAGAGCGTCCGCGAGCCTCGCCTCGAGGGCGCTGACGTGGCTCTCGAGGTCGAGGATCCGCCGTATGCCGGCCAGGCTCACGCCCTCCTCCTGGGAGAGCCACTGCACCTCGCGCAGCTGGGCGACGTCACGCGCGCTGTAGCGCCGCCCGCCGCCCCCGGACCGCTTGGGCACGACGAGGCCGAGCCGGTCGTACTGCCGCAACGTCTGCGCGTGCATGCCCGCCAGCTGCGCCGCCACCGAGATCACGAAGATGGGTGCGTCGTCGTCGGGGACGAACTCGCGTCGCTCGCGGCCGGGCACGAGATCACGCCCTCGCGGCGCGGGCCCGCAGGTCGGCGCGGACGTCGGTCTCGGCGTCCTCCGCGGCCAGGACCTCGACGGCGGCCCGGGCCTCGTCGGTGAGCCGCTGCGGGACCACGACGTGCACGGTGACGATCAGGTCGCCGGTCGCTGACCTGGTGGCGATGCCGCGGCCCTTGACCCGCAGCCGCTGGCCGCTCTGGGTGCCGGCACCGAGCCTGACGCCGACGAGGTCTCCGCCCAGGGTGGGCACCTTGATGGTGGCGCCCAGCGCCGCCTCCGCGAAGGTCACGGGGACCTCGACGGTCAGGTTGTCGCCGTCCCGGCCGAACACCTCGTGCGGCGTGACGGTGACGTTGAGGAAGAGGTCGCCGCGGGGTGCCTGCGGGTCGCCGAGGCCGCCCTTGCCGCGGAGCCGGATGCGCTGGCCGTCCTTGACCCCTGCGGGGATCCGGGTGGTGATGCGCTCGCCGTCGGCGGCGGTCAGCGTGACGGTGTCGCCGCGCACCGCCTCGGGGAAGCCGATGGTGACGGTGGCCTCGACGTCGGCGCCGGGCCGCGGGCCGGTGGGGGCGCCATACGCGCCGTATCCCTGGCCGAAGGGGCTCTGGCCCCCTCCCCCGCCGAACATGCGCAGGAGGTCCTCCATGTCCGGCTGGCCGCCGCCGGGTCCGCCGTTCGTGGTGAACCGCATGCCGGGGCCGCCCGCGCCACCGCCGGTGAACAGGTTGCTGAAGACGTCCTCGAAGCCGCCGTTGCCGCCGGCCCCGGGGGCGAATCGCGCTCCGCCGTGGGCCATCTGGCGGATGGCGTCGTACTGCTTGCGCTGCTCGGCGTCGGAGAGGACCGCGTAGGCCTCGCCGATCTCCTTGAACCGCTGCTCGGCCGCCTCGTCACCGGGGTTCTGGTCCGGGTGCAGCTTGCGGGCGAGCTTGCGGTACTCGCGCTTGACGGTCGCCGCGTCGGCGTCCTCGGCCACGCCGAGCGTGGCGTAGAAGTCCTTCTCGAACCAGTCCTGACTGGCCATCGGCGACTCCTTCCATGGGTCGAAGGTGCTACGCAAAGGGGGTGGTGCCCGGCCGGCCCGCCAGTCGTGCTGGCGGGCCGGCGTGGGCGGTGCTACTGCGGGTCGGCGACCGAGACGCGGGCTGCGCGCAGCACGCGGTCGCCCTGCCGGTAGCCGGGCTGCAGGACCTGGACGACCGTCGTGGTGGTGGCTCCCTCGGGGAGCTCCGCCTGGACGTGCATCAGGGCCTCGTGCAGGGCCGGGTCGAACTCGTCGCCCGGCGCGCCGTAGGCCTCGAGGCCGAAGCGGCCGAGGGCCTGCTGCAGCTTGTCGGCGATCGACGCGAAGGGCGTGCCCTCGCCGAGGTCGCCGTGCTGGCGGGCCAGCGCGATCTCGTCCAGGACCGGCATGAGCGCCTCGATCACCGAGGCGGCGCCCAGGTCCTTGAGCAGGACCTTGTCGCGGTCGACGCGCCGCTTGTAGTTGACGTACTCGGCCTGCAGGCGCTGCAGGTCGGCGAGCCGCTCGGCGGCCAGCACCGTGTCGGGGTGCTCGCCGTCGGCCTTGGCCCGCTCGGCCGCGGCGTCCGCCTCGGCCGCGCCGACCTCGGCCTCGTGCAGGGCCGACTCCTCGGCCGAGAACGGGTCCTGCGGCATGCCGCTCTGCTGGTCACCGGGCTCGTGCTGGTCTGACGGGTCGGACATCGGGGTCTCCCTGTCGTCGCTCGAGGTGGGTGTGGGGGTGTCGGGGGCCGGCTGGCGCACCTCGCCCGTGGCGGGGTCGATGCGTCGCTTGTCCCGGATCACCGGGCCGGTGGGCTCCCCCTCGGGAGAGCCCACGCGGCCGGTGGTGTCGTCCGTCACTTCTTGTCCGTGTCGTCGTCCACGACCTCGGCGTCGATGACGTCGTCATCGGCCTTGGCCTGGCCGGCGCCGGCCGCGCCACCCGCCGCGCCGGCTCCGGCAGCACCCGCACCCGCGGCGCCCTCGTCGGACTGCTGCGCGTAGAGCGCGGCGCCGAGCTTCTGGGACTCCTCGGAGAGCGTGGTGGCCTTGGTGGAGATGTCCTCGGACGAGGTGCCCTCGGCGGCCAGCGCGTCCTTGAGGTCCTTGAGGGACTCGTCGACGGGCTTGCGGCCGTCCTCGGGGAGCTTGTCGGCGTTGTCGGCGAGGAACTTCTCGGTGGAGTAGACGAGCTGCTCGGCGTTGTTGCGAGCCTCGGCCTCCTCGCGCCGCTTCTTGTCCTCGTCGGCGTGCGCCTCGGCGTCCTTGACCATGCGGTCGATCTCGTCCTTGGACAGCGCGCTGCCGCCCGAGATCGTCATCGACTGCTCCTTGCCCGTGCCCTGGTCCTTGGCGGACACGTGCACGATGCCGTTGGCGTCGATGTCGAAGGTCACCTCGATCTTGGGCATGCCGCGGGGGGCCGGGGCGATGCCGGTGAGCTCGAAGGTGCCGAGACCCTTGTTCTGCTGGGCCAGCTCGCGCTCGCCCTGGAAGACCTGGATCAGCACGGACGGCTGGTTGTCGTCGGCGGTGGTGAAGACCTCGGAGCGCTTGGTCGGGATGGCCGTGTTGCGCTCGATGAGCTTGGTGAACAGCCCACCCTTGGTCTCGATGCCCAGGGACAGCGGCGTGACGTCGATCAGCAGGACGTCCTTGCGCTCGCCCTTGAGGACACCGGCCTGCAGGGACGCGCCCATGGCCACGACCTCGTCGGGGTTGACACCCTTGTTGGGCTCCTTGCCCGTGAGCTCCTTGACCAGGTTGGACACGGCCGGCATACGGGTCGAGCCACCCACGAGGACGACGTGCGCGATGTCCCCGACGGAGATGCCCGCGTCCTTGATGACGCTGTGGAAGGGCGCCTTGGTGCGCTCCAGCAGGTCCGCGGTCATCTGCTCGAACTGGGTGCGCGTGAGCGTCTCGTCCAGGTGGATCGGGCCGTTCTCACCCATCGAGAGGTACTGCAGGTTGATGTTGGTGCTGGTCGCGGTGGACAGCTCCTTCTTGGCCTGCTCGGCGGCGTCCTTGAGGCGCTGCATGGCGATCTTGTCCTTGGACAGGTCGACGCCGGTGTTGTTCTTGACCTGGGTCAGGAGGTGCTTGACGATCCGGTCGTCCCAGTCGTCGCCGCCGAGGCGGTTGTCGCCGTTGGTGGCGCGGACCTGGATGGTCGCGAAGCCGTCCTCGGCGTCCTTGCCCACCTCGAGGAGGGACACGTCGAAGGTGCCACCGCCGAGGTCGAAGACGAGGATGAGCTCGTCCTCCTTGCCCTTGTCCAGGCCGTAGGCCAGCGCGGCCGCGGTCGGCTCGTTGACGATGCGCAGGACGTTGAGACCCGCGATCTCGCCGGCCTCCTTGGTGGCCTGGCGCTCGGCGTCGTCGAAGTACGCCGGGACGGTGATGACCGCGTCCGTGACGGGCTCGCCGAGGTAGGACTCGGCGTCGCGCTTGAGCTTCATCAGCGTGCGGGCGCTGATCTCCTGCGCGGTGTAGTCCTTGCCGTCGATCTCCTGCTTCCAGTCCGTGCCCATGTGGCGCTTGACCGAGCGGATGGTGCGGTCGACGTTGGTGACGGCCTGGCGCTTGGCGATCTCGCCGACGAGCACCTCGCCGTTCTTGCTGAACGCCACGACCGACGGGGTCGTGCGACCGCCCTCGGCGTTGGCGATGATCTCCGGCTCGCCGCCCTCGAGGACGGAGACGGCGGAGTTGGTGGTGCCGAGGTCGATACCGACTGCACGTGCCATGTGTGGCTCTCCTTGTTGACTAGCGGATGTTGAGTCGTCAGCACTCAAGGTATGACCGCCTGCGATCCATGTGCAAGCTCGTGTCAGTGAACTTGAGTCTATCCGGCTCAACTCCGTCGGTCACGCCTTTGTTCCCCGGCGTCGGAGGGCGACGGGTCAGACCCAGATCGCGGCGTCGATGCCGTCGCTGAAGCGCTCGGGCTGCGCGGGGTGGCGGACGGCCTCCCCGCGGACGACGCGCGCCGCGCTCCAGGCCGCGGCGGCGGAGTCGAGGACGTCGTCGGCACCACGCCGACCGAGGTCGAGGTCCCGCGGCAGGCGGATCCCCTGGGCCAGGAGCAGACCCTCGCGCTCGCGCAGCCCCTCGGGAGTCTTCTTGCTCGAGGCCAGCGGCGCGCCCGCCATGATCGCGAAGCACAGCTCGGGGTGCACCTCGACCACCGGCAGGGTCGGCCCCTCCCCGCGCACGTAGGCGTCGACGTCCAGGATGGCCCTGCGCATGGCATAGCTCTGCGCGGCCAGGCTGGTCCCGCCCGTGCGGGCGACGCTGATCCGGCGGGCCTCGGCATACGACTCGGCCGCCAGCGCGTCACGCACGGGGGTCGCAAAGACCGAGCCGGCGCGCGGGCCCAGCCGCCCGCGCACCTCGACGTCCGCCCTGCGGCGCCCGGTGTCCGGCAGGCCGATCGGCGCGTCGACCGCGACGAGCTCGACGTGCACAGCGCCGTGATCGACCCGGTCGATCACGGTCCGCAGGTCGGCCCCGGCCACGATCCGCACCGTCCCCGCGCCGGACACGGGCAGGAGCGCGCCGGTCCACCCGCCCCGGGCCCCGTCGACGCCAAGCACCCAGCCGTCGTATGCCGGCTCGCCACCCTCACGAGCAGGCGAGGTCTCGAGCCCCAGATCCCCGAGCACGCTCGACACGGCATCCTCGGGCGACACCGCGTGCCGGGGCGCGCGGCCGTCGTCGCCGTCGACCGGCACCTCGTCGAACAACCGCAGCCCGTCCAGCAGCACCACCGGCACGCCGGTGCGCGCCGCGAGCGCGATCTCGCTGACCGTCCCCCAGCTGTGGCCCACCGCGACCACCGCGTCGCAGGCACGGACGAGCAGGGCGTTGCGCATCTCGCCGAGGCCGGTCGGGATGGTGACCGACAGGTGCGGGTTGGCGGCGGAGCGGTCGTCGCCGGGCAGGAGCCCGAGGCTCGTCCCACCGGCCTGGGCGCACCCTCGCGCTGCTCCGGCCATCACCCCGCCGAGACCGCCGGTGACCACGACCAGTCCCTGCTCGGCGAGCAGCCGGCCGACCGTGACTGCCTGCTGCACCTGCTCCGACGTGGCCGCACCCGGGCCGACGACACCGACATACCCTCGTGGTCGCACGCCCCCAGGATGGCATCCCGTCGACTTCCCGGGCGGCGCGCCCGACGCCGAACTACTCTCGACGGCGATGAGCTCGACCCGTCCTCCGCTCGACGACCCCGACCAGCCCAGCCGCCCCACCCGCAGGGAGCGCGTGCGCACCGTCGTCCGGCCCGCCCTGCAGGTCGACCGCGGTGCTGCTCAGCCCGCGGTCGCGGTGCCCTATGCCCTGGGCTTCGGCGCCGTCCTGCTCGCCGGGGTGCTGATGTCCGAGCCGTTGTTGGGCGTGGTCGCCGCGAGCGGCGCGATCAACGCCGGTGGTCTCGGCGTCGATCCGCAGATCGCGCGGCCTCGGCTCACCATGCTGGTGACCACAGCCGTCCTGTCGTCGTCGCTGTTCGTTGCCTGCCTCGTGTCCGACCACCCCCTGCTCGCGGTCCTGACCCTCGCCGCCATCGGCGCGGTCGTGGGGTTGCTCAGCCCGCGCGAGGGCCCGGGTCAGGTCGGGGTGCAGGCGGTGGTCGGCTTCCTCGCCATGGGCCAGCAGGCGACGCCCCTGCGGACGGCCCTGACCTATGCCGGCCTGGTCGCCGTGGGCGGGCTGGTGCAGGTCATGATCGGCACGCTCGTCGGGCCTCGGTCGCGACGCCGACGGAGCCGGGTCGCGGTCGTCCTGCGACGGGAGCTCCCCGGCCCGGAGAGGGCGGAGCCGGCGCCGCTGCCCGAGGTGCGCCGGGCGGTGTTCGACGACCTGCGACACCCCGGACCGGAGTCACGCTGGCATGCCCTGCGCCTGGGCCTCGGCCTGGGTGTCGCCGAGGCCCTCTCCCAGCTCCTGCTCCCCCTGCGCGGCTACTGGGTGCCCCTGACGGTGGTCAACGTGCTGCAACCTCGGCTGACCGACACGATCGCGCGGGGGCTGGACCGCCTGCTCGGCACCGCGGTCGGGGTGGCGGCGGGCGGCGGCGCCGTGGTCCTGGCGCGCCCCGAGGGAATGACCCTGCTGGCTCTCGGCACCCTGCTCGCCTGGGCGATGTTCGCCCTGCAGTCCGTCAACTACTTCTTCTACACGACGGCCCTGACCGCCTGGGTCGTGGTCTTCCTCGAGGTCATGGGGATCGGCGCGCAGGGCTCGGTCCCTCAGAGGCTCCTCGCCACGGCCGCCGGCGGGATCCTGTCGCTGGTCCTCGTGGTCCTGGTGCGTGGTCGCGGTCCGAGGTGAGCCCCCGCACCGCTCGGGAAGGACCTAGAGTGCCGGGGTGGCCGCGCCCGCACCAGCACCCACCGACGCCGAGCTGCGCGTCGACATCGTCGACCTGCTCGGCCGCCGGTCCGCGGACGTCACCATCTGCCCGTCCGAGGTCGCGCGCGGGCTCGGCGGCGAGGACTGGCGGGAGCTGATGCAGCCGACCCGGGATGCCGCCGCCCACCTCGCCGACGAGGGCGTGATCGAGGTGGTCCAGGGTGGCCGGCCGGTCGACGTGCGGACGGCCCGAGGCCCGGTGCGCCTGCGCCGTGGCCCGTCCTGGCCGGACGCCTCGCAGCCGCACGTGCAGGCGCAGTCCGAGGCACCAAGGACCCACTGGCTGCTGCCGATCGACCCGGCGGCGCACGCCGAGCACCAGCCGCCGGACTGGCGGACCCGTCCCGATGCCGGCCCGGTCTGGGAGGCGATCGGTCGCTCTCAGCAGATCGACCGCTGGTGCCTGCGCTCGGGATTCCGGACGATGCAAGCGGGCGACACGATCTGGGCCTACCTGTCGCGCCGCCAGGAGCTGTGCGCCGTCGGAACGGTCCGGGAGGTCGCGCAGGACGGCGGCGCCTGGCAGGTCCTTGTCCGCTGGGACGACGCCCGCACCGCCGCACTGGGACGAGACCCCTTGCCGCGCAGCACTTTCGGTCAGGTCCCGATGTCGACCTGCCGCGCCCGCGAGAGCGCAGCCAGGGTCCTGACGGAGCGCTACGACGCGCTCCCCGGCCCCCGACATACGGCCTGAGCGGGGCAACCCTCACGTGGCGTCAAGGTAGGATCGCGAAGCCTCACCCCGCCGCAGCTGGCTTCACGCTGCGGCCCTTTTCATGGACGGAGCCATCCTTGGCCAGCACCACCCCCAGCGCCGCCGAGACCCGGGGCGGCGAACGGGGCTTCCCCCTCGTCCCCGACGCCGGCGACCGAGACACCTCGACGCTCGCCGCGCTGCGCGACCCCCGGCGGCTCAAGACCGAGGTGCTGGCCGGGCTCGTCGTCGCCCTGGCGCTCATCCCCGAGGCCATCTCGTTCTCGATCATCGCGGGCGTCGACCCCCGCATGGGGCTGTTCGCGTCGTTCACGATGGCCTGCACCATCGCGATCGTCGGTGGCCGTCCGGCGATGATCTCCGCCGCGACGGGCGCCGTCGCCCTGGTGATCGCCCCGGTCGCCAGGGATCACGGGATCGACTACTTCCTGGCCACGGTGCTGCTCGCCGGGGTGCTGCAGATCGTCCTCAGCCTGCTCGGCGTCGCCAGGCTCATGCGCTTCATCCCCCGCATGGTGATGGTCGGCTTCGTCAACGCCCTGGCGATCCTGATCTTCCTGGCCCAGCTCCCCCACCTGGTCGGCCCCTCCATCCCCCCGATCGTCTACCCCCTCGTCGCCCTCGGCATCGCGGTGCTGGTGCTCCTGCCTCGCGTCACGACCGCGGTCCCGGCGCCCCTGGTCGCCATCGTGCTGATCACCGCCCTCGTGCAGGTGACCGGGTGGCGCATGCCCACCGTCGGCGACCAGGGCGAGCTGCCGGACTCGCTGCCGACCCTGCTCCTGCCGAACGTCCCGCTCACCCTGGAAACCCTGCAGGTCATCGGGCCGTTCGCGCTCGCCATGGCTCTCGTCGGGCTCCTCGAGTCGCTGATGACGGCCAAGCTCGTCGACGGCATCACCGACACCCACTCGAGCAAGACCCGCGAGAGCTGGGGGCAGGGCGTCGCCAACATCGTCACCGCGCTCTTCGGCGGGATGGGCGGCTGCGCCATGATCGGCCAGACCATGATCAACGTGAAGGCCTCCGGCGCCCGCACCCGGATCTCGACCTTCCTCGCCGGGCTCTTCCTGCTCGGCCTGGTCGTGGGGGCCGGCCCCGCCGTCGCCCGGATCCCGATGGCGGTGCTCGTCGCGGTGATGATCATGGTCTCGGTCGCGACCTTCGACTGGCACAGCGTCGCCCCGTCCACGCTGCGCCGCATGCCGTGGAGCGAGACGATCGTCATGCTCGTCACCGTCGTCGTCACGGTCGCCACCCACAACCTGGCCTACGGCGTGATCGCCGGCGTCAACACGGCGTTCGTCGTGTTCGCGCGCCGCGTCGCGCACTTCTGCACGGTCGAGCGGGTGGCAGAGCCCGACGAGGACGCAGACGGCACGATCGACACCCGGGTCTACCGGGTCCACGGCGAGCTGTTCTTCGCCTCGAGCAACGACCTCGTCTACCAGTTCGACTATGCCGGCGACCCGGAGCACGTCGTCGTCGACCTGTCCGGGTCCCACGTCTGGGACGCCTCCACCGTCGCCGCCCTGGACGCCATCGAGGCGAAGTACGCCGCCAAGGGCAAGCGCGTGGAGATCGTCGGTCTCGACGCCGCCTCGGCGACCCGTCATGCCCAGCTGTCCGGCCACCTCGGCGCGGGCCACTGACGCGACCCCAGGCAGGCCTGGGAGTACCCCCTCCCACCAGGGACTCCCCCTGCCCCTCTCGATCGGTGTGTGATGGACACATCCGAACCCGTCGACGAGCAGGAGGATCGCCATGCACACCAGGACCTTGGGGCAGGCACTCGAGGTGTCGGCCATCGGCCTCGGCGCCATGGGCATGTCCATGAGCTACGGCCCCAACCCGGGTGACCGCGACGAGATGATCGCCGTGCTGCGCTACGCCGTCGAGCACGGCGTCACCTTCATCGACACGGCCGAGGTCTACGGCCCCTACGTCAACGAGGAGCTGGTCGGCGACGCCATCGCGCCGATCCGCGACCAGGTCGTCGTGGCCACGAAGTTCGGCTGGCGCATCGAGGACGGCCAGATGAAGGGCACCGACTCCAGCCCCGCGCAGATCCGCCGCGTGGCGGAGGGTTCCCTGCGGCGCCTCGGCGTCGAGGCGATCGACCTCTTCTACCAGCACCGCGTCGACCCGGACGTCCCCATCGAGGAGGTCGCGGGCACCGTCGCCGAGCTCGTCCAGGAGGGCAAGGTCAAGCACTTCGGCCTGTCCGAGGCCGGCGCCGACACCATCCGCCGCGCGCACGCCGTGCACCCCGTCACCGCCGTCCAGAGCGAGTACTCCCTCTGGACGCGCGATCCCGAGCCCGCCGTCCTGCCCGCGTGCGCCGAGCTGGGCATCGGGTTCGTGCCGTTCAGCCCCCTCGGCAAGGGCTTCCTGACGGGCACGGTCTCGGCCGACTCGACCTTCGGCGAGGGTGAGATCCGCGCTCGCGTGCCGCGGTTCGCGGCCGAGAACCTCGCGGCCAATCAGGCCCTCGTCGACCACGTCAAGGCCCTTGCGGAGCAGCGCGGTGCCACGCCGGGTCAGGTGGCGCTCGCCTGGCTGCTCGCGCAGCACCCCTTCATCGTGCCGATCCCCGGGACTCGTCGCCGCGAGCGCATCGACGAGAACGCCGGCTCCACCGCCGTCGCCCTGTCCGCAGACGACGTCGCCAACCTCGACGGGCTCGCGGAGCGCGTCGGCGTCGCCGGGGAGCGCTACGACGAGGCCGGGATGTCGATGGTCGGCCTCTGACCCCACCAGCGCGTATGCCGTCCCGCCCGCCTCAGTCCGCAGCCGCGGCGAGGCGGGCGGCCACGTCGCGGGCGGCCTGCCGCAGCTCGGGGCCACCGAGGATGCGCCACGGGTGCGGGACCTGGGCGAGGCGCTCGACGACATACATCTCGGCGTTGCTGGTCGAGCCGCGCAGCTCGCAGCCGCCCTCGACCGCGGTCAGCGTGCCGGAGACGGCGCCGACCCAGCGGGCGATCTCCTCGACGGGGGCCTCGAAGCGCACGTGGGTCGTCAGCTCCCAGCCCGCCCCGAGCGCCTCCTCGAGCGCGGCCACGGGATCGAGATCGGCTGGGGCGGAGCAGGACTCGGACGTCACGGTCACCCGCGCCACCCGGTCGGCGCGCAGCGTGCGCGTCGCCTGGGCGTGGTGGGAGTGGCCGAGGAGGTACCACCGGCCGTGGCGCACCACGAGCGCCCACGGGTCGACGAGCCAGGTGTGGGTACGGCCCGACTCGCTGCGGTAGTCGAGCTCCACCCGGCGCCCCTCGGCGATGGCGGCGACCAGCGCGCTGGTGACGGTCGGCTCCGGCAGCGGGTCCGGACGTCCCGCCCCGCTGGCGGTGTCGCGCACGACGGCTGCCTGCTGCCGGGTCCTGGCCGGGAGCGCACGGATGACCTTGTCCAGCGCCTCGCGCCGGATGTCGGTCCCCTGCCGCTGCCCCGCCGTGGCCGACAGGACCGCCGTGACCAGGGCGATCGCCTCGTCCTCGGTGAACACGACGGGAGGGAGCCGGGCGCCGCGCCCCAACCGGTAGCCGCCATACGGCCCCCTGGAGGACTCGACCGGCACACCCGCCTCGCGCAGCGTCAGGACATAGCGCCGCACCGCCCGCTCGGTGACGCCGAGCCGGTCGGCCAGCTGGGCAGCGGTCACCCCCGGCCGGTCCTGGATCGCCTCGAGCGCCAGGAGCGTCCGCACCAGCGGGGTCGCGCCGTCGTCCACGCCGCCAGCCTAGGACGCGCGAGATCACTGGTTGCGGTGGTAGAACGCGCGTCCCTTGGCACGGTTGCCGCACAGCCCCATCGAGCACCACGACCGCGAGCGGTTGCGCGAGTGGTCGTAGAACGCCCAGCGGCAGCTCGGCTCGCGGCAGGCCTTCAGTCGCGTCCACGTGCCGTCCGCGACGGCTGCCGGCACGGCGGCGACCAGGGTGGCCAGGGCCGCGTCGACGGCCGACAGACCGGCCCGGGGGGCGAGCCGTGGTGCGGGCCCACCGATGTCCAGCACGAGTGGCAGCTCCGCGACGAACCCCGCGAGGTCGCTCCGCGCGTGGGGGTCCAGCCCGTCGGGGTGAGGACTGTCCACGGGCGGGGCGTTGTTCTCAGCGATCAGTGCCCGCAGGCCCTCACGGACGGAGGTCGCCCGGGCGAGCTCCGCCTCGTCGACCGTGGCCCCGGCGGGGGCGAGTTCGCGTCCGGCCAGCCACGCCTGGAGCTGCTGGCGGGTGCTGAGCTCGTCCGCGTCCGGCCCTCGCGTGTTGATGAACTCCTCGATCAGGCTCAGCGGGTGGGGGGTGGCGGGCGATTCCATCCGTGAATTCTAACCGCCTATCGAGGTTGGTCGGCGCGGGACGACGGCTCCTCGACGCCTGTCCGGGTCTGGTGCCCGGCGTGATGACCGTGAGGGCCAGGGCCACCGCGACGAGCCCGGCCGACGTCAAGGCCGTCGCCGGCCACCCGATCGCGTCGACCGCGGCGGCGCCGTAGGCCGTCCCGACGCTGCCCCCGACGAAGTACACGAGCATGTAGGCGCTGTTGAAGCGGGCCGGCGCCACCGGATCGATGCCGAGCACGGCGCTCTGGTTGGCCACCTGAGCGGCGAACAGGCCTGCGTCGAACACCGCCAGGCAGACCAGCAGCACGGGGGTGCTGCCCAGGCTGACGCTCGCCGTGGCCGCAGCCACGCCGGCCAGCGTCAGACCCAGCGCCACGACGCGGCCGGCGCCGATCCGGTCGGTCAAGGCGCCGGCGACCGGAGTGACCAGGATTCCCGACAGCCCGGCCAGGGCGTACAACCCGATGCGTCCGGCCGAGTACCCGTACGGTGCCGCCGACAACGCGACCGACAACCCCGCCCACACCGCGCAGAAGGCGAAGAACCACAGTGCGCCCCGGAGCGACGCGACCCGGAGCGTGGCGTCGCGGACCACGAGCCCAGGGAGGGATCGCAGGGTCGACCACGCGGTCGACCTCAGGCGGGGTGGCGCACCGCGACTACGAGGCGACCACGCAGAACTGGTTGCCGTCGGGGTCGGCCAGGACGACCCACCCGTCGTCGTCGAACCTTCGGACCTCGGCGGCCCCGAGGTCGCGGATCCGGTCGACCTCGCCGGCCAGGTCCCCGGTGAACAGGTCGAGGTGCAGCCGGTTCTTGCCTGCTCGCGGCTCGGGCACGAGCTGCAGGGACAGACCCACGCCGCCCTTGCCCGGGTCCTCGAGATAGGTGGTGCTCTCGTCCGAGGACGCGACCTGGTAGCCGGTCACCGCCCGCCAGAAGGCGGTGCTGCCCGGCAGGTCGTTCGTGTCCACGCACACGTTTCCGATGCTGATGCTCATGGCTCCTCTTCCCTCTCCCTTAACCAGTGATGTCATGACGCTAGTTCGGTAACCAGCAAACGTCAATGGGTAGTTAGGGTTCTCACCGCCTCTGATTAAGTTAGGGTTGCCTAAGTTGAATCCCGCTGACGGACGAACGGATGGAGGAGGCCCCCGTGATCGACGCCGACCGCCGCGCCAAGACCGTGATGGCCACCTCGACGCACGTCGAGCTCGGCGTGCTCGACCACCGGGTGCTGCTGCGCCGCCACGCCCTCGAACGCTCCGGCGCCGTGCTCTTCTCGCTCGGCGAGGTCCCACCCCGCTGCGCGCTGCGCGTCGCCCCCGGGGCCGACCTGCCCGTCCTGGACCTGGTCGCGGTCGACGTCTCCTGCGCGCACCGGGCCGATCGGGTGCGGGGCATCGTCCGCATGACGGGGACGGTCGACGTGCATCCCGGACCGATCCGGGACGACCTGGCCGAGCACCTCGGGGTGACCGACGGGACGCCGGTGGGACGCCTGACGCCCACCCGCGTGAGCCTCGAGTGGCGGATCGAGACCACGGACGGCCGACCGACCTATCAGGTCGTCGAGCCGGAGGACTACGTCGCGGCGCGCATCGACCCGCTCGGCGGGTGGGAGGACCGGTGGATGGCCCACCTCGACGAGGGCCACCGCGAGCTCGTGCGGGCGCTCGTCTCGCGCCACCTCCCCCTCGGCCCCGACGCCAGGGTGCGCCCCGTCCTCGCCGACACCCGCGGCGTCGTCATGCGTGTCGAGCAGGAGGGCGGCGTGCACGACGTGCGCGTGCCCTTCCCCCACGTCGTCGGCTGCGGGTGCGAGGCGGTCCAGGCGCTGAGCACGCTCCTGCGCACCTGAGCGCCGGACCGCCCATCCCGACCACGGCCAGCCGCGGGGCTACCCTGCAGCACATGACGGATCCCGGCCACGCGCCCGCCCTCGTGGGACCGGCGGCGACGCGGTGGAGCTGACGACCTTCGCCCTGCTCGTGCTGGCCGGGGTGGCAACGGGATTCGTGGGCTACCTGACCGGCATGGCCTCGCTCGTGTCCTATCCCGCCATGCTCGCGGCGGGGCTGTCGCCCGTCGCCGCCAACGTCAGCCAGACCCTCGGCCTGATCGGGATCGGCGCCGGTGCGGCCACCCGCGCGATGCCCACGCTGCTCGCCGGCGGACGACGGGACCTGCTGCTGCAGCTCGGCCTCGCGGCCCTCGGCGGCGGGATCGGCGCCGCGGTGCTGCTGGTCGGCGGCGAAGGCTCCTTCCAGCTCGTCGTGCCGTGGCTCATCCTGCTGGCGTCGCTCATGGTCCTGGTCTCCCCGCGCCTGCGACGCCTGCAGGGAGACCGGTCCGCACCCCGCTGGGTCTACCTCGCCGGGGTCCTCGTGGTGAGCACGTATGGCGGGTACTTCGGCGCCGGTGCCGGCACGATCTACCTCGCTCTCGCGCTGCTCGCCTCCAGCGACGCGTTCGGGCGGTCGATGATCCTCAAGTCCGTGCTGCTCGCCGCCACCAACATCGTGGCCGCGGTGCTGTTCATCGCCTTCGGGCCGGTGAGCTGGTGGGCAGCCCTGGCGCTCGGCCTCGGCTGCCTGGTGGGTGGCAACCTCGGCCCCGCCGCGCAGCAGCTGATCCCCGAGCGGGTCATGCGCTGGCTCGTCGCGGTGGCCGGCGTGGGACTGGCCGCCTGGCTGGCCCGCGCCTGACTCCGGACCCACCACGACGGCACCAAGGATCGGGGCTACTTCTGGTGGTCATAGCCAACAGAAGTAGCCCCGATCTCCACGTGCTCGATCATCTCGCCGGACGAGGTGGCGGCGTAGCTAGGCCTGCTCGCCGGCGACCAGCTCCTTGAGGCGGAGGCCGTTGAACGCGGCATACCCGTAGTTGTCGTTGTTGAAGTAGCAGTAGGCAGGTCGGCCGCCCGCCGTGAGACCCCGCAGGTGCCCCACCCACCGCGTGAGGGCCTCGTCGTCGAAGGACCCGCCGTAGCGCCATTCCGGATCGCTGTTGTGGAACCGCACGTAGGCCAGCCGCCCGGTCGCGCGCAGCACCGGGTCGCGCCCCGCGATCACCGACACCACGAAGCCCGCGCCGTGCCGGTCGAGCAGGTCGAACACCCCGTCGTCGAGCCAGGACTCGTGCTGCGGCTCGACGGCGACGCGCACCCGCTCGGGCAGCATCCCGAGGAAGGTCGAGAGCCGGTCGTCGTCGCGGTGCAGGTCGGCGGGGAGCTGCACGACGAGCGGGCCGGCCTTGTCACCGAGCAGGTCGTGGGTGTGTGTGATGCGCTCGACCCAGTCCTCGGGGTCCTTGAGCTTGCGGTAGTGCGACAGGTAGCGCGACGCCTTGACCGTCATCTCGAAGCCCGCCGGCAGCCGGTCGCGCCAGCCCTCGACGGTGGTGTCGGCGGGCCAGCGGTAGTGCGAGCCGTTGAGCTCGACGGTGTCGAACCGCTCGGCGTAGTAGTCGAGCTGGTCGGCGATCCGCAGCCCGTCGGGGTAGAAGGTCCCGCGCCAGAGCTTGTAGGTCCACCCCGAGGTGCCGATCCGCACGTCCATGCTCATCCTCCGACTCGTCCCGTCACGCGCGGTCCGCGAGCGGGTCCGGCAGGTCACCGATCCGGCTCACCGGCATGATCACCACGTCGTCCAGCTTCCAGTCCAGGGCTCGTATGGCGGCCGCCGCCGCCTCGACGTCCGCCGTCAGCGCCGCGGATCCGCGTGGCACCACGAAGGACTCGACGTGCAGCACGTGGCCCATGTCGCGGACCCGGCTGCGCGCGTCCGAGACCCACCCGCATCCCCGCAGGACCGCGTCGACCTCCGCGACCAGGGGGTGGGTGTGGGCGGAGTCGTAGGTCCTGGCCCGCCCGTCCATGAGGTTGCGTCCGGCATACCTGAGGTTGGACCACCCGTCCTTGACGATGGACAGGGCGATGGCGCTGGCCACCGCCGCGTCCGCCCACCACCAGCCCAGGCCGATGCCGACGATTCCGGCGATCGACCCGGCCGCGGTCATCCAGTCGGCCTTCTGCATGTCGGCGTCGGCGTAGAGGATCCGGTCGTGGAGCGCCTCGGCCAGCGGCATCTTGCGTCGCGCGATGATGATCGGCCCGACGAGGGTGTAGGCCATGACCGCGATCATCACCCAGCCCGCCCAGACGGTGTGCCCGAGCAGCTGGAGGGTGCCGATCGGTGGGTGCTCCGCCTTGACCAGCCCGGTGACGGAGTCCCACAGCAGCATCGCGCCGACGAGCAGCAGCGCCACCGAGGCGGCGAGGTGGCCGCTGGCGACGGCGCGGTGGCGGCCGTAGGGGTACTCGGGCGAGGGGCTCTTGCCGACCTGCTTCCGAGCGATCAGGAAGGCGATGGGCGGCACGAACGCGAGCAGGTCCTCGATCCAGGCGGCCTTCATCGCCTGGGACGAACCCATGACGAGGTAGACGGCGGCCACGCAGGTCACCATGTAGGCGATGGTGATCCACTCGAGGCGGGTCGCGCGGTGCAGGGCGTCGCGCTGCTCCTCCGGCAGCGTCGTCCCGCCGAACCTCGTCGTCGACGAGCGGCTCACGACGCCCCTCCCGCCGAGCTGTCGAGCCAGCGCTCGAGGTCGGACAGGAGGGCGTTCTCCCCTGCCGGGACGGCCAGGACGTGCTGCCGGGTCTGGCCGCCGGGGTCCGTGGACTCGGCATAGGGCCGGGTCAGTCCGACCTCGGCGGCCCAGGGGCTGGTGGCGTCGAGCCCGGCCACCACGAGGTCGACCTCTCCGTCGGACAGGTCCTCGACGAGGGCGGCCTCGCTGTCGGTGGTCCACTCGACGCGGGCGTCGAGGTGCTCGGCATACCGCTGGGCCAGCTCGGCCTCGGGCCCGCTCGGGGTCCCGTCGGGGTCGGTGACGACGACGCGCGGCGGCGCGTGGGTCGCCCCGACGCGCAGCACCCGCTCGGACCGGACCCGGTCCAGGGTGCGTCCGGGATCGGTGGGGACCTGCACCCCGCAGGCCGAGACCGCCGCGGTCATCAGTGCCGCGAGCGCCGACCGTGCGAGCAACCCTGCCCCTACAGGGAGTCGACCAGAGTTCATGCACCGAACCCTAGGCGACCTCGGCCGGCACGAGGGGCGTTGTCAGTGCCCGAGCGGCTGCACCTCAACCCCCAGCTCGCCGAGGAGCTCGGTCACCCGGCGCCGTATGTCGTTCCGGATGGGTCGCACGGCCTCGACGCCCTGACCGGCGGGGTCGGCGAGCTCCCAGTCCTCGTAGCGCGTCCCGGGGTAGTAGGGGCAGGCGTCCCCGCAGCCCATCGTGATCACGACGTCAGAGGCCTGCACCGCCTCGGGAGAGAGGATCTTGGGCCTCTCGGCGGAGATGTCGATGCCCTCCTCGAGCATCGCCTCGCGCACGGCGGGGTTGACGGCGTCGGCGGGGGCCGAGCCCGCCGAACGCACCTCGACGGCCCCGCCGGACAGGTGGTGGGTGTAGGCCGCGCCCATCTGGGAGCGGCCGGCGTTGTGGACGCACACGAACATGACGGACGGTCGGCGGTCGTTCATCGGGGCTCCTGGGTCGAGGGGTCGAGGGGTCGAGGGGCGTCGTGCGGTGCAGGTCAGTCGTCGTTGAGCAGCTCACCCAGGAGCTGGGTGACGCGGATCTGGATGTCGTCGGTGATGGCGCGGACGGTCGGCAGGTCGGCGCCCTCGGGGTCGGCGACGGGCCAGTCCTCGTAGCGGCGGCCGGGGTGGTAGGGACACTCGTCGCCGCAGCCCATGGTGACGATCACGTCGGCGGCGAGCAGCACGTCGTTGGTGAGTGGCTTTGGATAGACGTCGGGCACGGGGACACCGCGCTCGGCGAGAACCTGCAGCGCCACCTGGTTGATCTCGCCGACCGGCTGGGACCCCGCCGACCGGACGTTGACCCGGCCGCCCGACAGGTGCTTGGCGAGCGCGGCCGCGATCTGCGAGCGGCCGGCGTTGTGCACGCAGACGAAGAGCAGCTCGGGGTGCGGCTTGGCATGGGCGCCGGTGGCCTGCGCGTGCGCGACGAGCTGCTCCTTGGCGAAGCGCTCGACGAGGACCGGGAGGTAGTTCGGGACGGTGCTTCGGGCGGCGAGCGAGGCGTGGGCCGCCCGCACCGCCGCGAGCACCTCGTCAGGGGTGAAGACGCCGTCGAACCGGTGCGTCAGGTCGGAGACGACCTTGCGGTAGCGGTCGCCGTGCGCCGCCGGCTGGCCCGTCAGCTGCATGACCAGGTCGACGACGCGTCCGGTGATGTCGGCGCGGATCAGCGCCATGCGCTCACCACCCTCGATCCCCCGCGCGGACGGCTCGTCGGTCTCCCACACCTCGATCGGGGCGCGGCCCGGCCGCTCGATGACGGCCTCCCGGCCGATCACGACCACCCGGTCGACGCTGTCGAGCAGGGCCGGGTCGATGGGCTTGGGGTGCTCCCCCTCCATCGAGGCGCCCACCTCCTCGACGCTGGCACGCGAAGCCGCGTTGAGGTCGGAGCCGGGCCTGGTCCCGGCGGAGTGGACGGTGACGGCGTCGCCGGCCAGCTGCCGGGCGAGGGCGGCGGCCATCTGGGACTTGCCGCCGTTCTTGACGCAGACGAACAGGACGGAGGGTGTGCTCATGGCTGCTCCTGTGGGTGGGTGATGGGGCAGGCGGGCTGGTTCAGTGGACTGGCGCGGCGACGGTCGTGAGTGCGGACAGGGCGTCGGCGCCGACGGGCTCGTCGGGGAGGAGAGGTATGACGGCCACCCGGCCCGCGCGCTCGGCCACGGCGGCAAGGGGCTCCGTCTCGGCGGCGGCGCGGGCGGCGAGCAGCCGGTCGGTCGGGGCGGCGGCTGACAAGCTGCCGTTGACCACCCAGGCCCAGGGTTCGATTCCCGCACGCCGCAGGTCGCCCTGCAGTCCAGTGGCCTCCAGGACGGGGGTGGTCTCGGGGAGGGTGACGAGGAGGACCTGGGTCTGCTCGGCGTCCTGCAGGCGCATCAGCGGGGTGGTGTAGTGCGTGGTCTCTCCCATCTGGCGCGCCATCTGGCGGTGGTAGGACCCGGTGGCGTCGAGCAGCAGGAGGGTGTGCCCGGTCGGGGCGGTGTCCATCACGACGAACTGCCGCCGTGATGCCGCCACCGCCTTGGAGAACTTCTGGAAGACGGCGATCTCCTCGGTGCACGGCGAACGCAGGTCCTCCTCGAGCAGCGCGATGCCGGCCGCGTCGAGCCCCTTGCCCTGGGTTGCGAGCACCCGCGCCCGGTAGTCGGCGACCGCCTCGTGCGGGTCGATGCGCGAGACGGTGAGGTGTTCGACGTCGCCGGCGAGGGTCTCGGCGAGGTGGGCGGCGGGGTCGGTGGTGGTCAGGTGCACGTCGTGCCCGCGCCGCGCGAGGGCCACCGCGACGGCGGCGGCGACGGTGGTCTTGCCGACGCCACCCTTGCCCATGCACATGATCAGGCCGTGGTCCCGGTCGGCGGCGAGCTGGTCGACCATCTCGCCGAGGGAGCCGTATGCCGGCCGGCTGCCCCGCTCCGGGGTCGGCGACTCGACCCGGTCCCCGCCGAGCAGCAGACGCAGCGCCTGCACGCCAACCGCGTTGACCGGCGCGAGCGGCACGGTGGTGCGGGGCAGGTCGCGGAGGAAGCCGGGGATCGCGGCGACGGCGGCCTGCTCGCGACCGCGGATCGCGGCGGCCAGCGGGTCGTCGCTTCCGGTGTCGGGCAGGACGGCGTTGACGACGAGGTGCGGGCGGGTCAGGCCGACGTCGGCGAGCTCTTCCCGGGTGCGGCCGACCTCGGCGAGGCTGGACGCCTGGGGTCGGGCGACGAGCACCAGCCGGGTGAGGTCCTGGTCGCGCAGGACGTCGACGGCGGCGCGGTAGGCGCTGCGCTGCTTGTCCAGCCCGGCGAGCGGGCCCAGGCAGGAGGCGTCGCCCTTGCCGCGGTCGAGGAACTCGGTCCATTCCCCCGGCAGCTGCAGGAGGCGGATGGTGTGCCCGGTGGGGGCGGTGTCGAACAGGACGTGGTCGTAGGACGCGGTCGCGGCCTCGTCGGCGAGCAGCGCCGTGAACTCGTCGAAGGACGCGACCTCGGTCGTGCAGGACCCGGACAGCTGCTCGGTCATCGAGGCGATCTCGCGCTCGGGCAGCAGCCCGCGGACGGGGGCGACGATCCGTTCGCGATAGGCCTCGGCCGCCTGCTCTGGGTCGATCTCGAGGGCGGCCAGGCCGGGCACCTCCGGGACCGGCGTGATCCGGTTGCCGATGGTGAGGCCAAAGACCTGGCCGACGTTGGACGCGGGGTCGGTGCTGGTCAGCAGGACGCGGCGGCCCTGCTCGGCGAGGTGGACCGCGGTGGCGCAGGCCAACGAGGTCTTGCCGACACCGCCCTTGCCCGTGAAGAAGACGAACCGCGGCAGGTCCTGCAGGAAGGTCGGCTCGGACATCAGCAGCACCCGGTGTCGCCGCTGCAGCAGCCCGGGCCGCGCCCCTCGCCGGTGGTGGCGGCGGTGAGCCCGAGGTCGGGACGCGGCGACGCGGCGGCCGCCTGCCTGGCATACCGCAGGAGCTCCTCCCGCGTGGGATAGCGCCCGGTGAGGACGGTGACCCCGTCGACGGTCGTGAGCGGCAGGCCCTCGGACCCGGCGACCTGCAGGAAGGACCGGACGGTCTCGTCCTGCGCGAAGGCCTGGGGGTCGTTGGCGAGGTTGTGCCGCTGGGCCGCGCTACCAGCCTGGACGACGTGGTCGAGGTCGGCGGTGAAGGTCACCGGGGCGTGGTCGAGGTCGGGGCCGCAGACGCCCGTGTTGCAGCAGAGGGCGGGCTCGTAGACGTAGATCTCGGGCATCGGTGGCTCCTGGGTCAGCGATGGGTGTCAGCGAGGGGTGTCAGCAGCGTGCGGGAAGCGGCGGCGCAGCCAGAGGCTCACGTAGACCAGGCCGACGAGCACGGGCACCTCGATCAACGGCCCGACGACGCCGGCGAGGGCCTGCCCCGAGGTCACGCCGAAGGTCGCGATGGCGACGGCGATGGCCAGCTCGAAGTTGTTGCCCGCGGCCGTGAACGCCAGGGTCGTCGTGCCCTCGTAGCCCATGCCGAGCACCCGCCCGAGGACGTAGGACACGCCCCACATCAGGGCGAAGTAGACGAGCAGGGGCAGCGCGATGCGCGCGACGTCCATCGGCCGGTTGGTGATCTGCTCCCCCTGCAGGGCGAAGAGGATGACGATCGTGAAGAGCAGCCCGTAGAGCGCCCAGGGCCCGATCCGCGGGAGGAAGGAGCGCTCGTAGGCCGCACGGCCCCAGCGCTTCTCGCCGAGGCGGCGGGACAGGTAGCCCGCCAGCAGCGGGATGCCGAGGAAGATCAGCACGCTCGTGGCGATCTCCCACGGGGACACGTCCAGGGCGGACTGCTCGAGCCCGAGCCAGCCGGGCAGCACCGACAGGTAGAACCAGCCGAGGGCCGCGAACGCGATGACCTGGAAGATCGAGTTGAGGGCGACCAGGACGGCCGCGGCCTCGCGGTCGCCGCAG
The DNA here is from genome assembly GCF_002479615.1 of Arsenicicoccus sp. UBA7492. Taxonomy (NCBI): domain Bacteria; kingdom Bacillati; phylum Actinomycetota; class Actinomycetes; order Micrococcales; family Intrasporangiaceae; genus Arsenicicoccus; species Arsenicicoccus sp. UBA7492. The sequence goes on along the minus strand of NZ_DLOE01000043.1, from coordinate 23,977 downwards.
GCCAGGTCGTTCCAGATGATCACCATGGCGATGCAGCGGGCGAGCCCGACGATGATCAGGCCGGTGCGGTACTCCGGCAGGTCGGGCAGGAAGGTCCACGCGAGGGCGAACATCAGCGCGGGCCCGACGATCCAGTTGAGGACGAGGCTGGAGCCGAGCATGCGTCCGTCGCGCGTCACGGTGTCGAGGCGGTCGTAGCGGACCTTGGCCAGCACCGGGTACATCATCACGAGCAGGCCGATCGCGATCGGCAGCGAGACCCCGTCGACCTCGACTGACGCGAGAGCGTCGCCGAGACCCGGCACCAGGCGCCCGAGCAGGAGGCCGGCGACCATGGCGACGCCGATCCACACCGGCAGGTATCGGTCGAGGGTGGACAGCCGCGCCGTGACCGAGGTCTCGGGCGCGCGGTCGGTGGTGGTCATGGCTTCCTCTCATCGACGTTCGTCGATCTGGAGCCTGGCACTCGCATTGATAGTTGTCAATATGGCGGATACCATCGCCGTATGACGACCTTGGCCACCGCCTCGACGGACTGCTGCGCCGCGGGCAGCACCACCCTGATGCCCGCGGATCGCGCCGCCTGCCTGGCCGATCTGTTCAGGGCGCTGGCCGACCCGACCCGCGTGCGGCTGGTGGGCTACATCGCCGCGGCCCAGGGCGGCACGGTGTGCGCCTGCCACCTGCCGGACGAGCTGGGGATCAGCCAGCCCACCCTGAGCCACCACCTCAAGAGGCTCGTCAGCGCGGGGATCATCACGCGCGAGCAGCGCGGTCGCTGGGCGCACTACGCCGTCGTGCCCGAGGTCCTGGACGTGGCACGCGCTTTCCTGGGCACCACCACCGGCGACGCCCGCTGCTGCTGATCCCGACCCACTGCCGCCACTCGCGGCACCGGGCGCGACGGATCAGGCGTGGACGTGCGCCTCGTGGTCGCGATGGGACACCGCCTCGAGCTGGAAGGTCGAGTGCTCCACGCTGACCGCGAAGTGCCCGGCCACGCACTCCTGCAGGTGGTCCAGGATCCGCAGGGCGTGCCCGTCCGAGAAGCACTCGTCGGCGAGCACCACGTGGGCGGACAGGACGGGCAGGCCGGTGGCGACGACCGAGGCGTGCAGGTCGTGCACGTCGACGACGTGGTCCACCCCGAGGATGTGCCGGCGCACCTCCTCCAGGTCCAGCCCGGACGGCACGCTCTCGAGCAGGATCGATCCGGACTCGCGCAGCAGGACGACGGCGCGGGGGACGATCAGGGCCGCGACGGCCAGGCCCGCCACGGCGTCGGCCCTGGCCCACCCGGTCGTGGCGATCACGATCGCGGCGACGATGACGGCGACCGAGCCCAGGGCGTCGTTGACCACCTCGAGGAAGGCGGCCCGCATGTTGAGGTTGCTGCCCCGGCTCCCGCTCAGCACGAGCATCGCCACGAGGTTGCCGATCAGGCCGACGACGCCCACCACGACGAGCGCCTGCGGCCGGATCTCGGGCGGCGCGAGCAGCCGCTGGACGCCCTCGACGATCGCGTAGGCCCCGACCCCGAGCAGGATCGTCGCCTGCCCGCCGGCCGCGAGGACCTCCGCCCGCTGCCAGCCCCACGTCCGACGGGCCGAGGGCGGACGGGCCATCAGTGCGGCGGCCACCAGCGCGACGGCCAGCCCCATGGTGTCGGTGAGCATGTGCGCTGCGTCCACGAGCAGCGCCAGGCTCCCGGTGACGGCGGCGCCGACCAGCTCCCCCACCAGGATCGTCGCCGTGATGGCCAGGGCGATCGCCAGGCGCGCGCGGTTGGAGGTGTCGTGCGCGTGGTCGTGCATACATCGAGGCTACCCGTCCGTCGTGGTCGGCCCCCCGGCTCGGCCCGAGCACCGTGTCGTGCTCCCTGCGTCGCCGGCCCGCGGGCTCGACCACCGTGGCCGTGAGACCGAGGGGCGCGACCTCCTTGCGCAGGGCAAGGGCCAGCGCCTCGACGGCCGCCTTGGCACCCGATCCACCGGCCACCACACCGCACTCGCCGCCTGGCAGCTCGACGACGAGCGAACGACCGAACAGCAGCAAGAGCAACCAGCGGACAGCTCCTGACCGCAGAGGCCTGGGATGGCACCCACACCTCTGCCATGCTCGCCTCATGTCATCCACCCCAGCGGTGATCGCTGACCACCTCGTCAAGCACTACCGGAGCGGCAGGGGGCGCACCGGATCGATCGTCAGGGCGGCCGACGGCATCTCGCTCACAGTGCCCGAGGGCAGCGTCCTCGGCGTGCTCGGCCCCAACGGCGCCGGCAAGACCACCACGGTCCGCATGCTCACCACCCTCGTCCGCCCGGACTCCGGGAGGGCCACCGTCGCGGGCGCCGACGTCGTCCACGACCCCCAGGCGGTGCGCAGGCTCATCGGCGTCTCCGGGCAGTACGCCGCCGTCGACGAGTACCTCACGGGCTACGAGAACCTCGAGATGGTGGGCCGCCTCTACCACCTCTCTGCCAAGGACTCCCGGCAGCGGGCGCGCCAGCTGCTGCGGGACTTCCGCCTCGAGGAGGCGGCCGACCGCCCGGCCAAGACCTACTCCGGCGGGATGCGTCGCCGCCTCGACCTCGCCGGGGCCCTCGTCGCGCGGCCGCCCGTGATCTTCCTCGACGAGCCCACCACCGGCCTGGACCCGCGCAGCCGCGGCGACATGTGGGACGTCATCGGTGACCTGGTCCGCGAGGGCACGACCGTGCTCCTCACGACGCAGTACCTCGAGGAGGCCGACCGCCTCGCCGACAACATCCTGGTCGTCGACCACGGTCGGGTCATCGCCGAGGGAACCGCCGACCAGCTCAAAGACCAGGTCGGCGGCGGCCGCCTGCACGTGACAGTGGCCGACGCCTCCGACATACGGCTGGCTCGCGAGGTCCTCGAAGGACTGGGTGAGGGGCAGGTCAAGGTGGAGGAGCACACCCGCGAGCTCACGCTGCCCGCCGCAGGCGGGACCCGCACCCTCGTCGACGCCGTCCAGCGGCTCGGCGACCGGGGAATCACGGTGCAGGACATCGGCGTCCGGCGCCCCACGCTCGACGACGCCTTCCTGTCGCTGACCGGCCGCCCGGCCGAGGACGCAGACCCCACCGCCACCGACCCGATCGCCACCGAGCCGGCCACGTCCGGGCAGGGAGACCTCCGATGAGCACGCTGCTCGCCGACGCCAGCACCATCGCCCGACGAAACCTGATCAAGATCAAGCGCGTTCCCGACCTGATCGTCTTCACGACGCTGCAGCCGATCATGTTCATCCTGCTGTTCGGCTATGTCTTCGGTTCGCTCGCAGGATCCGGCAACGGCCAGGGCTACCGCGAGTTCCTGATGGCCGGCATCTTTGCGCAGACCATCATCTTCGGCGCCACCATCACCGGCTCCGGCATGGCCGAGGACATGCAGAAGGGCGTCATCGACCGCTTCCGCACGCTGCCCATGCACCCCGGCGCGGTGCTCACCGGACGCACCTTCAGCGACCTGCTCAACAACGTCATCGTGCTGATCATCATGACGCTGACCGGTCTCGCGATCGGGTGGCGGATCCGCGACGGGCTGCTGCGCGCGCTGCTGGCCTACGCGCTGATGCTGGCGTTCGCCTACGCGATCAGCTGGGTCATGGCCTACATCGGGCTCAAGGTCCGCGCCCCGGAGATCTTCAACAACGCGACCTTCATGATCATCTTCCCGCTGACCTTCGTCGCCAACACCTTCGTGCCGAGCGAGAACATGCCGGCCGTCCTGCGCACCATCGCCGGGTGGAACCCCGTCTCCACCATCACGCACGCCGCGCGCGACAACTTCGGCAACCTCTTCGCCCTGGCCCCCGGCGGTGGCGCGGGCGCGCAGCAGCTGCGCGAGCAGATCGAGTACACCTGGGCGCTGCAGCACGCGGAGGTCTACACCCTCGCCTGGATCGTGGGTCTGCTGCTGGTGTTCGTGCCGCTGTCGATCCGCGCCTACCAGCGGTCGGTCGCCCGCTGAGCCGTCGCCTCTCCCTCCCGGCCGTGTGCCGGTACCCGGGCCACAGCTCTCGCAGCGCGTGACGCTGCGCTACGCTCTGAGAGGTGCGGCTGCCCAAACTCACCCGCGAGGCGGTTCTGACGTCCATCGAGGAGTGTCAGGCCTCATCTGAGGCCACGTTCCTAGATGTTTACGGATTCGGTAAGTACAACATCCAGCATCGCATTGAGCACCAAGGAGCTACCTACCCAGCGAAGGCCGTCATGGGCCGCGCCTTTTGGCACGTAGACGAAACGGTGGCATGCGCCGCCGATCTTCACGGCAAGGGCGGCCAGCACGCAATGAAGCGACTTGCAGAGGTGGGTTTCTACCCGCCACCCGCTGCAAGCCCGGCGGCGTGGTCTTCGAGCGGGATGAGCCGATTTGCTTCATTAGTCCTGTGCGGCGAGGGGACCTAGAGCAGATCACGGCCACGGTGGCGCCTCTTGTACAGATGCCTGATCTCGCAGCCTATGAGGCTTGGAGCGCGGAACGGCGGCGCTATCGCACTAGTCCTCGTGAGGGGCGGTTTCAATGGCAGCACGACTATTTCAATGGGCAAGAGCTCGCAGGCCAGTGTCCGGTAGATCACTCTCGCAAGCTCCGCCTGAGCGAGTTCAATCCGGCCAGGGAACTGAAGGGCGCCGACGTCAAATGAGAAGATATCAACGCCAACTGAACATGTCGGGACGCCGAATAGATGCGAAAGTAGGATCTTCCGAGGCCGTTGAAGGTTGCGCCCGGACGGGGCCTTGGGGATCGGCATGACAGCGAGTCCATGGGCGGGGAGTCCCGCCTTGTGGATCGTTTACGACGGTTCATCAGCCGTCGCCAGCCAACCGTGAAGAGGTTTTAAGGATGGGCACAGAGCAGGTGGAAAACGACGAAAAGGTGCGCTTGCCGGAGGAGTCTGGGGGAAGTGGAGTCGGTTCTGGCGATTTCCGCCGGTTGTGGTTTGCGCTCTCGATCAGCCAACTCGGGACTGCCGCAGCATCTGCGGCCCTGCCTCTCGTTGCGGTCAAGGTCCTTGGTCTGGGGATCCTGGGTGTCTCGGTGGTGAGCCTGGCCACTGCTGCGACAGTGCTCTGTGTGGCGCTTCCCATTGGAAGTTGGGTCGAGTTTCGTCGTAAGCGGCTGTCGATGATGCAGGCGGATATCTTCCGGTCCCTCTTCGCTCTGGGGCTGGCGGTGTTCTTGTGGTTCGGCCGCGCCAACGTGGCCACCCTGGTCGTGGTGGCAGCAGCGACAGCAGTCGGTGGCATCGCATACAACTCGGCATCCCAGGCTTACCTCCCCTTTCTTGTGGGCAAGGCCGGACTCGTTGAGGCGAACGGTCGACTGCAATCTTCTGTGTGGATGTCCATGGCTGTGGGCCCCTTTCTTGGGGCAGGTCTTGTCGCCCTCGTCAGCCCCGCTTGGGTCTTCGTGCTGGACGGGCTGACGTTTCTTGGCTCAGCCGCCCTCATCTGGAGGATCCGCAAAGCGGACTCGGCTATCGGGACCCGAACGGAGGGGTCCCCGTGGCAGGCCGCGTTCGAAGGGTTTCGATGGATCCGATCGTCGCCGTTCATGTGGCGGCAACTCGTGTCATGGTTCTTGTTTGCGGGAGCCTCTGCGGCTCTGACACCCCTCCTCAGCGTTTGGTACCTGCGAGACCTCAGCTTCTCGGGCAGGAACTACGCGCTGGTGCTCGCCGTCGGATCTATCGGTGGAGTGATCGGCTCACTGCTAGTGGGCCGGCTCGCCCGCAGGCTTGGGCGCCTCCGGCTCCTGGGTTTGACCAATCTGCTGCGCGCACCATGGGTGTTTGGGTACGCCCTCGTTCCCTACCTCCCACTGGGTGTTGCATGGTCATGCTTCTTCTTCTTTGCGCTCCTCCTCGTGGCATCGATGTTCAACGCATCCCTGACTGCCACGCGTCAGGAACTGGCGCCTCCCGACGTCATCTCGCGAGTGGCCTCTTCATGGTTCCTAGCCGCGTCATTGGCCCAACCCCTGATGATCTGTGTCGTCGCCCTCCTCGCGCAGGTCTGGGGCACTCAGATCGGCCTCCTAGCTTCAGGAGCAGTGGTCACTGCTGCTGTTGTAGTTGCCCGTCCGATAGCGACGACGAGCCTTCGAGGGTGACGCCCCCGGCGCGGAGAAGCTCTTGCTGAGGAATCGTCAAGACTTGTGGATGGGTGAGTTCTACGGGTTGCTCGCGGTGACAGGGCTGAGGAAAAGTCGTCGGTCAGGGCTGTGACCTGGGCCGAGGCGGTGTCGTGGTCGGCGTGTCCATGGCGGTCACGTGGGGCGCCGTCGGGCCTCGTAGCTGGTGGGCGTCTTCGGCGAAGGTGACATCACGGCGGCGAGCGCGAGCACGGGCACGGCACTGGGTCCTGTCGTCACGGTTGTGCCGTGCGAGAAGAACACGGCGGCAGCGTTCGCGACTGGCCCTCAGCCAGCCGGAACAGGTTGCCGCAGTTGGAGCCTCGAGGGCTTGGATGCTGCTCGTCTGGGGCCTCGTCCTTCTAGCGGTGCTTCGGGGCCTGATTGACCGTGATGGGGGCGTGGTAGCACATGTACTGGTCGGCCTCTTCCTGGCCCTCATCGATGGGCTCGCGCCCCTGCTGTGGACCGTAGGTGAGCAGTCGTCGCCGACGCTCTCGGCACCGCCGACAGACAGCGGCCCGCATGCGGCGGAGCCGAGGTCCATGTCAACCGGCGCACGGCCACTCCCGTTGCACCCAGCGGCGGCCCGTCATACGGCTCGGGCCCGACCGAGACCCACGTCGAGCCCATGACTGTCATCCACCAGACGGGGCGGCGATGACGAGAATTCTGGTGAGGCCCGCCCTCTTTTCGTCGCTACATCCTGCGTAGTTGCCGTCGGAGGCGTAGGTTGCCGGACGGGCCGATACACGTCGACCTGAACTCCCCCTGTGAGCTGAACGGAAGGAGGCACCCATGACGGCTGCTGCATCCACCGAGGACAAGCCGGTCCGCAGCATGATCCCGGCGCGCATGGACAAGATGCCCTGGTCGCGCTTCCACTGGATGGTCATCTTCGGGCTCGGCACGGCCTGGATCCTCGACGGCCTCGAGGTCCAGATCGTCGCTGCCGGAGGCTTCGAGAAGTCGCTCGGGATGACCCCGGCCCAGATCGGCCTCGCCGGCACGATCTACCTGCTCGGCGAGGTCGTCGGCGCCCTGACCTTCGGGCGGCTCACCGACACCCTCGGGCGCAAGAAGCTGTTCGTCCTGACGCTGTTCGTCTACCTGGCCGGCTCCGCGCTGGCGGCCATCTCCCCCAACATGTGGATCTTCCTGGTCTGCCGGTTCATCTCCGGGGCGGGCATCGGTGGCGAGTACTCCGCGGTCAACTCGGCCGTCGACGAGCTCATCCCGGGCAGGTACCGCGGGCGCGTCGACCTGGCGATCAACGGCACCTACTGGCTCGGCGCCGGCCTCGGTGCCGCCGCGAGCGCCTACTTCCTGGCCGAGGGCCGCTTCGACGACAACCTCGGCTGGCGCATCGCCTTCATGCTCGGCCCGATCCTCGGCCTCGGCATCATCTACCTGCGCCGCCACATCCCCGAGAGCCCCCGCTGGATGCTCACGCACGGGCGTGGTGACGAGGCCGAGAAGATCGTCTCCGGCATCGAGCACGACGTCGAGGCGCAGGGCAAGGAGCTGCCGCGCCTGTCCGAGGACCAGGGCATGTGGATCAAGCCTCGTGAGGGACTCACGGTCAAGCAGCTGCGCTACGTCTTCTTCACGATGTACCCGACGCGCACCTTCCTCGGCGCGACGCTGATGATCACGCAGTCCTTCCTCTACAACGCGATCTTCTTCACGTACTCCCTGGTGCTGCAGAACTTCTACGGCCTGTCGGCGGCCAGCGCGGCGATCTACTTCTTCCCCTTCGCCGTCGGCAACCTGCTCGGCCCGCTGCTCCTGGGTCCGCTCTTCGACACCGTCGGACGCCGCAAGATGATCGCGGGCTGCTACTCCTTCGCCGCGATCGTCCTGCTGATCTCGGCCTGGCTGTTCCAGGGCGACATGATCAACGCCTGGGTGCACACCGGCTTCTGGTGCCTGGCGTTCTTCTTCGCGTCCGCGGGCGCCTCGGCCGGCTACCTCACCGTCTCCGAGATCTTCCCCCTCGAGGTGCGCGGTCAGGCGATCTCCTACTTCTTCGCGATCGCCCAGGTGTTCGGCGCCATCGGGCCGGTGTTCTACGGCTGGCTCATCGGCGAGGGCAAGGACCGTACCCCGATGTTCTGGGGCTACGTGATCGCGTCGGTGATCATGCTCTTCGGCGCCTTCGTGGCGGCGAGGTGGGGCGTCGACGCCGAGGGCAAGTCCCTCGAGGAGATCGCGCCTCCGCTCACGAGCTATGACGAGCAGGGCAACGAGACCACGAAGCTCCCGGTGTGAGGAGGCTGCCATGACCGAACGTCCGTACACCGTCGCCGTCGGCGTCAGCGCCACCTCCGGGTCCGCGGCCGCGCTGGCCTGGGCCCGGGACCAGGCGGAGACCCACGGGGGCGAGCTGGTCGCCATACGCGCCTGGAAGGTCCCCTCGCCGCAGGCCACACCCTCCGGCATCTCGTCTGGCCGCATGTCGGTCGCCGAGGACGTCGAGGACGAGGCGATGCGATCCCTCGAGGCGGACGTCGAGGCTGCGCTCGGTCCTGACCACGGCGCCCGGCTGATCCTCGTGCGGGGCGGCAAGCGCAAGGCGCTGCTCGACGCGGCCGAGGACGCGGACCTGCTCGTGGTCGACGCCCCGCGCGGGCTGCCAGCGACGGGCACCGCGTTCGCGCAGCGGCTGGTCTATGCGGCGGCCTGCCCGGTCGTCGTGATGCCGCCGCGCGTCTCCGGAGAGCGTCCGGGCGTGCTGAGCCGGGCGGCGGGAGCCATCGGCCGCGGTGCGCTGAGGGCGGCCGCCACGGCGGGGCGCCCCGGCTACCGGACACCTCCCCCGGGCTGATGCCCCGCGAGTGATCCACGACACCGGTAGCCCCGGCCCACCACGGGCCGGGGCTACTCTCGTCTCGTCCGCCGCGACCATGGGAGCCCCGCGATGACCCTGCCCCTCGACGAGCTGTCCACGACCGTCAGACCGCAGGACGACCTGTGGGGAGCACGTCAACGGGCCATGGGCGGACTCCGACCCGATCCCCGCCGATCGCGCCCGCTGGGGGCTGTCCGACTCCCGGCGGGCCGAGGTGGCCCGGCAGCTGCGGGAGCTCGTCCGCGACGCCGACCCCGCCTCCTCCTCGCCCGAGGAGCGTGCCGTCGCCCGGCTGTATGCCGCCGCGACCGACCTCGAGACCCGGGACCGCCTCGGCTCGGACCCGCTGCAGGACGAGCTCGCCGCCGTGACGGCCACCCGCTCGATCGACGAGCTGCTGCGAGTGCTCGGCGAGCGCCGGCGGGAGGGCGTGCCGGGGTTGTTCGAGGTCGTCGCCGAGCTCGTCGGCTACCAGATCGCCTGGGACACCTATGCGTCCATGACCACGGCCGACGAACGTGCCACACCCGTCGACGGATTCACCGGCGCCCAGCGCTTCTTCCTCGCCAAGACCTACGGCCGGCGGGGGATCGACCGCCCCGAGACGGCACGGGCGCGCCTGCACGGCGACGTCCACCCGCCGTTCGAGGTCTTCGCCAACCTCGCCCGTCACCTCGACGCCTTCCACGAGGCTTTCGCCACGCGACCGGGCGACGGCATGTGGCTGGACCCCGAGGATCGCGTCCGCGTCTACTGACGGGCGGTTCCGGCATACCCCCCGAAATATCCACAAGGACAGTTGCACA
>NZ_DLOE01000043.1:0-13995 GCF_002479615.1 Arsenicicoccus sp. UBA7492 | reverse complement strand
TGTGCAACTGTCCTTGTGGATCTAGGGTGGTGCCATGACTGAGGACCAGCGACCCCGCAGGGCCAACCCGGCGCACTCCCTCACGGAGGCTCCGGCCCTCGCGGCGTTCGCCAACCCGGCGCGAGCCCGCATCCTCGACGCCCTCGCGGCGGACGGCCCGTCCACCGCCTCCATGCTCGCTCGGCGCACCGGCCAGGCCGTCGGCAGCGCGAGCCATCACCTCAAGGTCCTCGACGAGGCCGGCCTGGTCGAGGAGGCGCCCGACCTGAGCACCGATCGGCGCCAACGCTTCTGGCGCCTCGCGCACGCTCACACCCGGTGGTCGCGCGCCGAGATGACCGACCCCACCGCCCAGGCCGCGGCGCACGAGGCCGAGATGGTGGGGCTCGAGCGCCAGTTCCAGCGCGCGCGCGACGACATCATGACCACCGCCGACAACCCCGGCAGCGCCTCGGGCTCGTTCGCCACCCAGCAGTGGCTCACCATGTCCCCCGCCGAGCTCGACCAGCTCTCCGAAGAGCTGCTCTCCGTCATGCGCCGCTGGCAGTCCCGCGAGCTCCCCGACGACGGGGTCGAGCGCGAGACCTGCTTCGTCTTCGCCCGCGGCTTCCCCGCCCAGCCCTGACCTACCTCAGGTAGGCACATCAGCCCGACCTCGACGCGACCACGTTCGCCGCGGCCATCGCCACGGTGCGCCCTCGCTCGATCCTGCCCTGCCACAAGGAGCTTCGTCATGCCCGCACGCCCCCCGCTCGGCCGCGACTTCCACCTGCTGTGGGCCGGCGAGACCGTCAGCCTCGTCGGCAACGCCACCACCTCGATCCTGCTCCCGCTCGCCGCCGTCCTCGAGCTGCAGGCCGGCCCCGCCTGGATGGGCGCCCTCGCCGCCGCGACCTGGCTGCCCTGGCTCGTCATCGGCCTGCCCGCCGGTGCCTGGGTCGACCGGCTCGATGCCCGCCTCACCATGATCGTGGCCGACATCGCCGCGGCCCTCACCCTGATCACGGTCCCGGTGGCCGCCTGGCTCGACCACCTCACGCTCCCCCACCTCGTCCTCGCCGCCCTGGCCGGAGGCGTGAGCACCGTCTTCTTCCGCACCGCCTACACCACGATCATCCCGAGGCTCGTCGACGACGCCGCGCTGGACACCGCCAACGCCCGCCTCTTCGGCACCGAGGCGACCGCGATGGTCGTCGGGCCGAGCGTGGCCGCACGCCTGGCGGCGGCCGGCGGCCCGGCATTCGGCCTGGCGATCGACGCGGCGAGCTTCCTCGTGTCGGCGGTCTGCCTCTGGCGGATCAAGCCCGGACGCCCCGTCCCCGACCAGGATCGTGAGGGGGATGAGGGGGCCGAGGGGCTCGGGGCGCGCATCCGCGAGGGTCTCGCGTTCGTGCTCCGCGACCGCTACCTGCCCTGGCTGGTCGTCATCGGTGGCCTGTCCAACCTCGGGCTGACCGGGTATGGCGCCCTCCTCGTCCTCTACCTCGTGCGCGACCTGGGGCTCACCACCGACATGGTCGGCTGGTACTTCACCACCGGCGCCATCGGCGGTGTCATCGGCTCGGTGATCGCCGTCCCGCTGGCCCGCCGCATCGGCACAGGTCGCCTGCACACCGTGGCCCTGCTCGCCGCCCCCGCCGCGCTCCTCGTCGGCCTCCCCACCGACCGCAGCCAGGTGTGGGTGTCCGCGTTCGGCTACGTCCTCGTCGGCACCTGCGTCGTCGGCGGCAACGTCGTCCGCGCGAGCTGGCGCCAGCGTTACGTGCCCGCCGAGGTCCTGGGCCGCACGGTCACCGCCATGTCGACGGTCAACTTCGGCACCATGCCGCTCGCGGGGGTGCTGGCCGGCTGGCTCGGCAGCACCGTCGGCGTGCGCCCCACGATCCTCGCGATGGCCGGCCTGCACGTGGTGGCGTGCTGGCTGGTCGTCGCGAGCCCCCTCGTCCGGCTCCGTGAGCTGCCGGCGCGCGAGACCGCGAGCGTCTGAGATGCTGACGCGCATGAGCGCCTGGACCCCGCCCGAGCTGCCCGTGTCCGCGGGCGCCATCCTCCTCGACGAGCAGGGCCGCCTGCTGATCCTCAAGCCGACCTACAAGTCCGGGTGGACCATCCCCGGCGGCGTCATGGAGGCCGACGGCGAGTCCCCGTGGGACGCCTGCCGCCGCGAGGTGCTCGAGGAGACGGGGCTCGAGGTCGACGAGGGACGGCTCGTCGTCGTCGACACCCGCCCCGGCAAGGATGGCGCCACGCTCGGTCTGCGCCTGCTCTTTCACTGCGGCACCGTGACCGCCCGCGCGGCACGGCGGATCCGCCTGCAGGAGGAGGAGATCAGCGAGCACCGCTTCGCGCCGGTCGAGGAGGCGCTCGAGCTGCTGCGCAAGCCGGTGCGCCGCCGCGTCGCCGCCGGCCTCGAGGCCGAGCACGCCATCTATCTCGAGAACGGCCGCCCCGCACCCGGAATCCGTTGAGGAACAACATGTTTGCGCTCATCGCCGTCGACATCGACGGGACCCTGCTCCGCTCCGACCAGACCCTGTCCCCCCGCACCAGGGACGCCCTGCGGGAAGCCCGCGACCAGGGCGCGATCCTCATGCTCGCCTCCGGGCGCCCCGAGCACGGCCTGCGCCACCTCGCCGAGCGCCTCGGACTCGGGCTCGACCGGCTCGTGCTCTCCGCGTGCAACGGTGCGGCCGTCGTGGACGCCGAGACCGAGGAGATCATCTGCCACCGGACGCTCGAGCACGCCCTCGTGGCGCGGGTGCTGGACCTGGTGGAGGAGCTCGGCCTCGCCGCCATGACACCGCTCGGGCACGTGGTGCACGCCACCCGCGAGGACGGCTACAACGTCGCCGACGAGGCGCCGGCCAACGGCATGGAGCTCGCCATCACGCCGCGCTTCGAGGAGCTCGACGAGCCCCTGCACAAGATCCTCGTGTGCGCGGAGCCCGACCTGCTGGCCCAGCACCTCGACACCTTCCGCGGCGAGCTGGACGGTCACGCCGAGCTCGCCCTCTCCGCCCCGTTCTACCTCGAGATCACGCCGCCCGGGGTCGACAAGGGGTCCGGCCTGCTCGACTACTGCGCCGCCCGCGACCTCGACCCCGCCGAGGCCATCGCCTTCGGGGACAACGAGAACGACCTGCCGATGCTGCGCGTCGCCGGCACCGGGGTGGCCATGGGCAATGCCCTGGACCACGTCAAGGCCGGCGCCGACCGGGTCACCGCCTCCAACGACGAGGACGGCATCGCTGAAGCGTTAGACCTCTGACCACTGTTGCGGGCGTCCCGCACCCTCGCGGACCGCGAGGACCTCACCAACACCGTGGACTTCGTGTCGTTCAGCTACTACATGAGCGTCTGCCAGACCGCCGACCCGGCCAAGCAGGCCACGGGCGAGGGCAACATCATGGGCGGCGTCCCGAACCCCACCCTCGAGGCCTCGGAGTGGGGCTGGCAGATCGACCCGGTCGGTCTGCGCATCGTGCTCAACGACTACTGGGACCGCTGGCAGAAGCCGTTGTTCATCGTCGAGAACGGTCTCGGTGCCAAGGACCAGCTCGTCGAGGTCGACGGCGTCAAGACGGTCGAGGACGACTACCGGATCGCCTACATGAACGACCACCTCGTCCAAGTCGGCGAGGCGCTCAAGGACGGCGTCAACCTGCTGGGCTACACCTCCTGGGGTCCCATCGACCTGGTGAGCGCCTCGACGGCCCAGCTGTCCAAGCGCTACGGCTTCATCTACGTCGATCGCAACGACGACGGGTCGGGCACGCTGGAGCGCTTCCGCAAGAAGTCCTTCGGGTGGTACGGCGACGTCATCAGGTCCAACGGCGGCTCGCTCGTCTGACCGTATGGCGCCGGGGCTGCGCGGGCACCGCTCGCGCAGCCCTCGCGGCATGCTGGAAACAGCCTCTGACCTGCAGAGATGTGCCGATCAGCCCTTCCCCTGGAAGGCGTTCTGCGGTAGTCTGTGAGGTGTTGCGGGACGAGGTCGAGGAGGTGGTCCCGATGGTGTCGAGGTCCCTGCCGACGGTCGTCGCGGAGCACCTCCCGAGGTCCTGGCCCCCATCCTGGCGCTCACCACCGACACACCCTGCGGTGGCGACGCGCGTGACGGAGAAGGCCCCCTCGACGACGCGCGGCGAGCGCTCGCCGTCGTCGTGGCCGTCCACCGCGCGACGGCCTGCCTCGAGGCCCTGGCCGTCGCGGCCCACGCCGACCTGATCGACGCGATCGCCGCCGACCTGCGCCGGGCCGAGGCCGAGCACGGACGCCACCCGTGCCCACAGACCCTGCGATCCGACGCCCGCGTCCTGAGCACCGACGAGATCGTGGCCGCCACCGGTCTCGGCGTCGGCGCCGTCCAGCGGCGCGCCCGTCTCGCCTCTGCGCCGGCCGTGGTGCGCGAGCCGCTCGTCCAGGCGATGGCCGCGGGCACCTGCACGCTCGAGCGGGCCACGACCCTGCGCGACGACACCGACCGCCTGCCCGACGAGGTCGCCTCCGAGGTGGCCGAGCGGGTGCTGCGCCCCAAGCGCGGGTTCGACCCCGAGGACCTGTCACCCGACGCCGTCGTCAGCCACCGCCTGTTCCGCCAGCGCCTCCACGCCGAGGTGGCCAAGGAGGAGGCCCGCCTCGGGCTCGAGGCGGAGACGCGCGCCGACCACCTGACCCGGCGGGACGTGCACGCCCGCACCACCAGCCACGGCACCGGCGAGCTGCTGGCCACGGGCACCGCCGAGCAGGCCGCGGCCGCCCGGGACCGCCTCGACGCGATGGCCCGAGCGGCCAAGACCCGCGGGGAGCCTCGCACGCTGGCCCAGCTGCGCTCCGACATCGCCTTCGGCCTGCTCCTGCACGGCACCGTCCCGGGCTGCGAGGCGCTCGGCCCGGCGACGTCCGCGAGCGCGCCGGCAACGACCGGAGTGACGTGGATGCCTAGCACGTCCCAGGCGGGCGCGCCGAGCGCCGGTCCGCAGCCCTCTGGAGGTGCTCAGCACGTCCTGCCCGGCCGGCTGCGTCTCGTCGGTCTGGACGGGTGCCTGGTCGACCCGATCACCGGTGAGGTGCTGGGTCCCTTCGGGCCGGGCGTGGGTGGCGGGCGGTCCGGGAGGGCCGGGGACAGCGACGCCACCGAGGACGGCGACGCCACCGAGTGCGGTCAGGACGAGACCTCGCCCTTCGCCGACCTGCCGCTGCACGACCCCGTCCACGCCGACCCGCCGCCGACGCCGCCGGAGCACCCCGACCCCTGGCTGGTCGCCACCGCAGCACTCATCGCCTCCCTGCCTGCCCCCGCCGCCCGCATCGACGTCCGCGTCAACCTCACGACGCTGCTCGGGCTGCAGGACGACCCGGCGCAGCTCGTCGGTCACGGCTGGCTCAGCGCCGACCTCGCCCGCGAGATCGCCCTGCGCACCGACAGCGTGTGGCACCGCGTCGTCCACGACCCCGTGACCGGGACGCTGCTCGAGCGCACCGCGCACACCTACCAGCCCACCGACACCATGCGCGCCGACGTGCAGGCCCGCGACCTGACCTGCCGCGTCCCCGGGTGCGACCGACGGTCCGAGCAGTGCGACCTCGACCACAGCACCCCCTGGCCGGCCGGTCCGACCAGTCCCGCCAACCTCGTCCCCCTGTGCCGGCACCACCACCAGCTCAAGACCAAGCAACGCTGGGAGCACCGCCTCGACGCGGACGGCGTCCTGCGCATCACCACCTATCTGGGCCAGCAGCTCACCAGCCGGGCGCACGAGCACCACGACGAGTCCCTCCAGGCCGCGCGACGCGCCCGGTGGCAGCACCTCGCCCGTGCCGGATGGCTCATCTACCCGCCGCTCGGACGTGCGTCATGACCACGGTCCTGGGCAGGGGGTCGACGTGCAGATCCTGAGGGTCTTCAACAACAACGTCGTCCTGGCGCGCCGTGAGGACGGCACCGAGGTCGTGCTCACCGGACGCGGCCTGGGCTTCCAGACGCGGCCCGGGCAGGAGGTCGACCCGCTCAAGGTGGTCCGGGTCTTCGAGCCGACCGACGGCCGAGACCCCGACACGCTGGGCGGGCTGGTCGCCGCCATACCGCCCGAGCACATCGCCCTGGCCGAGGAGGCCCTGGACCTGGTCGGTGTCCCCGTCACCGCGACGACCCTGGTCGCGGTCGCCGACCACATCAGCTTTGCCATCAAGCGCGTGCACCAGGGCATCGAGCTCGAGATGCCGCTGCGGGCCGAGGTCGAGCACCTCTATCCCCGCGAGCTCGACCGTGCTCGCCAGGTGCTCGCCCACGTCAACAGCCGACTGACCGAGCCGTTGCCCGAGGACGAGGCCGTCGCCATCGCGATGCACCTCGTCAACGCCGCGATGATGGGAGGCGACCTCACCGAGACCTACGCGATGACGGGCATCATCAAGCAGCTCTTCGAGGTGATCGAGAGCTCGTTCGGGCGGCGCTTCGACATGGCCACCGTCAACGCCGCGCGGTTCATCACGCACCTGCGCTACTTCCTGGTGCGGGTGAGGAGCGACCGGCAGCTGACCGACGAGGCCGGCCCGCTGCGGGACGCCATCCGCGCCTCCTACCCGGCGGCCTACGCGTGCGCGCAGCGCTGCCGGACCGTCCTCGAGCTGCGGCTCGGCCGGACCGTCACCGAGGACGAGGTCGTCTACCTCACCCTCCACGTCGCGCGGCTCACGACGGAGGTCGCTGGAGAGGCCTGAGCGTCAGCTGCCGGCCTTGCGGCGGAACATGTGCTGCGAGGCCTCACGGCCGTGGCCCTGGCCCGAGACCTTGGAGCGATCGCTGTCGTCGGCCGACACGTCCCGTCCGGCGTGAGCCTTCTTGGCGTCGAGAGCCGCTCGCATCTTCTGCTTGACCTCGTCCGGGACGGGTGCGTGCTGCGGCTTGTCCTTGGCAGACATCTCTGTCTCCTCTCGCTGGGCGTCCGCCCACTCTCCCATCACCAGAGGCACCCCTCAACGTCATTGGACGAGATGGCCCATGATGGTCAGCATCCGATGACCTGAAGCGACACCAGGGGGACCCATGTCCGAGCAGCAGTCGACCGTCGACATCCAGGCACCTCGTCAGCTCGTCTGGGACGTGCTGACCGATGTGCAGAGCTGGCCCGAGTGGATGGCGGAGGTCAAGGAGGTCCGGACGCAGACGCCCGCCGGCGGGCTGGGTGCGGAGTACTCCCTGAGCCAAGGTGTCCCCGCGCTCGGGCTGCCGATGACCGTGCGGGTCGCGGCCTTCGACGTGCCGGAGCGGCTCGTCCTCGAGCAGAGCCAGGCGGGCAGCAGGACCGAGGTGACCTACACCCTCACCTCGGTCGACGAGCGCACCACGCGCATGCACACCGTGCTCTCGGCGTCCGGTCTCACCGGAGCCTTCAACACCGTGCAGGGCGGCACCTACACCAGCATGCTCGAGGAGGGCGGCACCGCGCTCAAGGACCGCTGCGAGGCGCGGGTCTAGCCCAGCGTCCAGCGTCGGAGCACCCGGGTCTCGCCGCGGCGGTACCAGACCAGCTCGACGCGGTCCGCGCGGCAGCGGGCGGGCAGCACGGTCGCCAGCTCGCGCCGCACGGACTCCTCGTCCACCCCCGGTCCGGTCGCGTCGATGGTCACGTGCGGGACGGGTCGGAACACCCCGCCGTAGGGCGGGTGCCCCGGCAGCGCCTCGACCAGGGCGTCCGTCAGCCGGTCGAAGGGCCTCGGGTCGGCGGGCAGGACGTGGATGACGCCGTTGGGGAAGGTCGCGACCTCGGCCAGCTCCAGGTCGATCGCCGGCGTGTCGGCGCACACCGCGGACACGGCGGCGTCCTGGGCGGGCGTGAGCGCGGCGGGGACCGGGCCGAGCACGGTCACGTGCGCGTGGACGTGGCCCGGGTCGAGGGCGACCAGGCTGGCGTCATACCACTCGTATCTCTCCCGCACGACCCCCTCGAGCGCGGGGACGGGCATCTGCAGGACCGCGTGCCCGGGCCAGGTCGTCACGAGCGGGAGGCTACTCCCGCCGACCAGGTCGTGTAGCCACCGTCGAGGTTGCGCACGGAGCGGCCGGAGGCCTGCAGGATCCGGGTCGCCACGTGCGCGCGGATGCCGACCGCGCAGTGGACGACGAGCTCTCCCTCGGGCACCTCGTCGAGGCGCTCCCGGACCTCGTCGACCGGGACGTTGACAGCCCCCGGTATGGCGCCCGCAGCGAACTCCCCCGGCGTGCGCACGTCCAGCACGGTCGCGCCCTCGCGCTGCGCGGCCTCCACCTCGTGCCACTGGATGGTGTCGGTGAGCCCCTCGGCGAGGTTCTCGTCGACGAAGCCCAGCATGTTGACGGGGTCCTTGGCCGAGCCGAACTGCGGCGCGTAGGCGAGCTCCAGCTCAGCCAGCTCGCTCGCGGTGAGCCCGCCGCGCATGGCCGTCGCGATCACGTCGATGCGCTTGTCGGCGCCGTCACGGCCGACGGCCTGGGCCCCGAGGATCGCGTCGGTGCCGGGGTCGACGAGCAGCTTGAGGGCGAGCCCCTGCGCCCCGGGGTAGTAGCCCGCGTGCGACAGCGGGTGCGTGTGGATGATCCGGTGGGGGCGGCCGGCGGCGACGAGGCGCTTCTCGCTCCACCCGACGACGGCCACCTGCAGCCCGAGGACGCCCACGACGGCGGTCCCGAGGACCGGTCGGTTGCGCACCTCGCGGCCCGCGATGTGGTCCGCCACGCGACGCCCCTGCAGGTTGGCGGTGTTGGCGAGCGGCACGAGGACCGCCGAGCCGTCGAGGGCGTCGGCCTTCTCCACGGCGTCCCCGACGGCATAGATCGCGGGGTCGCTGGTGCGGTAGCGCTCGTCGACGACGATGCCGCCGCGGGACCCGACCTCCAGGCCCGCGGACTCGGCGAGGGCCGCGTCCGGACGGACCCCGATCGCGGCGACCACGAGGTCGGCGGGGACCCGCTCTCCCGTGGACAGCTCCACGTCGTGCTCGCCGATCGCGGTGACCGAGGTGGACAGACGCAGGTCGATCCCGGCGTCGCGCATGACCGCGTGGACGGGCGTGGCCATCTCGGGGTCGACGGGGGCCATCACCTGAGGGGTGGCCTCGACGAGCGTCACGGCCAGGCCCCGGTGCAGGAGGTTCTCGGCCATCTCGACGCCGATGAAACCCCCACCGATGACGACGGCGGTGCGCGCCCCCTCCACGGCGGCGACCATCGCGTCGGTGTCCTCGACGTTGCGCAGCGCCAAGGCCCGCTCGATGCCGGGGATCGGCGGCCGCACGGGGCGAGCACCCGGGGCGAGGATCACGGCGTCGTACGGCAGCTCGCCCTCCTCGCCGGTCTCGACCGAGCGCACCACGACCACCCGTCGCTCGCGGTCGATGCGCGTCGCCTCGGTGAGCACGCGGACGTCCAGGTCGAAGCGCGCCCGGAGCGCCTCGGGCGTCTGCAGCAGCAGCGCCGAGCGCTGCTCGATGACTCCCCCGACGTGGTAGGGCAGCCCGCAGTTGGCGAAGGACACGTGCCCGCTGCGCTCGACGACGGTGATGGTGGCCGACTCGTCCAGACGGCGCAGTCGCGCGGCGGCGGACATGCCGCCGGCCACGCCTCCGATGATCACGATGTTCATGTCCACAGCATACCCCCTGGGGTATATTCTCGTGCCATGACCCCCTCGCTCGCGCTGCTCGCCCTGGTCGTCGGGATCCTGCTGGGCTCCCTCGGTGGCGGAGGCGCCATCCTGGCAGTGCCGGTCCTGACCTACCTGGCGCACCAACCGCCGTCCGCAGCCATCACCGGCTCGCTCGTCATCGTGGGGCTGTCCTCCCTCGTCGGCCTGCTCCCCCACCTGCGGGCCGGGCGGGTGCACGTGGCGGAGGGCGTGACCTTCGGCCTCCTCGGGATCGTGGGCTCGCTCGTCGGCTCGCGACTGTCGACGTCCATCCCCGGACCGATCCTCATGACCACCTTCGCCGCCCTGCTGCTGGCCGTGGCGATCCTGATGCTGCGCCGCCGCAGGAGGGCCAGGGGCGGCGCCGAGGACGGGCCCGCCAGGGGCTGGCCGACGCGCGTCGCCGCGGCCACCGGGGTCGGCCTGCTCACCGGGTTCTTCGGCGTGGGCGGCGGATTCGTCGTCATCCCGGCACTGACCCTGGTCATGGGACTGCCCATGGGCGCCGCGGTCGGCACGTCCTTGCTGGTGATCGCCATCAATGCGGCAAGCTCGCTCGGAGCCCGCGCCACGGGTGGGCTCGAGGTCGACTGGGCCATCATCCTGCCGTTCGCCGCCATCGCCGTGGCCGGCACCCTCGTCGGGGGGCGCGTCGGGCAGAAGGTCGACCAGGACACGCTCTCCCTGGCGTTCGTGGCCCTCCTGCTCGGCGTCGCCGCGTACGTCGCCGTCCAGAACGTCCCCCAGCTCGTCTAGATACCCCCGGGGGTATGTGCTAGCCTGGTTGCAGCACCACGGAAACCCCACCTCGCCAAGGAGAGTCCAGCGTGTCCATCACCATCACCCCCATCGAGACCAGCTCGCTCGGCGACCGCAGCTATCTCGTGCACGACGGCCAGGTCGCCTTCGTCGTCGACCCCCAGCGCGACATCGACCGGGTCCAGGACCTCGCTCGCACCCACGGGGTGCAGATCACCGACGTCTTCGAGACCCACATCCACAACGACTACGTGACGGGCGGCCTGGTCCTGGCCCGCGCCTGTGGCGCTCGCTACCACGTCAACGCCGACGACGACGTGTCCTTCGAGCGGACCCCGATCCGCGACGGCGACGTCGTCCAGGTGGGCGACATGCGGGTCCGGGCGATCCTCACGCCCGGCCACACCTTCACCCACCTGTCCTACGTGCTCGAGGGCGACGAGCCCGCCGTCTTCTCCGGCGGCTCGCTGCTGTTCAGGTCGACCGGCCGCCCCGACCTGCTCGGCCAGGAGCACGCCGACGAGCTCGCCCGGCACCAGCACCACAGCGCCCACCGGCTGGCGTCCGAGCTGACCGACGACACCCAGGTGATGCCGACCCACGGGTTCGGCAGCTTCTGCTCGGCGACCCAGTCCGACGTGGACTCCTCCACCATCGGCGAGGAGAAGGAGGCGAACCCTGCCCTCACCCAGGACGAGGAGACCTACGTCCGCGAGATCCTCGACGGGCTGGACCTGTTCCCGGCCTACTACGCCCACATGGGCCCGGCCAACGCCGCCGGCCCGGACGGCCCCGACCTCAGCACCCCCGCCCTCGCCGACAAGGCCGAGCTGCGGCGCCGGCTCGAGGCCGGAGAGTGGCTGGTCGACCTGCGCACCCGCACCGCCTTCGCCGCGGGCCACGCGCCCGGGACGGTCAACTTCGGCCTGGACGGCCAGTTCTCGACGCACCTCGGCTGGATGATCCCGTGGGGCGCCCCCCTCACCCTGCTGGGCGAGACGCCCGACCAGGTCGCCGAGGCGCAGCGCGAGCTGGTCCGCATCGGCATCGACCGCCCCGCCGCCCACGCCACGGGCCGGCCCGAGGACTGGAGCGACGAGGCCCCGCGCAGCTTCCAGCGCGCCGAGTTCGGCGACCTGGCTCAGGTGCGGCACCACCGCCCCGTGGTGGTGCTCGACGTCCGCCGACCGGCCGAGTACGCCGACGGCCACATCGACGACGCCGTCAACGTCCCGCTGCACGAGATCCCCTCGCGCCTCGCCGACGTGCCCCAGGGCGAGGTGTGGGTGCACTGCGCCGGGGGCTACCGCGCCTCGATCGCCGCGTCCTTCCTCGCCGCCGACGGACGGCAGGTCGTCGCCATCGACGACTCCTTCGACAACGCCGGCAAGGCCGGCCTGCCCCTGACCGACTGAGCCTCACGCTCGTCATACGACATCACCCAGGAGAGACACCACGATGACCCGATCCTCCACCATCTCCACCGCCGAGGCCGCCGAGTGGCTCGCCTCACCCGACGCCCCCACCGTTATCGACGTGCGCACCCCCGCCGAGTTCGCCGGCAGCCGGATCGAGGGCGCGGTCAACGTCCCGCTCGACCTCGTCGAGAAGCAGGCCGCCCAGATCGGCGAGCAGCTCGACGGGGAGGTGCTGCTCGTATGCCGCACCGACCGCCGAGCCTCCGAGGCCGCCCGCCTGCTCGGGCCGACGATCGGCGGACGCGGGCACGTCCTGTCCTGCGGGATGGCGCAGTGGGAGCAGGACGGCCATGCCGTCGAGCAGGGCGAGGGCGGTCCCTGGGCCATGGAGCGCCAGGTCCGCGCCGCGGCCGGCACCCTGGTGCTGACCGGCATCCTCGCCAGCACCGTCGTCCCCCAGGCCAAGTGGCTCGCGGGCGGGGTGGGGGCCGGGCTGCTGTGGTCAGGGCTGTCCGACACCTGCGCCATGGCCACCGTCCTCGGCACGCTGCCGTGGAACCGGCGCGCCGAGCAACCCACCGTCGCGTCCGTCACCCGAGAGCTGAAGGAGAGCTGACATGTGTCGCCCCGTCACCTGCAAGACCTGCGGCAAGACCACCTGGGCCGGCTGCGGCCAGCACGTCGACCAGGTCCGCCGCTCCGTCCCCGCCGGGCAGTGGTGCCCCGGTCACCCCGCCCAGTCCTCGGAGGGTCGAGGCTTCCTCGCCCGCCTTCTGGGACGCTGAGCCCACGACCACCGAACACCTGCCACCGACCGACGACCCCAGGGAGGCGCCGTGCAGCTCGACGTGGAGGACCTGGACCCCGTCCTCAAGCGGCTGCGCCGCGCCCAGGGGCAGCTGGGAGCGGTGATCCGCATGATCGAGGAGGAGCGGGACTGTCGCGACATCGTCATGCAGCTGTCGGCGTGCAGCAAGGCTCTCGACCGGGCGGGCTTCGCGCTCATCTCGACCGGGTTGCAGCAGTGCATGACCGAGGACAACCCCGAGCGCGACGTCGATCTCGCGGCGATGGAGAAGCTCTTCCTCTCCCTCGCCTGACCGCGCCGGCTGACGGCACCGGCTGATCGCCGCAGCCCTGGGGTACGCAGGTCTCATGGCCGATCACCTGCCCGAGACCCTGACCCGCGGACTGGACGTGCGCCGGGCCACCTCTGTGAGCGGCGGCGACATCGCGCTCGCCTACCGGCTCGAGACGGCCGACGGCACCTACTTCCTCAAGACCAAGGACCGGCCGACCCCCGACCTGTTCGAGCGGGAGGCTGCGGGGCTGGCGGTGCTGCGCGAGCACGCCCCCGACGACCTCGGCGTGCCGCAGGTGGTGCGGGCCGACGCGAGCGGCCTGGTGCTCGAGTGGATCGACGAGGGCGGAGCCGGACGGGCCGGACGGGGTGCCGAGGAACGGTTCGGGCGGGGGCTGGCCGGGCTGCACCGCGCCACCCATGACACGTTCGGGGCGATCGACGATGCCCTGGCGGGCTACCTCGGATCCGCTCAGGTGGACCTGACGCCCACCAGGAGCTGGCGAGAGTTCTTCGTGGGCAGGCGGGTCCGCCCGCTGACCGAGCGCGCGGTGCGGGAGGGGCGGATCGACCCCGTGGCGCTGCAACTCGTCGACGAGCTGGCCGGACGGGCTGACGAGCTGTGTGGTCCGCCCGAGCCGCCGGCGCTCGTGCACGGCGACCTGTGGGCGGGAAACCGGTTGGTGGACAAGGGCGGTCGCAGCTGGCTCATCGACCCCGCGGCGCACTGGGGGCACCGCGAGTACGACCTCGCGATGATGCAGCTCTTCGGCGGCTTCGGCGAGGAGTGCTACCGGGCCTACGACGAAGCCTTCCCCCTGGCGGAGGGGTGGCGTGAGCGCATCGCATGGCACCAGCTGCCGCCGCTGCTCGTGCACGCCATCCTGTTCGGCGGCGGCTACGGCGCGAGCGCGCTGCGCGTGATGCGTTCCTACGCCTGAGGATTCGCGAGCCGACCCGCCGACGGCTGGCTGGCCGCCATCGTCTGCCCGATCACATCGGCGGTCCGCCCAGCGGCGTCGAGCGCGAACACCACCCCGCCCCGAATTCCGGCTCTTCTGACGCTTCCGTG
>NZ_DLOE01000025.1:156983-167204 GCF_002479615.1 Arsenicicoccus sp. UBA7492 | reverse complement strand
TGGGTGGGCGTCGGGGTAGGCGTGGGCGTCGTGCTGGAGCACCTGGCCGTGCCGGCGGGCACGTTGATCGCGCTGAACGCCTTCTCCACCGAGGCGCAGGCCTGGCTCGAGGCGCCATACAGCTCGATCGCCGACTGGATGGCTCCCTCGCGGGCCGCCGTGTAGCGCGACGCGGAGGTAAGCTTGGTGGACAGCGTGCGGTACCAGATCTTCTCGATCTTGTCATGGCCCGCGCCCGTCACGGTCGAGGAGTTGCAGGTGGCGCTGTTGTAGGAGACGCCGTTGATGCTCTTGGCACCCGAGCCCTCGGAGGCGAGGTAGTACCAGTGGTTGAGCGGGCCGGACGTCAGGTGGGGGTCACCCGTGCCCTTGGCCGGCCAGCTGTTCATCGAGGAGTTCCAGCAGTCGTAGCTCTGACCGTCCTTGGACGGCTTGTCCATGTAGCGCAGCGGGGTGCCGTTGCCGTTGAGGTCGATCTGCTCGCCCATGAGGTAGTCGGGGCTGTCGGCCGCCAGGTTGGCGTACCACTCCACGCCGGCGCCGAGGATGTCGGAGGACGCCTCGTTGAGGCCACCGGCGTCGCCGTAGTAGACGAGACCGGCGGTGTTCTGCGTGACGCCGTGCGTCATCTCGTGGGCGGCGACGTCGATCTCGGTGAGCGGGTTGGCGTTGCCGGCCCCGTCGCCGTAGGTCATCTGGCTGCCGTCCCAGAAGGCGTTGGTGTAGTTGCTGTCGTAGTGGACCCGCGAGCGGGCACCACGACCGTCGTTCCAGATGCCGTTGCGGCCCATGGTCGTCTTGAAGTACTCGAAGGTCTTGTCGGCGCCGAACTGCGCGTCGACGGCGGCGCTCTGGCGGTTGCTGTTGGAGCCGGTGCCCCAGCGGTCGTCGGCGTCCGTCATCGTGGTGCCGGTCGTCGTGGTGTTGCCCGAGTCCGTCGTGTA
Source organism: Arsenicicoccus sp. UBA7492 (assembly GCF_002479615.1). Taxonomy (NCBI): domain Bacteria; kingdom Bacillati; phylum Actinomycetota; class Actinomycetes; order Micrococcales; family Intrasporangiaceae; genus Arsenicicoccus; species Arsenicicoccus sp. UBA7492. The sequence continues at coordinate 166,260 of NZ_DLOE01000025.1, read as the reverse complement.
GTTGCCCGTCGAGGGGTTGCGCAGCGAGTAGGTGCCGCCGGAGTAGGTCGTCGACAGCGGGACGCCGCCGACGTAGATGCCGGTGCCGCTGCCCTGGTGGATCTCGTCGTACGACCGCAGGCTGGCCCCGGTGTCGGCGTCGACCAGGCTCGCGATGCGCGACGGCGTCTTGTCCTTCTCCACGCCCGTGGTGCGCACCTCGTAGGCGAGGTGCTGCGTGCCGGCGCCGTCGACGTAGAGGACCAGGCCGGTCTGCTTGACGGCGGCACCCGCCAGGCCCTTGTCGCCGTTGTGCTCCTTGGCCGCGGCGAGCGCCCTGGCCTCACCCTGGGCCTTGGACACCTTGGGTGACAGGTCGATCGTGATGGCGCCGTCGAAGGTGCCGTCGTGACCCGTGACCTTGCCGGACGCGTCGCGGTGGATGACCAGGTCGCCGCCGACGACGGGCACCTTCTTGTAGGTGCGGTCGACGCGGACGTGCGAGCTGCCGTCGGCGTCCTTGATGACGTCCTTGACGACGAACGCGTCGTCGGCGGACAGGCCGACGGCCCTGACGAGCGCGGCGGAGTCCGCCTGGGCGGTCTTGACGAGGCCTGCGCGGGCGTCGGCGGCGACGAAGACCGTGGCCTTGTCGTTGCCGCTGCCGCTCTGGTCGGCGGCCTGGGCGCCCGTGACGACCAGGGGCGTGGCGGCCGTGGCGCACGCGATCGCGAACGCAGCTCCGATGGTGATTCGCTTCATGAGATGGCTCCTGCGGGTACGCGGCAGCGCCGAGCAGAGCGCTGCCGAGGGGGACCGGAGGTGGGGGACGTGAGCTGTCCTGATGGGCCCGCCGACCGGTGCACGGAATCTCACACACCCTCGTTCGGGTGTAAATACCGGTGAGCCAAGTTGGGCCGAACGGGTGGCGCTTTGACCCACTTCAAGCCGATTACCCGGGAATGTGTGACATGGCGTTACATGTGGTCAGGTCATTACCAGGTCGCATCCAGGCAACGGCACACCCGCACGGGGGCCGTGACGGCGGCATGAGGAAGGGGCACCCTCGCCGGTCCGGCGAGGATGCCCCTGATGGTCCAGAGGGGTGCGGTGCGATCTGCTGAGCTCAGTGGGCGTCGACGTTGGAGGTGACCCACTCGACGATCTCGGTGGTGGTGGCCCCAGGGGTGAAGACATAGGCCACGCCCATGTCCTTGAGCGGCTTGATGTCGTCCTCGGGGATGATGCCGCCGCCGAAGACCACGATGTCGGATGCCTCCTTGGCCTGCAGGAGGTCGATGACCTTCTTGAACAAGGTCATGTGGGCGCCGGACAGGACGGACAGACCGACACCGTCGGCATCCTCCTGGATCGCCGCCTCGACGATCTGCTCGGGGGTCTGGTGCAGGCCGGTGTAGACGACCTCCATGCCGGCGTCACGCAGCGCGCGAGCCACCACCTTTGCACCACGGTCGTGGCCGTCAAGACCCGGCTTGGCCACAAGGATTCGCAACCTGGACTCGCTCATGCCGCCAGCCTAGCCCAGGGGGACCCGCTCGGCACCGGCGGGGTGATGCGTGCCACGTGGCGGAGCCTGGACGTGGATCTGCGCAGGTCAGACGCACCGCTTCACCCGTACGCTCGCATTGCGTAACGAAAACATCACGGGTTAGCCTGACTTGCCCCCTCGCCCGCCGATGTCAGGTAACCCCGCATGCCCCTCCCCCCTCTGTCCGAGGTTGCGCACGTCCACGGCAGCTCCGGTCGGCACCGCGCGAGCGGCAGCACCCGTCCTCGCCCCCGCCTCGCCACGGCAGGAGCCGTCACGACCCTGACGGCCGTCGCCGTGGCTGTCACCGTCACCACCGTGGGTGGCGACGACGCCCGGACCGGGTCGGCACAGGCCGCCTCTCGCGTCGCGGCGAGCGTGCCCGCCGCGGCCCCGGTCGCCCTGGCTCCCGCCGCCGTGGCCCCCGCACCGGCCGAGGACACCTCCTCGCTCCTCGCTCGTCGCTCCAGCCGGCTGGACCGCGCCGACCGCTCGGTCCGCACCGTCGCCGTCCCCCGCGCGCTCTACCGCGCCGCCACGACGCCGTCGACGGTGACCGTCCCCGCGGCGATCGCCGCTCCCCCGGCCGCGCCCGCGGCCGCCACCCCGGCCAAGCCCGCTCCCCCTGCGTGGGTCGGCCCCATGGGCGGTCCCTACCGCCTGACCTCGCGCTTCGGCCCCCGCTGGGGTGGCGTCCACCACGGCCTGGACTTCGCGGCTCCGATCGGCACCCCCCTGCGCTCCCTGTCCACCGGCGTGATCACCGACGTCAAGACGGGGCACGGTGTCTACGGCACCTACATCGACGTGACGTTCACCGACGGGAGCCTGGCTCGATACGCCCACCTCAGCCGCGCCGACGTCGCGCTGGGCGCCAAGGTCGGTGCCGGCCAGACGATCGGGCTGTCCGGCAACAGCGGCCGCTCCACCGGACCGCACCTGCACCTCGAGATCCACCCGCACGGCGACCCGAACCTCAAGGACGCCGCCGACCCCGAGATCGAGCTCCGCAAGCGCAAGGTCGGCGTCTGACCCCGCGCTCCCAGCGCGAACCCGGCACACCACGCCGCCCCCGGCGCGCACCCACCGCGCTCCCAGCGCGACCCTGACCGCCGCGACGGCACGTGGCGTGCACAACTGCTGCACATCGGATCGTCATGTCCGCGAATTCCGTTGTGCCGCAACAGCCCCATCCGCCACGTCGGCCCGTTGTGCAGCAGCTGGTTGCGCCGCGGCGGCCTCCCGCCATCGCGAAGCCGGCGCGAGGGGACGGGATCCGAGCAAGAACCGGGACCGTGACGCGGCCTGCCAGTGACGGCGGGTCGCCATACTCAGATGCCCGCCGTCGGGCAGCCGACGGCGAGTGGGCGCTGACCAGCATCCTGCCGCGGGAGACCGGTCGGTCCGCCGCCCGGTCCATCCGCGACCTGCCGCGACGAGGTCGAGCGGGTCGTGTCGTGCCCGGGATCGGGTGGCAGACCGTTCGCTAGAGCTTCTCGAGCGGGGCGATCCCGAGCAGGAAGCGCTTGACGCCGGTGTCGCCGCCGAAGTCGACGGTCGCCATGGACTTGGGGCCGACGCCCTCCACGCGCACGACCGAGCCGAGGCCGAACGAGTCGTGGTTGACCCGGTCGCCCGCGGACAGGGACGGCACCGGCCTGGCCGGGCCGCGCGCCTGCCGCATGCCGCCGAGGCGAGCGACCGTCGGCGCCGAGGACCGCCCCATCAGGGCAGACTCGGTGCGCTGCCAGTCCAGCAGCTCGTCGGGGATCTCGTCGAGGAACCGCGAGGCGGGGTTGAACTGCGGCTGCCCCCAGGCGGATCGGACGGCGGCGCGGGACAGGTGCAGCCGCTCGCGGGCCCGCGTGATGCCGACGTAGGCCAGGCGCCGCTCCTCCTCGAGCTCCTTGCTGTCGCCCAGGGCGCGGCTGTGCGGGAAGGTGCCGTCCTCCATGCCGGTGAGGAAGACGACCGGGAACTCCAGGCCCTTGGCGGTGTGCAGGGTCATGAGGGTGACCACGCCGGAGCCGTCGTCCTCGTCCGGGATCTCGTCGGAGTCGGCGACCAGCGACACCTGCTCGAGGAAGTCGTCGAGCCCACCCTCGGGATAGGTCTCGTCGAACTCCCGTGCCACGGCGACGAGCTCGTTGAGGTTCTCGATGCGGGTCTCGTCCTGCGGGTCGTGGCTGGCCTGCAGCTCGGCGAGGTAGCCGGAGCGGTCCACGACCGCCTCGAGCAGCTCGCCGACGCCGCCTCCGGCGTCACGCACCTCGCGCAGCCCCTCGAGCAGCTTGGTGAAGCCCTTGATCGCCGTCACCGACCGGGTGGCGATCGCCGGCGCGTCCTCGGGGTGGCCCAGCGCCGCCACGAAGCTCGTGCGGTCCCGCTCGGCCAGCGCCGCCACGCACGCCTCGGCGCGGTCGCCGATGCCGCGCTTGGGGACGTTGAGGATCCGGCGCAGGTTGACGGTGTCCTCGGGGTTGGCGATCACCCGCAGGTAGGCGAGCGCGTCCTTGACCTCGCGGCGCTCGTAGAAGCGGGTGCCGCCGACCACCTTGTAGGGCAGGCCGACCCGCACGAACACCTCCTCGAGGGCACGGGACTGCGCGTTGGTGCGGTAGAAGACCGCGACGTCGCGCGGCTTGACCCCGTGCTCGTCGCCGAGCCGGTCGATGGACTGCGCGACGAAGGACGCCTCCTCGTGCTCGCTGTCCGCGACGTAGCCCACGATCGGCGCGCCGTCACCCTGGTCGGACCAGAGCGACTTCTTGCGCCGGTCGGGGTTCTTGGCGATGACGGCGTTGGCGGCCTGCAGGATCGTCTGGGTCGAGCGGTAGTTCTGCTCCAGCAGGATCGTGCGCGCCTGCGGGTAGTCCTGCTCGAACTCGACGATGTTGCGGATCGTGGCGCCGCGGAAGGCGTAGATCGACTGGTCCGCGTCGCCCACGACGACGAGCTCGGCCATCGGCAGCTCGCCCTCGACCGTCGGCCCGCCCGCGAGCTGCCGGACCAGCTCGTACTGCGCGTGGTTGGTGTCTTGGTACTCGTCCACCATGATGTGCCGGAACCGGCGGTGGTAGTGCTGCGCGATCTGCGGGAAGGCCTGCAGGATGTTGACCGTCGTCATGATCAGGTCGTCGAAGTCCATCGCGTTGGCCTGGCGCAGCCGGCGCTGGTAGTCGACGTAGGCCTCGCCGAGCAGGCGCTCCTGGTGGGTCGCGCTCTCCCCCAGGCGGTCTCGGTAGGTCTCCTCGTCGACCAGCTCGTTCTTGAGGTTGGACACCTGGTGGCTGAACGACCGCGGCGGGTAGCGCTTGGGGTCGAGGTCCATGTCCCGCAGCACCATCGCCATCAGGCGCTGGGAGTCGGCGGCGTCGTAGATCGAGAAGCTCGAGCTCAGCCCCACCGCCTTGGCCTCGCGGCGCAGGATCTTGACGCACGCCGAGTGGAAGGTCGACACCCACATCGCCTTGGCCCGCGGCCCGACGATGGCCTCGACGCGCTCGCGCATCTCGGCGGCCGCCTTGTTGGTGAAGGTGATCGCCATGATCTCGCCCGGCTGGGTCCCGCGCGCCGCCAGGAGGTAGGCGATGCGCTGCGTGAGGACGCGGGTCTTGCCCGAGCCGGCGCCGGCCACGATGAGCAGCGGCCCGCCCTCGTGGACGACGGCCTCGCGCTGCTGCGGGTTGAGGCCCGCCACGATCTGCTCGGGATCGCGCGAGGCGGCGAACGCGCCCCGTCCGGTGCCCCCGTGGAGGCCGGGCGCGGCGGCATACGACCCGTCGTCGACCGGAGGAGCGTCGGCGTCCGTCGGAGGCGGCACGTCGTCGGACAGCGCCCAGGCGGGCAGGCCGGACTCGTCGACGTCGCCGGAGGCCGCGGCCGGGCGCATCGCGGGGGTGGGAGGGGACATGGGCAGGTCGTCGAAGAGGGATTCCATCGCAGCGACAAGACTACGGCCCACCACTGACAGACCCTCGCCGGACGGGTCTCGGTGACGGGCCGACGCCGCCGAACCACGTAGGCTGTGCGGGTGCTGACCATGCAAGACGCCCTCCGCATCCTGTCCGACTACTGGACCCAGCGGGGCTGCCTCTCCGTGCAGCCCTTCAACACCGAGGTGGGAGCGGGGACGATGAACCCCGCGACCGTCCTGCGGGTCCTCGGACCGGAGCCCTGGGACGTCGCCTACGTCGAGCCCTCCGTGCGGCCCGACGACAGCCGGTATGGCGAGAACCCCAACCGCCTCCAGACGCACACGCAGTTCCAGGTCATCCTCAAGCCCGAGCCCGGCGACCCGCAGGAGCTCTACCTCGGGTCCCTCGAGGCGCTCGGGATCGACCTCGCCGCCCACGACGTGCGCTTCGTCGAGGACAACTGGGCGCAGCCCGCCATCGGCGCGTGGGGCCTCGGCTGGGAGGTGTGGCTGGACGGCATGGAGATCACCCAGTTCACCTACTTCCAGCAGGTGGGCGGGCAGAACCTCGACCCCATCCCCGTCGAGCTGACCTACGGCGTCGAGCGCATCCTCATGGCCGTGCAGGGCGTGACGCACTTCAAGGAGATCGCCTACGCCCGCAAGCCCTCCGGCGAGGTCATCACCTACGGCGAGGCCTTCGGCCAGTCCGAGTACGAGATGAGCCGCTACTACCTCGACGACGCGTCCGTCGAGACCAACCGCGCGCTCTACGACAGCTATGTCGCCGAGGCCACGCGCATGGTCGAGGCCCGCCTCCCGGTCCCCGCGCACTCCTACATCCTCAAGTCCTCGCACGCGTTCAACGTGCTCGACGCCCGCGGCGCCATCTCCACGACCGAGCGGGCGCGCGCCTTCGCCACGATGCGTCGGCTCATGCGCGACACCGCGGCCCTGTGGATCGAGCGTCGCGCCGAGCTGGGCCACCCGCTGATGCGGCCCCTCGAGGCCGCGGCGGACGCGCTGCCCACCGTGGACGAGTCCACGCTGCCGGCCGAGCCGCAGACCCTGGCGTTCGAGATCGGTGTCGAGGAGCTGCCGCCGCACGTCGTGCCCGCGACCATCGAGCAGGTCCGCGCCGCCCTCACCGAGCGCCTCGCGGCGACCCGGCTGGAGCACGGCGCCATACGGGTCGACGGCACCCCCCGGCGCATCGTCGCCGTCATCGAGTCCGTGGCCGCCCGGGAGCCGGACACCGAGCAGGTCCGCAAGGGCCCCAAGTGGCAGGCCGCGTATGACGCCGCGGGCAACCCCACCAAGGCGCTCGAGGGATTCGCCCGGGGCCAGAAGGTCTCGGTCGACCAGGTCCAGCGCCTGGAGGTGCAGGGCGCCGAGCACGCGTGCGTCGTGGTCGAGCAGCCCGGCCGCACCGTCATGGACGTCCTGACCCCGCTGCTCGCCGAGGTCGTGACGGGGCTGCGCGCCGAGAAGAACATGCGCTGGTCCGACCCCTCCCTGTCCTTCTCCCGCGCGATCCGCTGGCTGGTGGCGCTGTGGGGCGAGACCGTCGTGCCCGTGCAGGTGTCGCGCCTGGTCGCGGGACGCGAGACCTACCTGCAGCGCACCACCGGTGGCGTCGAGCGGCAGGAGCGGGGCGACGGCGTGCTGCTGGGCCACGTCGAGGTGCCCTCGGCCGACGAGCTGCTCCCTGCCATCGGCCGCGGAGGCATCGCGCTGGACACCGCTGCCAGGCGGGCCGCCGTCGTGGAGCAGGCCGAGGCCCTCGCCGCGCGGGCCGGCGGCCGGGTCGACGTGGAGGCCGAGGCGGCCCTGGTCGACCAGATCACCAACCTCGTCGAGGAGCCGCACGGCGTGCTCGGCGACTTCGACGAGCGCTATCTCGACCTGCCCGCGCAGATCCTCACCACCGTCATGCGCAAGCACCAGCGCTACCTGCCGGTGCTGGACGCGTCCGGGGCGTTGCTGCCGCACTTCGTCACCATGGCCAACGGCCGCTGCGACGACGCCACCGTCAAGGCCGGCAACGAGTCGGTCATCCGCGCCCGCTACGAGGACGCGCTGTTCTTCTGGAACGCCGACCTGCAGACCGACTCCGTCGAGTCCTTCGTGCCCGGCCTTGACCAGCTGACCTTCGAGGACCGCCTCGGCTCGGTCGGGCAGCGCGCCCGCCGCATCGCCGACGTCGCCACCGCCCTCGCCGACCAGGTCTCCCTCGGCGCCGCCGACCGCGAGACCCTCACGCGCGCAGGCGCCCTCGCCAAGTACGACCTCGCCACCCAGATGGTCACCGAGATGACCTCCCTGGCCGGCTTCGTCGCCCGCGAGTATGCCGTCCGCACCGGCGAGCCCCAAGCCGTGGCGGACGCGCTCTACGAGACCGAGCAGCCCAAGACCAGCGCCGACGCCCTGCCCGCGTCCGTGCCCGGCGCCCTGCTGGCTCTCGGCGACCGCTTCGACCTGCTCATGGCGATGTTCGCCATCGGCGCCAAGCCCACCGGGTCCTCCGACCCCTTCGGCCTGCGCCGCGCCGCCCTCGGCGTCGTGCGGATCCTGCGCGACCAGGGCCCCGTCGGCCAGGCGCTCGCCGACCTGTCCATCCGCTCCGGGCTCGAGGCCGCCGCGGTCCGGCTGCGGTCCCAGGGAGTCGAGGTGTCCGACGAGTCCGTCGACGCCGCGCTGGAGTTCACGGTCGGGCGCTATGCCCAGCTGCTGCGCGACGAGGGCACCTCGGTGCACCTCATCGACGCCGTCCTGCCCGGTGCCGCCACCCCCGGCGAGGCCACCACGGCGCTCGCCCAGGCCGAGGCGCTGCGCGGCGACGAGGGATTCCGGTCGATCGTGGCGTCTCTGCAGCGCATCGGGCGGATCGTGCCAGACGGCACCGCGACGGCATACGACGCCTCCCGGCTCACCGAGCCGGCCGAGGTCGAGCTGCGCGAGGCCCTCGAGGGCCTGCCCGAGGGGTCGAGCGCCGACCTCGAGACCTTCGCGGCGCAGGGCAAGGCGCTGGTCGACCCGGTGGCGCGGTTCTTCGACGACATCCTGGTCATGGCCGAGGACCCCGAGGTGCGGGCCGCCCGGCTGGGGCTGCTGGCCTCGGTCCGCGCCGCGGCGCCGCGCCAGGTCGACTGGTCCGCGCTGTCGACGGCCCTGGCCTGACCTGACCCGCCCCACCCGAACCCCCTGACCCGAGATCGTGAGGGTTTCCTCGAAGAAGTTGGGGGAAACCCTCACGATCTTTTGGGAGGGTGGGCCGTATGCCGCAGCTGATCGCCCCGACCACCCGTCTGCACCGCTCCTGGCTGGCATCGCTCGACGAGTGGGGACCGGGCGTCCACCAGGACGGGGCCTCGCTCCCGGCTGACGTCCCTGCGCTCCGCAGCGCAGCGGGCTTCGCAGACTGGGTGGAGCAGCTGCTGCTGCAGGCCGACCCGACGTCCGAGCGTCCCCACGGCTACGTGCCGGCCACCACCTTGTGGGTCGCGGACGATGACAGCTACCTCGGCGCGATCCAGCTCCGTCACACGCTCAACCCGCACCTGCTCGAGGTCGGCGGCCACGTGGGCTACGGCATACGGCCGTCGGCCCGCGGGCGCGGGCTGGCCACCTGGGCGCTCGGTGAGGTCCTCCCCCGGGCCCGGCGGCTCGACCTCGACAGCATCCTCGTGACCTGCGACGACACCAACCTGGCGTCGGCCGCGGTCATCGAGCGCAACGGCGGCGAGCTGGAGGACGTGCGCGAGCACGCGCCGGGGGCGCGGACGCGCCGCTACTGGATCGCGCTGTGACGAGGCGCCCGTGCGAACCCCGGC
>NZ_DLOE01000025.1:39918-156746 GCF_002479615.1 Arsenicicoccus sp. UBA7492 | reverse complement strand
CGTGCGAACCCCGGCGAATGTGACTACCTGAGGTAGGTCCATCAGGCTGGGGGACGAAGGCCGGTCGATGCACCTGCCCCCGGTAGGGTTTGGCCATGACGAGCCTGACCGCCTCAGCCCTGATCGTCCCCGAGCACGGTGACTCCGGCGTGCTCCGCGTCGAGGAGCGCGAGGTCCCCGACCCCGGTCCCGGCCAGGCCCGCGTCACGGTCGCGGCCAGCGGGGTCAACTTCATCGACACCTACCAGCGCGGCGGGGTCTATCCCGTCGAGACGCCGTTCGTGCTCGGCATGGAGGGCGCGGGCACCGTCGAGTCCGTCGGCGAGGGCGTCACCGAGGTCGCGCCCGGCGACCGCGTCGCCTGGGCCATGCAGCTCGGCAGCGCCGCCTCCGTCGCCACCGTCCCCGCCGCCAACCTCGTGCCGGTGCCCGACGGCGTCGAGCTCGACGTGGCCGCCGCCGCGATGCTGCAGGCGATGACGGCTCACTTCCTGGTCAACGACACCTACCCCTGCACCGCCGAGACGGTGGCGCTGGTCCACGCGGCGGCGGGCGGCGTCGGTCAGCTGCTCGTCCAGCTGCTCAAGGCCAAGGGCGCGACGGTCGTCGCGACCGCCGGCAGCGAGGACAAGCTCGCCATCGCCCGCGACCGCGGCGCCGACCACGTCATCAACTACCGCGAGCACGACACAGCCGACAGCCTCGCGAGCGCCGTCAAGGAGGCGGCCGGGCGTGGTGTCGACGTGGCCTACGACGGCGTCGGTCAGGCGACCTTCGACGCGTCCATGGCGAGCCTGCGCCCCCGGGGCGTGCTCGTGCTCTTCGGCGCCGCCAGCGGTCCGGTCCCCCCGCTCGACCCGCAGCGGCTCAACCAGGGTGGCTCGCTCTATCTCACCCGACCCACCCTCGCCCACTACATCGCCGGCCGGGACGAGCTGCTCGCCCGATCGGGCGAGGTCCTCGACCTGATCGCGGACGGTTCCCTCGACATCGCCATCGACTCCCGGCACCCGCTCACCGACGCCCGCGCTGCCTACGACGCCCTCGAGGGCCGTCGCACCTCCGGCAAGGTCCTGCTGGTCCCGTGACCGACACCGACACCGACACCGACACCGACACCGCCGCGCCGGCCCCCACCCCACCCACCATCCGACCCGCCAACGTCGACGACGTCCCCGCCCTGCACCGCCTCGTCCGCGACCTCGCGGCCTACGAGCGGCAGAGCCACGCCGTCACCGCCACGCCGCAGGACCTGAGGGACGCCCTCTTCCCCGAGGACGGTGACGCCGCCGTCTGCGCCGACGTGGCCGAGGTCGACGGCGAGGTCGTCGGCATGGCCGTGTGGTTCCTGACCTTCTCGACCTGGACGGGGCAGCACGGCATCTGGCTCGAGGACCTCTTCGTCGAGCCGGAGCACCGCGGAGCCGGTCTCGGGCGGATGCTCCTGGCGGGCCTCGCCGCGCGGGCCGTGGAGCGGGGCTACACCCGGGTCGAGTGGACCGTCCTGGACTGGAACGCCCCCGCCATCCGGTTCTACCGCTCCCTCGGCGCTGAGCCGCTCGAGGAGTGGCGGACGCAACGACTCCACGGTGACGCCCTCGCCAGGGTCGCCCGGCGCGCCGAGCAGCGCGCGTGACCGTCGACCAGCTCCTCCTGTCGATCCCACCGCTCGCGGTCTACCTCGTCGTCGCGCTCGTCATCTCATTGGAGTCCATGGGCGTCCCCCTGCCCGGTGAGGTCACGCTCGTCGCGGCCGCGCTGCTGTCGGCCCACCACGAGCTCGACGTCAGCCCGCTGTGGGTGGCCGTCGCCGGCTCCGCGGGCGCGATCATGGGCGACTCGATCGGCTACGGCATTGGTCACCACTTCGGCCAGCGGCTGCTCGTCTGGTTGCGGCGACGGTTCCCGCGCCACTTCGGCGCCAAGGAGATCGCCTATGCCGAAGCCGTCTTCGCCCGGCACGGCATGTGGGCCGTGTTCTTCGGCCGCTTCGTGGCGCTCCTGCGGATCTTCGCCGGTCCGCTGTCCGGCGTCCTGCGGCTGCCCTACCACCGGTTCCTGCCCGCCAACGCTCTCGGCGGCATCCTCTGGGCGTTCGGCACGACCTACGGCGTCTACCTCCTCGGCACCGTCGCCGAGCACTGGCTCAAGACCTTTGCGTGGGCAGGGCTCGCCGCCTTCCTGGTCGGAGGGCTGCTCGCCTCGACGCTCCTCGGTCGTCGCGTGCGCCGCGCCGTCGACCACTTCTCCGAGCACCATCCGGAGGCCGTGGCCGCCGTGGAGGCCCAGGGCTGAGCCGACGTCAAGGTCAGACCGGCAGAGCACCGAGCGCCGGTATGACGGACGGCCCGGCCTCCAGCGGGGTCACCGCGAGGAGGCCGGGCCGTCGGCATACGGTCCAGGCAGCCAAGAGCAGGGGCTGCGATCAGTGGGGCAGGGTGTAGGCCACGATCAGGTTGACCACCACGAGAGCAGCCGCGGCGTGCAGCAGGGCGGGCTTGGCCTCCCCGCGGCGGCCACGGGCGTGCGAGATCTCGGTCAGCGCCACGACACCGAGCATGACCAGCAGCTTGATGCCGATGAACATGTGGGGCGCGTTGCCCTCCATCTCCTCGAGGACGACGAGCGCCAGGCCGGACAGGAGCTGCAGCCGAGCGCCCCACGCCATGAGCTTGGTGGCGGCGCCGGGCTCGATGCTCTGGACGTAGCCGAAGACGAGCAGCGCGAGCGTGAGGTAGTGCAGGACGAGGAGTGCGAGGGTCATGGCCCGGATTCTACGGTGCCGGCGTCACCCGGCGAGGACGGCCAGCAGCGCGCCGAGCATGAGCGGTGGACCGAGGGCCAGGTGGTCCCGGCGGCCCGCCCGACGCGTCACCAGCAGCGCCGCCGCCACCACCCCACCCAGCGCGAAGCCCGCCCACAGGCCCAGCAGGACCTGCGACCAGCCGAGCTGAGCCAGGACCGCCGCCAGCAGGCCGGCGAGCTTGACGTCCCCGAGGCCCAGCCCCTGGCGCGGCGCGGTCAGCCACAGCAACCCACCCACCAGGAGGACGACGACGACCGCCACCGCGGACCGCAGCAGCGCCTCGCCGCCGTCTCGGGTGACCGCGGCGACAGCCGTCAGCGCGACGGCCAGGACGGGATAGAGCGGCAGCTGCAGCGCGTCGGGCAGCCGGTGGACGTCCAGGTCGATCGCCGCCAGCGCCACCATGAGCCAGGCGAGGGGCACCACGACGACCGCGAGCGGGGCCCGGTCGTGGGCGCAGAGCTGCCACCAGGCGAGAGCCGGGAGCGCGACGGACGCGGGCCGCACCCAGCGTGAGGCCCGGGGCCGCCGCACCAGGTCCCTGTCTCGGCGATAGGTCCCCGCCCGCAGCCACGCGTCCAGGCGGTGCCCCACGAGCAGACCCAGGACGGCCACGAGCACGGTCCCGCTCCCCTGCATGCGTTCCTCCTCACGGACGTCCTCGTCGCACCGTCGCAGCGTCGCACCGTCACGACGACCGGCTCACCTGGCGCGACCACCTGACGGTAGGCCAGGTCGGCACCGGGGTGCGTCGCGTCGTCCACAGGCGGTTTCGCCGTTAGGGCGTGGCCGCCGATGCCGTCTCGTTACCCTGGACCGGGCGTTCGTCCTGCCCGCGCCCCTGCCCCCATCCCTGTCGCCCCGCCCCGCCCCGTTGGAGGTTCTCCCCCGTGCCGCTGCCCGCCCGTCGACGCATCATGCTGGTCGAGCTGCCGCCCGCCGGTGGCCTCTTCCAGTTCGCCGTGCAGCTGGGCGAGGGCTTCGCCCGCCGCGGCCAGTCCGTGCGCGTGGTGACCGGCCCCTCCCCCGAGCTCGCGTCGCGCGAGCAGGGCTGCACCGTCGAGGCGATCCTGCCGACCTGGCACCCGACCGCCGGGGCGGACGCCCCCGAGCTGTGGCGCAAGGCCCGCCGCGTCGTCCGGGCCGGTCAGCACCACGCCGCGTGGGTGCGCCTCCTGCTCGAGATCCGGCGCACCCGGCCCGACGTGGTCCTGTGGTCGGCGTGGCGCTTCCCGGTGGACGGCTGGGGCGTCGTCGCGGCCCGGCGCCTCGCCCCCTGGGCCACCCTCGGCATCGTGGCGCACGAGCCGCGTCCGCTCGTCGAGCAGCCCGGACGCGACGGCCTCTACAACGACAGCGGCCCGACCTACCAGGCCCTGCGCGCCGCCTACGCGACCGTCGACGTCGTCTACGTCCTCGGCGAGAGCGCCCGCCGGGTGGTCCTCGAGACCTGGCCGGTGACCGGCCCGGTCCGCGTGATCCCGCACGGCGACGAGGACGTCTTCCGCACCGACACCCCATCGAGCGCCGCCTCCACGGCCCCCCACCTGCTGTTCTTCGGCACCGTCACCGGCTACAAGGGCCTCGACGACGTGCTCGAGGTCTGGCCCCGGGTGCGCGAGCACGTGCCCGACGCGACCTTCACCATCGCCGGGTCGATCAGCGCCGACGTCGACGCGGACGCCCTGCGCCGCCGCGTCGCCGGCCTGCCCGGCGTGGAGCTGCGCGACGGCTACGTCGCGGTCGAGGACGTCCCGGGGATCCTGGAGCGGGCGCGGGCGGTGGTCCTGCCCTATCGCCGGGCCAGCCAGAGCGGGGTCGCGCACCTCGCCCACACCTTCGCGCGGCCAGCGGTCGCGACGGCGGTGGGCGACATACCGGCCGTGGTCCAGGACGGGCGCACCGGCCTCGTCGTCCCGCCCGCGGACCCCGACCGGCTCGCCAACGGCATCGTCACCCTGCTGCGCGACCCGGACCTCGCGGCCCGGCTCGGCGACGCCGGCCGGGCGGGCCTGGCCGGCGGCGCCTCGTGGGACGACGTCGCCGCGACCCTGCTCGACGGCCTCCCGGACCCGCGATGAGCGAGCACGTCACCGACGAGCACCACCCGCCGCCCGAGGAGGAGTCCCGCTCGACGCCCGCCCGTCGGGTCGGCACCAGCACCGTCTGGAACGTCCTGCAGTACGGCGGCAGCAAGCTCGTCACGTTCGTCTCGACCGTCGTCCTCGCCCGCCTGCTGGCCCCGGAGGCCTTCGGCCTGGTGGCCCTCGCGCTGCTCGCGATCAACATCTTCGACCGGCTCAAGGACCTCGGCGTCGGCACCGCGCTCGTGCAGCACTCCGGGTCGTGGCGACGCATCGCCCCCACCGGCGCCGCGCTGACGCTGGTGCTGGCGCTGGGCTTCGGGCTGCTCTGCCTCGTCACGGCGCCCTGGCTCGCCGCCCTGCTCGGCAACGACGCCCTCGTCCCGCTCATCCAGGCCCTGTCCGTGTCGATGCTGCTGCAGGGCCTCGCCGTCTTCCCCGACGCCGCGCTGCGCCGCCACCTGGCCTTCAAGGAGCGCACGCTGCCCGAGCTGGGCGGCGCGTTGGTCAAGGCGGCCGTCTCGATCTCCATGGCGCTCGCGGGCGCCGGGGCGTGGAGCCTGGTCTGGGGCCAGGTCGCCGCCACCGCCACGATGGCCGTCCTCTACTGGCTCGTCTACCTGCGGCTGACACGCAGGGCCCGTATGGCGAGCGCGGAGCCCACCGCCTCCCCCCTCACCGAGCCGGCCGACCGCCACCTCGGCTGGGACCGCCCGGTGGCGGGCGAGCTGCTGCGCTTCGGCGGCTCGCTGTCGCTGCTCGCCCTGCTGGCCCTGGTCATCGACAACCTCGACTACTTCAGCATCGGTCGACGCCTCGGCGAGACCGAGCTCGGCTACTACACGATGGCCTTCCGCCTGCCCGAGCTGGTCGTCATCGGGGTGTGCGTCGTCGTCGGCCAGGTGCTGTTCAGCTCGTTCTCACGGCTGCAGGACGACCGCGAGGCGCTGCGCGAGCACTACCTGCGGGCCATCGCCGCCGTCGCCACCCTCACCGTCCCCGCCGGGCTCGGCCTGGCCGCGGCGGCCGGTCCCGTCGTCGAGACGGTCTTCGGCGACCAGTACGTCCTGTCCGAGCCCATCCTGGTCGTGCTCGGCTGCTACTCCGCGGTCTACGCCCTGGGCTTCCACTCCGGCGAGGTCTACAAGGCCACCGGGCACGCCGGTCTGCTCAACACCCTGGCCCTCGCCCAGGTCGCGGTCTTCGCGCCCGTCCTGTGGATCGCGGCCGGACGCTCCACCCTCGCCGTGGCCGTGGCCTTCCTCGCGTGCCACGTGCTGTTCACCCTGCTGCGCTTCGTCGTCACCGACCGCGTCCTCGGCATCCCCGTCGCGTCCCAGCTGCGGGCGGTCGCCCCGGCCACGCTGAGCGCCCTGGTCATGGCGGGAGCCGTCACGCTCGTCGACCGGTTCGTCCCGCTGCAGCAGCCCTTCCTCCTGCTCGTCCTCGAGGTGGTGGTGGGCGCCCTGGTCTACGTCGGTGCCCTCGCCCTCGTCGACCGGCAGGCCCTGCCCCGCGTCACCCGCCTGCTGCGACCCGGTGGTGCCTCGTGAGAGTGCTGCACGTCCTCGACTCCTTCAGCTTCGGCGGGGCGGAGAACCTCGTCGTCGAGCTGGCCCGGCACGTGTCCGCCGACCACGCGGCCGGCCAGGACCTCCACCTGGACCTCGCCGTCGCCAGCCTCGGTCCGGCCGGCCGCGAGGGCAAGGACGCCATGCTCGACCGCTTCCAGGCCCTCGGGCTCGCCCCCACCTATCTCGGGGTGCGGCGCCTGCTGGACCCGATCGGCGTCATCCGGCTGGCCCGGACCCTGCGCGCCAGCAGCGCCGACGTCGTCCACGCCCACCTGGGCTACTCCGCGACCCTCGTGCCGCTGGCCGCCCGCCTCGCCGGGGTCCCCTGCGTCGCGACCCTGCACCTCGTGCCGCAGCTCGGGTCCCGCGCCGACCGGGTCAAGGAGGGTCTGTCGGTCCTCGTCCCGGCCACCCTCGGGCGGCTCGTCCTCGTCTCCCAGGCAGCATATGACGGCTACGCCCGCCACTACGGACCGGCCACCGCCAGCTGGCGGTGCATCCCCAACGGCATCGATGTGGACCGCTACTCCACGGCGCGGCGGCGGCTCCCCCAGGACGTCCCGGTCCCCGACGGCGCGCCCGTCTGGGCGGTCGTGGCGGCCCTGCGCGAGCCCAAGGGGCACGTGCCGCTCGTCGAGGCCTGGGCCAGGGTCGTCGAGCAGCATCCCGACGCCCACCTGCTCGTCGTGGGCGAGGGAACGCACCGACCGGCGATCGAGGCGCGCGTGCGCGAGCTCGGCCTCGAGCGGCGCGTCCACCTCCTGGGGCGGCGCGAGGACGTCCCCGACCTGCTGGCCGGGGTCGACGGGGTCGTGTCCGCCTCGTTCACCGAGGCGCTGCCCACCTCGCTCGTCGAGGCCGCCGCGTGCGGCCTGCCCGTGGTGGCCACCGACGCCGGCGGCACCCGCGACGTCGTGCTCGACGGCGAGACCGGACAGGTGGTCCCCGTCGGCGACGTCCCCGCCCTCGCGCGCGAGCTGTCCCGGCTGTTGTCCGACCCCGGCGCCCGCGCGGCCTACGGCGAGGCCGCGCGGCGTCGCGCCGAGCAGACCTTCTCCATGCAGACCTGGACCCGCGCCCTGCACGACCTCTACGCCGAGCTCATCGACCCGTCCCGCACGGAACCCAAGGAGAACGCATGACCACCGACACCACCCGCAGCCGCGGGCTCGGCCGCCTGCTGCCCGCCCTCGTCGCGGGCCTGCTCGCCGCCCTCGTCGTGGGTGGCTTCCTCCTGTCCCGCCCGGGCACCTACACCTCGACGATGGACGTCGTCGTCGTGCCGCAGAAGGTCGCCAGCGCCAACGACAGCGCCGCGCTCTTCGACAGCCTGAGCCGGGGCCAGGTCATCGCCACCGCGGCCGAGGTCTACTCCCAGAAGCGGTGGCTCCCCGAGGGCTCGAAGGTCGAGGTCACGGCCGGCAACGTCGCGCCGAGCGCCGTCGTCACGGTCCGGGCCGCGGGCAGCGACCCCGGCCAGGTGACCTCCGCGCTCGAGCGGGTCGTCGCGTCGGCCACCCCCGAGATCGGCAAGGTGCTCGCGCCCTACACGGTCACCACCCTCAGCACCGAGCCCTCCACCCCCGAGTCGGGTGGCCTGTCCACCCCGCTCAAGCTCGTGGTCGCCCTGCTGGCCGGCCTGCTCACGGCCATCCTCGCCGCGGGCGCCGGCTCGACGCTCAGCCGTCGCCGGGCCGGCTGACGAGACCTGAACAGACAGACCTCAGACGACAGCCGACAGACGACAGACGACATGACCCCCGCCACCCTCGAGCGCTCCCGCAGCGCGGACGTCGACCAGCCGCGAGCCGCGCTGCCGTCGTCCGCCGCCGCCACGCTGCTGCTCGCGGGGATGGTCGCCGTCGAGTTCTCCGGCGCCTCGGGGGTGCTCGAGGGGCGGGTGCCCGTGTCGCCGTTCCTCGCCCTGCTCGCGCTCGGCCTGCTCGTCGTGGTGGGGCGATGCCTCGTCCAGCGCGTGGCCGTCCCCTGGGCCACGGTGGGCGCGGTCTCGGCATACGTGCTGGCCACGGCCCTGTCCAGCCAGCTGGCCGACCTCGACGGCGTGGCCTTCCTGCGGACCGGCGTCGAGCCGGACTGGGGCTCGGCGGCGGTGCTGGGGGTGCTCAAGGAGCTGGTCTTCGTCGTGGTCGTGTGCCTGCTGGCGAGCGGCCTTCGGCGCTGGTGGCTGGTCGCCGCGGCGATGGTCCTGCCCATGGCGGCGATCTGCCTGCTCGGTGCCCTCAACGAGTGGGTGCTCGGCAACACGGCGACCTTCGGGGGCTTCGAGACCGTCACGACGGCCGAGGGGGTGGGCGTCGTCACCAAGCGGCACGCCGGTCCGCTGCCGGACGCCAACTTCTGGGGGCGCTTCCTGGTCCTCGGCCTCCCGTTCGCGCTGGCGCTGGTCCAGGAGTGCCTGCAGCGAGGGCGCCGGCTGCTCGCGCTCGTGCCCCTCGGCTGCCTCGGCGCGCTGCTCGTCGGCGTCTACCTCACCGGCTCGCGCGGGACCATGCTCGCCGCCCTGGTGGGCGCCGGCCTCTACCTCCTCCTGTGCGGCCTGGACCGCAGGGTCCTCGCCGCCGGCGCCGTGGTCGTGGTGCCGCTGCTGCTCGTCCTGCCCGGCGTCGGGAGCCGGCTGCTCTCGATGCTGGGGGTGGCCGAGTCCGGCCAGCTCGCCGCGGTCGACGGCTCGGTGCGCGAGCGCATCGCCACCCAGACCGTCGCGACCAAGATGATCCAGGACAACCCGCTGACGGGGGTCGGTCCCGGCGGCTACTTCGCGCGCTTCCCCGACTACGCCTCAGCGACCGACCTGCACCTCGAGCGGATCGTCGCCCCGCACAACCTCTACCTCGGGCTGTGGGCCGAGATCGGGCTCGTCGGGCTGCTGGCCTTCCTGTCGATCCTCGCCGTGGCGCTGTGGCAGGCGGGCTGGGTGCTGCGCGCCCTCCCGTCCCTGCCGTCCGCGGACGCCGCGCGCCTGCGGCCCTACGCCGCCGCCTGCGTCGCCGGGCTGCTCGCCTGGTGCGCCGCGAGCGTCTTCCTGCACCTCACCTACGCCCGCATCGTCTATCTCGTGGTGGCGCTCGCCGCCGCCCTCGCCACCCAGGCCCGGGCCCTCGGGGCCCACCGGGTGCCCCGTCCGCACCGGCACCGCACCCCGGCGTATGCCGTCCCCCTGGCCGCTGCCGGGGCCGCCCTCGCCGCGCTGGTGGTGACCTCGCTGCCGCAGCCCGCCCACGCCCACGTCGTCGGCTACCTCGAGCCGCAGTCGTCCAGCGCCTACCTGCTGTCCCTGCGCACCCGCGAGGTCACCGCACCGACCTATGCCGTCCTGACGTCCGTCGCCTCCGGCCGCACCGTCGACGCCCAGGGCGACCCCGCCTCCGGCCTCGTCTCCGTGTCCGCGGAGGCCGAGACGCCGGAGCAGGCCGACCGGCTGGCCCGCGACGCCACCGCCGCCGGGGACGCCGCCGTGCGCCGAGCCGGCCTCGACACCCTCTTTCGCACCCGCTGGGGCACCGTCACCACCTGGCGCGAGACCCCGGGCCGGTCGGAGGTGGCCGCCGCCATGACGATCGGGGCGGTCCTCGGTGCGGCCCTCGCCCACGCCCGGACGATCCTGGCGGCGGTGCGTCCTCGGCGACGTCCTGACCACCCTGACCACCCTCAGCGCCCCCGGCACCCCCATCGACCTACGGAGCAGCCATGACCCCGGCACGCGCACCGATGACCGTCGTCCACGTCATCCACTCCCTCGGCGCCGGTGGCGCCGAGAGCGTCCTGGTCGAGCTGGCCCGCACCGCGCGCGAGGCCGGGCTGCGCATCGTCGTCGTCGGCCTGTCCGACGCCGAGGACGACCGCGCGGCGCCCCGGCTCGCCGAGGCGGGGGCGACGGTCTACCAGCTCTACGCCGGTCGCTACGACCTCCGGGCGGTGCGCCGGGTCGCCGCGATCGCCCGCCGCGAGGGCGCCGACGTCATCCACACCCACCTCAAGCACGCCGACCTCGTGGGCGGCCTCGCCGCGCGGCTGGTCGGCGTGCCCGCCGTCTCCACCCTGCACGTCATCGAGGCCGACCCCCAGGGCGCGGCCCACCGCGCCCGGGTGCGGGCCGCCGTGGCCGCGCGCGCCACGATGTTCGACCGCGTCGTGGCCCTGTCGGAGGCGCAGCGCGAGTGGTACTCGGCCTTCCGCTCCTCCACCCCCGTCGTGCTCGTGCCCAACGGCGTGCGCGAGCCCTCCCCCTCGGGCACGGGGTCGGCGGTGCGCCGCGAGCTCGGCGTCGACGACGACACCGTCCTCGGCGTGACCGTGTCGCTCATGCGCCCCGAGAAGGGCCACGCGGTCGCGCTGGACGCGGTCCGCCTCCTCCCCGCGGACCTGCCGTTCGTCCTCGCGCTCGCAGGTGACGGTCCCCTGCTCGACGAGGTCCGCGCCGAGGTCGAGCGCGACCCCTTGCTGCGGGACCGCGTGCGGGTCCTGGGCTTCCGCTCCGACGTGGACGCCCTGCTGCACGCGGCCGACCTCGTCGTCCACCCCAGCCACGAGGACGCCCTGCCTACCTCACTGATCTCGGCGCTCGCGACCAGCACGGCCGTCGTGGCGACGCGGGTCGGCGGCATCCCCGACATCGTGGGCGACGACGCGGGGCTCCTCGTGCCGGTCGGTGACCCCGCCGCCCTCGCCGACGCCATCACCGCGCTGACCCGTGACCCGCACCGCCGCGAGGCGTGCGGCCGGGCCGGACGCGCCCGCTACGACACCACCTTCGCGGCGACGGTCTGGGTGGATCGCCTGCGCTCGCTCTACGCCCAGCTCGTCACCCCGCCCACGGAGTCGCTCCACGACGGCCCCGTGACCTCCGTCGCCGTGGTCAGCGCCGTGGCGCCATACCCCTCCGACAGCGGCAAGGCCATGGTGATCGCCGGGTTCCTGCGGCACCTGCGCTCCCGGCTGCCGGCCGAGGACATCCACTATCTGCACGTCGGCGCGCCACTGCGGCGCACCGCCGAGTTCGAGGGCGTCCAGGTGCACGAGATGGGCCGGCCGAGCCGCACGGACCAGCTGGTGGGGCTCGTGCGCGGCGTGCTCCTGCGCCGGCAGAGCCTGCAGGAGGCCTTCCTCGGCAGCCCGCGGGTCGCCGCCACCGTCCAGCAGACGCTGGTCGACCTCGACCCCGACCTCGAGATCATCGACACCGTCCGCATGGAGCAGCACGTGGCCGGCCGCCGGTTCCGCGGGCGCCGGGTGCTCTACCTCGACGACCTGTTCAGCGTGCGCTACACCCGCATGCTCGAGGTCCTGCGGGACAAGCGGATCGACACGGACTTCGACCCGCTGGGTCAGTTCTCGCACAACGTCCCCAGCCGCCTGCACTGGCTCACCCGCGCGCCCCTCACCCGCGAGGCCCTGCTGCGCTTCGAGCGTGGCCGGGTCGCGCGCTCGGAGCGCCGGGCGGCCCGCGCCAACCCCACCTCCGTGCTGCTCAACGCCGAGGAGGCCCGTCACCTGCGCGCGGAGACCGGCGCGGCGGTGGTGGCGGTGCCCCCGTCGATCCCCGGGCTCGACGAGACGTCGCACCAGCCGGACCGGTGGGACGGCCGTCCCGAGTTCGCCTTCGTCGGGCTGCTGTCGCTCGCGCACAACCACGACGGCCTCGGGTGGTTCCTGCACGAGGGCATGGACGAGCTGCTCGCCCTCCAGCCCGACGCCCGGCTGCACGTCATCGGCCGCGACGCCGACGAGTCCCTGCTGGCCGACGCTGCCCGGCACGGCGACCGGGTCGTCGTGCACGGCTTCGTCCCCGACCTGGACGAGGCCCTGTCGCGGATGTGCGCCCTGGTCAACCCCTTGCGCTTCGGCTCCGGCATCAAGATCAAGACGCTCGACGGGCTCGCCCGCGGCCTCCCGGTCGTCAGCACCCCGGTGGCCGCGGAGGGGATCGCCACACAGAGCCGCCCGGGCCTGACCGTGGTGCCCGACGCCGTCGAGGCGGCGCGGGCGCTGGCCGCACTCGTCGACCCGGCTGTCCGATCTCGCGAGGCGCAGGGCGCCCACGCGCTCTACGCCGAGCGGTACGCCGACCCCGTGGTGGCCGCGGCCTACGACGAGGTGTTCGGCACCGCGCGGGAGGACTGACCCCGACGGGCCTCGGCGCGCTCGAGCGCCCGGCCCACCTGCTCCAGCAGGGCCTCCACGTGCACCTCCGGGGCGTATGCCGTCCGCGCCGTCGCACGCGCCGACTCCCGGATGTCCGCGGCCTCGGCGGCGTGCGCGGGGTCCAGGCACCAGCGCAGCGTCTCGCCCAGCGCCGCCGCGTCCCCGGCCGGCACGACGAACCCCGTGACGCCCTGCTCGACGTGCTCGCGGACCCCGAGGGTGTCGGTGACCACGGTGAGCTTGCCCAGGGCCATCGCGTCGAGCAGCACCATGATCCCCGGCGCGCAGTCGTCCCGGTGCTCGAGGGCGACGACGACGACGCAGGCGCGGCGCAGGTCCCGGCGGAACGCCGGGGGGTCGACCTCGGTGCGCACGTGCACGTTGGCCGGCACGGGCACGCCCTGCGGCAGCCCGCCCGGCACGGTGGCGATGACGACCTCGGTGCCCTCGGGCAGGTCGGCGGCGCAGCCGAGCAGCGGGCGGTAGTCGCGGGCCGTGCGGCCGCCGCTGAACACCGGGCCGTCGTGGCGGATCTCGGGCTCGGCGCCCGCGGGACCGTCGGAGCGCTGCGGGCTTCCGGTCGGGTCGGGGCTGCCGGTCGGGTCGGGTCCGCCGGTCGGGTCAAGAGCGCCGGCCAGGTCGTCCGGGCCCAGGCCGTGGTGCCACGGGACGCTCACGACCCGGTCCCCCGGAACCCGGTGGACGCGACTGAACTGGACGCGCCCCTCGCGGGTCAGGGCCACGAAGGTCGTCCGCGGCCCCGCCATCGCCCGCACCCCGGCGCGCGTGACCAGCTCCACGAGGCGGCCCGGACCGAGCTTCCACGAGCAGTCGACGACGAGCACCTCGGGTCCGCGTCGCGTGCGGGCGAGGATCGCGGTCGCGACCTTGTCCACCCGGCTCGTGCCGTCGAGCACCAGGACACCGCTCGTGCGGGCCGCGGCCAGGACGCGCAGGAGGCGGACCGGGTCCCCCGGCCGGTCGTCGGTGAGGCAACGGGTGCGCTCGACCCAGCGGGGGCGGAGGCGATAGTCCATCGTCGTGCTCGTTCTCACGCCCACGAGTGTGCGCTCGTCAGGGAGTCGGTGGCGGCGATTCCGGGAGAATGACGCGCACGAGGGCGGCCGGCGGCGGCATACCTAGCGGTGACCGGCCCGCAGGACCATGAGCAGCTCGAAGCGCACGTCCGGGTCGTCGAGGTCGGCGCCGAAGGCCTCGCGCAGCTGGGTCACGCGGTAGCCCACCGTCTGCGGGTGGATCGACAGGGCCTCGGCCACGGGCTGGCGCTGCCCCCAGTGGACGAGCCACTGCAGCAGGGTCTCGGCCAGCCGCTCACGGGTGGCGGGGGCGAACGCGTCCAGGGGCGCGAGCCGGATCCGCGCCAGGTCCGCGACGACGGCGGGCTCGGCGTGCAGGGCTAGCTGGGCCAGGTGGTCGCCGACGAAGACCGTGTCGGGACGCTCCATCCCCGCCGCCGCGGCCTGCTCGAGGCGGGCGATCGTCAGCACGGTGAGGCGCAACGACTCGGGCGCCTCGTTCCACGGACGGGTCGGCCCCACCACCGCACCCCGGCCGCGCAGCGCCCGCTCCAGGTCGCGCCGCGCACGCTCGGTCGTGGGCGCCGGGACCAGCGCCACGACGTCGTCCTCGCGCTCGACCACCAGGGCGCCGCGGCCGAGGGCGAGACGCAGCCCCTGGGCCTGCTCGCGGCGCAGCGCCACGACCGCCAGCTCCGGTGGCAGCGCCCAGCCCGCCGCGAGCGCCGCCTGGTCGACGCCCGCCGACGAGGCCCGCCCGTGCAGGACCAGCAGGGCGAGCTCGGTGCGCCGGCGCTCCACCTCGCCCAGCTGCTCGTTCTGCTCGTCGGCGTAGCCCTCGACCGAGGCGGCCGACAGCTCGTCGATGTAGGCGAAGATCGACTCGCCGAGGGGCACGATCACGTCCGGGGAGACGCCTGCGTCCACCGCGATCTGGGCCGCGGTGCGGAAGGTCACGCGGGCGCCGGAGCGGTAGGCCGCGAGCAGCGACCCCAGCTGGCGCCCCGAGCGGAACTCGCCGCGACCCAGCCCGGCATACACCCGTCTGGAGTCCGGCTCGAGGGCCGGACGGTCCGTCCCCGGCAGGTCGAGGAAGCGGTCGAGGGCGATGGCGACGCCCTGGTGCAGCCCCTGCCCGAAGCGGCCCTCCATGGGGCGCGCGTAGTCGGGAACGTCACGTGGGACGGCGCGGATGATCTGGTCGACGATCTCGACGACGCGGGGCCGCAGCAGCTCGGACACTTCAGCGGGCAACGACAACCATGGTGGCGCTTCAGCGGGACGGTCGAGGCTCATGGGGCCCGATTCTATCGTCGCGTGATAGTCCCTCGGCGCGATTCGGGCGCGCGCCGACGAGTATGAAAGGCCCTGCGTGGGAAATACTGGAGTATGCCGTCCATGCGTCCGCTCGATCGCCTGGCCAAGGCCGTCAGCCCCGTGCTGTCGCCCCTGGCCAAGCCGTTGACGACCCCGCTCAGCCCCCAGGACTTCCTGTCCCTGATCAATCCCCTGTCGTCGGCCCGCCAGCTCCGCGGTGTCGTCACCTCCGTCGTCCCCGAGACGACCGACACGGCGACCATCCACTTCCGCCCCGGCCACGGCTGGGACCCCCACATGGCCGGCCAGTGGGCCCGCGTCGGCGTCGAGGTCGACGGCGTCCGCCACTGGCGGTCCTACTCGCTGACCACCGCGGCCGGCGAGGACCCGGCCATCACGGTCCACGCCGAGGGCCTCGTCTCGGACTCGCTCGTGCACCGCACCCGCCCCGGCGACGTGCTGCACCTGGACGTCCCCCAGGGAGACTTCGTGCTCCCCGAGCACCCGCGCCCCCTGCTCATGCTCACCGCCGGCAGCGGGCTGACCCCCGTCATGTCGATGATCCGCACGCTGGTCGGTCACCGTGACGACGCCGACGTCGTGCTGGTCCACAGCTCCCGCACGGCGCAGGACGCGCTGTTCGCCGAGGAGCTGGCCGAGCTGTCGACCGCCCACCCCGGCCTGCGGGTCGTCCACTGGTACTCCGGCGAGCGCGGTCGCATCGACCTCACCTCGACCGCCGCGCTCGACGAGCTGTGCCCCGACTGGCGCTCGCGAGCGTCATACGCCTGCGGCCCGCCCGAGATGCTCGACGCGGCCGAGCGCCTGTGGCACGACGCCGACGCCCGGCACTCGCTCGTCATCGAGCGCTTCGCACCCGTCGTCCTCGACGGCCAGGGCGGCGAGGGCGGTGTCGTGACCTTCCTGCGCTCCGACAAGGAGATCGAGGTCGACGGCGACACCACCCTGCTCGAGGCCGCCGAGTCGGCCGGCGTCATGATGCCCAGCGGCTGCCGCATGGGCATCTGCCACACCTGTCTCACCCCGCTGCGGGCCGGCAAGGTGCGCGACCTGCGCACCGGCGAGGTCCACGGCGACGAGGGACAATCCATCCAGACCTGTGTCTCCGCAGCCGCGGGACCCTGCCATCTCGAGATCTGAGGAGGGTCACATGACCACCACGGCCGAGCGCCCCACCGCACCCACCGACGGCGCCACCCCCACCCGCGAGCAGCTGCCCGCGATCCCCACCCGCAACCCCGGCCTGGCCGACAGCGGTCGCCCCGTGCGCCGCCCCGACCACGCCCAGCACCTGACCGACGAGCAGGTCGCCGAGCTCGGGCGCGAGCTCGACCAGATCCGCGCCGACATCGTCGCCTCGCGAGGGGCCGCCGACGCGGCATACATCCGTCGGGTGATCCGCGTGCAGCGCAGCCTCGAGCTCGCCGGCCGCGCCACGCTGGTGCTCGCCGGCAAGCGCAAGTCCGCCTGGGTCGCCGGCGTCGGCCTCATGTCGGTCGCCAAGATCCTCGAAAACATGGAGATCGGCCACAACGTCATCCACGGCCAGTGGGACTGGATGCGCGACCCGGACATCCACTCCTCCACCTGGGAGTGGGACTTCGTGGCCCCGGCCAAGGGCTGGAAGCACACCCACAACGACCTGCACCACACGTGGACCAACGTCGTGGGCAAGGACAACGACGTGGGCTACAACCTCCTGCGGATCAGCTCGGACCAGCCGTGGAAGCCCTACAACGTGCTCAACCCGGTCTACAACGCGATCCTCGCGCCCTTCTTCGAGTGGGGCATCGCGTTCTACGACCTCGAGCTCGTCGACGTGCAGGAGGGCCGCAAGTCCCGCGAGGCGCTCAACGCCGACCTCAAGGCCCTCGGCGTCAAGGCCGTCAAGCAGGCCGGCAAGGACTACGTCGCGACCCCCGCCCTGGCGTCGCTCACCGGGTCCGGCAAAGCCACGCTGGCCGGCACCTTCGCCGCCAACTGCATCCGCAACCTGTGGGCGCACACCGTGATCTTCTGCGGTCACTTCCCCGACGGTGTCGAGTTCTTCACCGAGGAGATGATCGAGGGCGAGACCCGCGGCGACTGGTACATCCGCCAGATGATCGGCTCCTGCAACATCTCCGGCAGCAAGCTCATGCACCTGATGACCGGCAACCTGTCGCACCAGATCGAGCACCACCTGTTCCCGGACCTGCCGAGCAACCGGTATGCCGAGATCGCGGTGCGCGTGCGCGAGATCTGCGACCGCTACGGCCTGCCCTACGTCACGGGTCCGCTGCACCGGCAGATCGGCCAGACCTGGCGCACGGTCTTCCGGATGGCCCTGCCCTGATCCTCGCCCGGTCGCTCGGTCGCTCGGCTGCACCCTGTTGCTCTGGGCTGACCGAGCAGGCCGTGTGCCGACGCCCGCCGCCCCTCGGGGACCGGCGGGCGTCGCCGTCCCGCCTTCAGACCCGCCCCCGGTAGAGGCATCGACCGGCCGTCGTTCGCCAGGCTGATGCCTTTACCCCCGGCGGGTCCATCGACGTGGCGTGCTAACCCGGGCTGATGTGCCTACCTGAGGGAGGTCTAGAGGAGGTGGCGGTTCATCGCCCAGGCGGTGAGCTCGTGGCGGCTCGACAGCTGCAGCTTGCGCAGCACGCTCGACACGTGCGTCTCGACGGTCTTGACGGAGATGAACAACTCCTTGGCCACCTCCTTGTACTGGTAGCCCCGCGCGATCAGCCGCATGACCTCGCGCTCGCGCGCCGATAGCCGGTCGAGCTCCTCGTCGACCTCGGCGATCTCACCCGCCGCGGCCCCGAACGCGTCGAGCACGAACCCCGCCAGCCGAGGGCTGAACACCGCGTCCCCGTCGGCCACCCGCCGGATCGCGCTGACCAGGTCGTTGCCGCTGATCGTCTTGGTGACATAGCCCCGGGCCCCGGCGCGGATGACGGAGATGACGTCCTCGGCGGCGTCGCTGACCGACAGGGCGAGGAAGCGCACGGGCACCCCGGCCTCGGTCGTCGTGCCGGCGCACCCGAGGATGACGTCTGTGCCGCCGCGCCCGTCGCCGCCGGGCAGGTGCACGTCGAGGAGCACGACGTCGGGGCGCTCGGCCTTGATGACGGCGACGGCCGACTCCACGTCGCCCGCCTCCCCCACCACCGGCAGCGACGTGTCCAGCTCGGTGCGCACGCCCGCCCGGAACATCTTGTGGTCGTCGACGAGGACGAGGCGGATCGGGGTCGTCGGGGGAAGCATCAGGACTCCTCGGTCGTGGGTCGTGGTGGGAGAGTCAGCGAGACCTCGGTGCCGTCCTCGAGGCGGCGGATCCGCGCGGTGCCGCCGTGGCGGTCCATCCGGTCGACGATCGAGCCCCGCACCCCGAGGCGGTCGAGCGGCACCTCGCCCAGGTCGAAGCCCGGCCCGTGGTCACGGACGAAGGCCTCGATCCCGAGCGGCCCCGCCTCGACGTAGGCCGACACCGGCGCCGCGCCATGGCGGACGGCGTTGTTGAGCGCCTCGCCGAGGGCCTTGACCAGCGCCGAGACGTCCGCGTCCAGGCCGACGTCGCCCGTGACGACGAGGTCGATCGGGACGCCGTGCCGGTCCTCCACGTCGTGCGCCACCTCGGCAGCGGCCGCCGAGAGCGTGGTGAGGGTGGAGCTGCCTCCGCCATACAGCCAGGTGCGCAGCTCGCGCTCCTGGGCCCGGGCCAGCCGCTGGACCGCCGTGGGGTCGTCGGCCTTGCGCTGGATGAGGGCCAGGGTCTGCAGGACGGAGTCGTGCAGGTGGGCGGCGATGTCGGCGCGCTCGGTGGCGCGGACGCGCTCCGCCTGCTCGGCCTTGAGCCCGTCCCAGAGCCGGATGGCCCAGGGGGCGAGGATGACGACGAGCCCCAGCAGGACCGCCAGGGCCGACAGGGCCGCGTCGCCGAGCCCACCGACGCCCTGCGCGCGGCTGGCGAGGACGACGACCCCGGCCAGGGTCAGCAGGACCCCGGTGACGACGCGCGCCAGGCCGGCGCGCGAGTCGGCGGCCGACAGCTGCAGGAAGCGGTCGCGCTCGCTGCGGTCGAGCTGGGTCCAGACGACGATGGCGCCGCTGGCGATGAGGGCGAGCGGCAGGGTCACGCCGAGCCGCAGGTCGACGCCGTGCCGGGTGAGCACGACCGCGAGCCCGCCGACCACCAGGGCCAGCCCCAGCAGGACGTTGACCACGGCCTCGTCGTGCAGCAGCCGCTGGCGCAGGAGGGGCCATCGCGTGGCGCCTCCCCCAGCAGCCGCCCCACCCGACCCCGTGGTTCCTGCCGAGCCGGCCGCCCCGGGCGACCCCGGCGCCTGCGGCGCCGTGCGCGTGGTGCCCCCCGGCCCGAGCCGCTGCGGGGTGAGCGCCCAGACGGCGAGATAGAGGATCACGCCCGTGCCCATCCCGAACATCGTCAGGAGCACGAGAGCCATCCGGATCACGCCCACCTGGATGCGCAGGTGCTCCGCGAGCCCCGCGCACACGCCCGCGACCCAGCCGCTGTCGACCGGGCGCAGCAGCCGTGGCGCCGGCTGCTGCTGCTCGACGCGCTGGGTCTCGTAGGGGGTGGGCACCTCCCCATCCTCACCCATGGACGCCGCCGGGACGAGGGTCTGACCCGCACGTCAGGGGATCGTCAGGGTGGGGTCAGGGGCGACCCTCATGGCCCACCCCCGCGCCGGGGAGAGAGATTGTCGGTATGACGCAGCAGCCGCCTCCCACGCCACCGGGTCCGCCCGAGGCCACCGAGCACCAGCCGGACGCGCTCGACCGGTTCTTCCGCGGCGTGCGCGGCACCGGCATCCGCCGCCGGCTGTCGCACCGCTGGGTCGCCGGGGTCTGCGGCGGCGTCGCCGACAAGATCGGCATCGACCCGATCGTCGTCCGCATCGTGTGGATCGTGCTGCTGGTCATGGGCGGCATCGCCTTCCCGGCCTACTTCGTCGCCTTCCTGCTGCTCGCGGACACCAAGGGCGAGATCCCGCTCGAGAAGGCCCTGCGCCGCGGGGACGGCAACTCCGTGGTGCTGCTGGTCTTCACGCTGTTGGTCAGCCTGGGTGGTTTCACCGACGCGTTCGGGTTCCACGACGGCTCCCCCGGGGGCAACGTGGGCCGGATCGTCGTCATGGTCTTCTTCGGGGTCGGCGCGTACTACTGGTGGTCCCGTCGCAACCGAGGCCAGCACGGGTCCGTCACGGAGGTCGGCACCGAGCAGGCCGCCCTGGAGCACCCCTCCGCCGAGCAGCCCTCTGCGGACCACCCCTTTGGCGATCGTGTCCCCGACGCCTCACCGAGCACGCTGGCCCTCCCCGCGGTCGAGCCGCTGGACGCGACCCCCCGCGGTGCCCTCGACGCTTCCGTCGGTGACACCACCACCACCGCCACCGCCACCGGTGACGGCGTCGGCTCCAGCCCGGCCATGAGCTGGCCCACGACCGCAGGGGCCGTGCCGGAGCACCTCATCTCGGGTGCGACGCGGGTCGTCCCGCCTGCTGCCGCCTACGTCCCGATGCGTCGCCGCCGACCCACCCTCGGCTGGCCGGGCACCGTCGCGGCCGTCGGGCTCGCCGCCGCCGGCATCGGCGCGGTCCTCGCGGCCGACCAGACCGGTCGGATCCACGTCGACCACCCCTACGCGATCGCGGCGGCCACGGCCCTCGGGCTCGTCTCGGCGCTGCTGGTGGTCGTGGGGCTGGCCGGCCGGCGCGGCGGCTTCACCGTCCCGCTCGTCCTCGCCCTGGCCATCATCACCCTGTCCCTCGGTGGCCCCCTGCGCCTCGACGTGGCCGACGGGGCGACGTCCTTCTCGTCCTCGTCGATGGACCAGCACTGGGCGCCGACCACGCTGGACGGCGGCACGTCATACCAGGTGGGCGCCGGCGACAGCGTCCTGGACCTGACCTCCGTGGAGGCCTCCAGCCTCAACGGGCAGGAGGTCAGCGTGCAGGTCGGGGTCGGCGAGATGACCGTCCGCATCCCCCAGGGGATGCCGGTGCGGGTCAAGAGCCACGTCGGGCTCGGCGACGTCGTCCTCCGTCATCCCGACGGGTCCAGGACGGACCTCGGCGAGACGGACACCACCATCGGCACCGGCACACCCGTGCTCGTCCTGCGGGGCCAGGTCGGCCTCGGGGACCTGATCATCGAGGAGGTCGCGCGATGAGCGACCAGCGCTACTACCCAATCGACCCCGACGAGGCGCACCGTCTCGCGGAGCTCGAGGCGACCACGCAGCCGCGCGGCCCCTACGCCCCGGCGATCGTCGTCGGCCTGCTCGGGCTCCTGTGCGCCGCCTCGGTGCTGCTGCGCGAGCTGGCGGTGATGAGCATCGACCTCGTCACCCAGGGCCCGTGGATCGTGGTGGGCGTCGGCGTCCTCCTGCTGCTGGTCGGCGCCGTGGGCATCGCTCGTCGTGGCCGTTGAGGGAGCCGCCTCAGTCCGGCCGGTCGGACGGCAGCAGGTCGGCCAGGTCGGACCAGGCCGGCGCCAGCCGGAGCCCCTGCCCCCGCACGACGTCCGCCGAGACCCACGCCGCGGAGGCCGTCGTGCCGTCGCGGTCGTGCACCACGACGTCGTGGCTGCCCACGACCTCGGCGCGATAGACCAGCCGCACCGCCTGGAAGTCCTCCAGGACTCCCTTGGGGGACAAGCCGATCCAGTGGTGGCTGCGGACCGCCACCAGTCGCGGCCGCATGATGTCCTGACCGGTCTCCTCCCAGACCTCGCGCACCACGGCGGCCGCCGGGTCCTCCCCCGGCTCCACGCCGCCACCGGGCAGCCCCCACGCGCCCGCGGCGTTGGTGCGGTCCGACGCCTCGGTCAGCAGCACCCCGAGGGGGCCGACCACGACGGCGTATGCCGCGACCCGCGTGCGCACCAACGGCGGCTCGTCGGGATCCAGCTCGATTCCGGCGTCCATCGGGGTGGTCACCACGGGCAACGGCTCCGGGCCCTCCGGGCGGTGCCGCACCGCGTAGGACAGGACCACGGCGTGCGGGTCCCCCAGCGACCGCTCGGCGGCGAGCGGCGCGCCAGGCTCCCAGCCGTGGCTGCGCAGCAGGTCCTCGGGCGTCACGCCGTGCGGCAGGTCGATCGCCACGCGGCGACGCCCGTCGTGGTCGTAGCCGTCGACCTGCACGGGCGAGTCCAGCACCCGCCCGTGGCGGACCACGCGACCGTACTCGTCCTCGCTCAGCAGACCTGGTTGGTCCCCACTCATGTCCTGCCCCTCCTCGCGAGCCGCCCGGCCCGCGCATACTCCGCCTCCACCATCCCCACCACCGCGGGCCACGACTGCGTGGGCGGCGTCTCCAGGCTCTGCCGCCGAAGTCGTTGCCGGGCAACGGGGTCGAGCACCAGGGTAGCCACGTGAGCGGCCAGCTCCCGGTCGCCCCCCGCGAGCAGCCCCGTCACGCCGTGCTCGACGAACTCCTCCACCCCGCTGCCGCGCCGACCGACGACCGGCAGCCCCACGGCCCGCGCCTCGAGCGCGGCGATGCCGAACGCCTCCAGCACCGTCGGCGAGACGTAGGCCGCTGCGCCACGGTAGGACTCGAGGAGCTCGTCGCGAGACACCCTGCCCCGCAGCAGGACCCGGTCGGTGAGGCCGTGGGTGCGCAGGTAGGCCTGCACCAGCCCGCGCTGCGGCCCCTCGCCGAACACCTCGATGCGCCAGTCGATCTGGTCGCCGACGAGGTCGTCGACCCGGCGCGCCACCCGTGCGAGGGGCACGGCGCGCTTGCGTCGCGCGAGGCGCATGGCGGTGACGAGTCGGACCGGTCCGGCATCACCCTCGCGCCCTGTGCCTCCCGCGAGATGCGTTGCCGCCGTGGACGATCGCCAGCGGTCCAGGTCGATACCGTTGGGCAGCACGGCGACCCGCGCGTCGGGGGCCAGGCGCTCGAGCGGGCGGGCCGCCATACGACTCACCGCCGACAGCGCGACACCTCGCCCGGCCCACCGACGCACGCGCCCGCTGACGGCGAGCACCCGCTCCATCGCGTCCAGCACGCAGTGCCAGGTGACCGCGGTCGGCAGCCCGGCCGACAGGGCGACGTCGACCGCGTCGCTCGCGAAGGGGCTGACCACTCCCATGTGCACGTGCGCCACGTCGAACCCACCGGCCAGCAGCCGACGCCGCAGCGCCGGTGGCGCCAGGGGGTTGACCGGCAGGTCGCCGGGCAGCCGCAGCGCGAGGTGGTGCACCGGGACGCCGTCGACCAGCTCCACCGCGCCGTGCCGCTCCCCCGCCCGACCGGGCGTGGCCGTGAACACCTCGACCACGTGGCCCGAGCGCCGCAGCCGGTCCGCGAGGTCGTGGACCTGCACCTCGATGCCACCGAGGCGCGGCAGATAGCAGTCCGACAGCAAGGCCACCTTCACGACATCCACCCTGCCATGCGAGAGGATGACCACGATGGCTCACACACTGCTCGCGTTCCACGCCCACCCCGACGACGAGGCCCTGCTCACCTCCGGCACCCTGGCCAGGGCCGCCGCCGAGGGGCACCGGGTCATCGTGGTGACCGCCACCGACGGTGACCTCGGCCTGACCTCCAGCACGTATGCCGGCTCCGCCGCCCGCACGCTCGGCGAGCGGCGTCTCGGCGAGCTGATGCGATCGTGCGCCGCGCTCGGCGTGGCGCGGGTCGAGTGGCTGGGCTACGCCGACAGCGGGTCGGGCGCCGAGCTCTACCCCGACCCCGAGGGCATGACGCGCTTCGTGCGCGCCGACGTCGACGAGGCCGCCGAGCGCCTGGCGCAGATCCTGCGCGAGGAGTCCGTCGACGTGCTGCTGACCTACGACCGCAACGGCGGCTACGGTCACCGCGACCACGTGCAGGTGCACCACGTCGGGGCGCGTGCGGCCGAGCTCGCCGGCACGCCCCGCGTGCTGCAGGCCACGGTCCCGCGCGACGCGATCTGCCGGGCGCTGGACCTCGCCGCGCTCGTCTACCCCTTCCCGGCCGAGTTCGACCGCGCCTCCTTCGACCGGGCCTACTCCACCCGCGCCGAGATCACCCACCACATCGACGTCCATCGCCACATCGCGGCCAAGCGCGCCTCGATGCGCGCCCACGCCTCGCAGGCCGCGGCGGACGACGGCGACCGCACGCTGGCGGCCTTCCTGCGGATCCCCCGACCGCTCTACGACCTGGTCTTCGGCCGGGAGTGGTTCGTCGACGCGTCGCGGCCGCCCGGCGGACCGGTGGCCCACGACATCTTCGACGGGCTGGGCTGAGCATGACTCCGGGGGGAGAGCAGCGGCGGGCGGCCGAGGCGAGCGACACGGGACCAGCAGCCGCAGACGCAGACCAGACGACAGGGGCGACCGCGACGCCGGCGACCCGGGACACCACGCCCGACCCGCGTGCGACGCCCGACCCGCGTGCGACGCCCGACCCGCATGCGACGTCCGACGAGCCGGGGGCGACCCGAGCCAGGGGCGACCAGCGTCGATCGTGGTGGCGCACCGCCCTCCAGGCCGTCCTCGGCACGGCGCTGGCCGTCGCGCTGCTGGTGTGGGGACTGCCGTACTTCGCCGAGACCTCGTGGTCCGCCCTGCTGGCGCACCTCGACGCGCTGAGCTGGGGCAACACCATCGGCCTCTTCGTGCTCATGGTCGTGGCGCTGTGGTGCTACACGTTCACGCTGACCGGGTCGCTGGCCGGGCTCACCCACCCGCAGGCCCTCATGGTCAACGTCGCGGGCTCCGCGGCGGGCAACCTGCTGCCCGGCGGCGGCGCGATGGGGGCGGCGGCGACATACGGCATGTATCGCTCCTGGGGCTTCACCCCCCGCGACATCTCCACCTCCCTCATCGTCAGCGGTGTCTGGAACGTCCTCGGCCGCATGGCCCTGCCCGTCCTCGGCATCTCCGTGCTGCTCATCGCCGGCGAGCCGATGCCGCCCGGGGTCGCGCGCGGCGGTGCCGTCGGCGCGCTCCTCGGCCTCGGGCTGCTCGGCTGGTTCGTCGCCGTCATCGCCTCCGAGCGCGTCGCCACCACCACGGGTCACGTCCTCGACCGGCTGATCGGGCCGCTCGTCCGTCGCCTCAGCCGCCGCTCCGACGGCCACGGGGTCGACGGCCTGGTCGCCGACCTGCGCTCCCGGATCGGCCACGTCGTCGAGTCGGGGTGGTTGCCGATGACCTTCGGGCTGGTCGGCTTCTTCGGCTTCCAGTACCTCCTGTTCATCATGTGCCTGCGCGCCACCGGGGTGGAGCTCTCGCTGGCCCACTTCTTCGCGGCGTTCGCGGTCGGACGCCTGCTGACGGCCGTCGGGGTGACCCCGGGTGGCGTCGGCGTGACCGAGGCGGGCACCGCGATCGCGCTCGTCGGCTTCGGGGCCGCGCACGCACCGGCCGCCGCGGGCATCGTCCTGTTCACGATCTACACGCACCTGCTCGAGCTGCCGCTCGGCGCCCTGGGCGCGCTGATCTGGTGGCTGACCAAGGGCCGGTATGCCGACCGCCGCCCCGCCACCACCTGATCCGCCACCCCGGCGCCACAGACGCCACCAGGCGACCCCACCTGCCCCGGCAGGTCACTTAAGGTCGCCCAGCCCGCCCCCACGCGACCCCACCTGACCCGGCAGGTCACTTCCGGTCGCCTGAGCACCGCAACCAGGCCTCCGGGCGACCCAACCTGAGCCCGGAGCTCACTTCGCGTCGCCTGAACCTCCCCTCGAGACCCCCAGACGACCCAACCCGACCTCCCGGGTCACTTCCGGTCGCCCAAGCCAGCCCCAGACGACCCCACCTGGCCTGACAGGTCACTTCCGGTCGCCCAGGCCAATCCCACACGACCCCACCTGGCCTGACAGGTCACTTCCGGTCGCCCGAGCACCCCAAGCCGACCCACCCTGAGCCCGGAGCTCACTTCGCGTCGCCTGAGCACCCCAAGGCGACCCCCAGGCGACCCAACCTGACCTGACAGGTCACTTCCGGTCACCCGAGCGAGCCGGGGTCAGCGCCGGCGGGTGGCCGCCACGAGTCGGCGGACCTGGCGGGTGCGGGCGTGGTCGGCATACGTGTCGTCGATCGGCTCGGGCTCGAAGGCCCGCCCGGTCGCCCGCTCCGCCGCCCACCCGACCAGGGCGTCCGCGAGAGCCGGGTTGGCCGGCAGGATCGGACCGTGCAGGTAGGTCCCGACGACGTGGCCGGTGATCGCGCCCTCGGTCCCGTCCTGCCCGTTGTTGCCCTGACCTGCGCGAACGCGCCCAAAAGGCTGTTGCTCAGGCCCCAGCACCGTGGAGCCCGAGTGGTTCTCGAAGCCCACGACCTCGCCGAACTCGGTGTCGAGGACGATGCCGCCGATCATGCGCTTGGCGTTGCCGGTCGTGGTGACGTCGAGGATGCCGAGGCCGGGCAGCCGCTGGCCCTCGACCGTGATGAAGGCGTTGCCGAAGAGCTGGTACATGCCGCAGATGGCGAGCATCGGGCAACCGTCGGCCGCCAGCTCCACGAGCCGGCCGCCGATCCGCTCCAGGTCGGACTCGACCCGCGCCTGGCCGGAGTCCTGGCCCCCGCCGCCCATGACGAGGTGGACATCGTCGCGCCAGGGGTCGCCGGGCGCGTGCCCGACCACCTCGACGTCGTAGCCGTGCCACCGCAGCCGGGAGGCGAGCGCCCGCGTGTTGCCGAGGTCGCCGTAGATGCTCATCTCGCGCGGGTAGAGGTGGACGAGGGTGACCGTGCCCTTGCTGGTGCCAGGCGTCCGGGCGCTCGCGAACTCGCTCATCAGGCCTTCGCCTCCTCGCCGAAGTCCGGCAGGTCGTAGCGCTGGGCGAGCACCCGCCGCAGCGCCATCATCGCGGTGTAGGTGCAGAAGATCCGCTTGGGCTCGTCGCGGTGCTCGGCGAGGAAAAGGTCGAGAGCGGTCTCGAGCTCGGGCTGGACCGCGGCCACGGGCACGTCGTCATACCTGAGCCGCAGCGCCATGTCGTAGGCGCGGACGCCGCTCGTGACGGCGACGCCGAGATCGCGGAGGGACTCGAAGCTCACGTCATACAGCCAGGAGACGTCCTGCCCGTCGGCGTAGTTGTCGTTGATCGCGATCATCGACGCGACCGGGGTCGTGCCGTAGGTGCCGAGCGCGACGGTGAACCCGGCGGGGTTCTTGACCAGCACCAGCTCGAGCGGCTGGCCGTCGACGTCGACGACCTCGCCCCTCCCGAACGGCGGGGTGACCGTGGCGAGGGCCTCGGACGCGGTCGTATGCCGGAACTCCGCCCCCAGCAGCAGCCGCACGAGCGAGGTCGCCGCGGTCGCGTTGATCATCGCCGCGAGGCCACGCTGGCGCAGCGTCACCGGCCCGACGTCGTGCCCGTCGCCGAAGACCACGGTGAACGAGTGGTCGTCGACCGGTTTGAGCAGCCCGTCGGACGGCCCCGCCGCCGGCACGTCGTCGGCCTCGCTGAACCGCACGTCGGCCTCCTGCAGCTCCGGCAGGCGGTCGGCGATGGACGGGTCGACGCCGAACCACCGCACCTCGGCACCCGGACGCACGTGCTCGTCGATGCGGGAGATGAACGAGTCGTCGCGGTTGAGCACGACACCCGTGGTCGTCTGCTCGGCCAGGCGCATGAGCAGCCGTGCGGTGTGGTCGATCTCGGCGAACCGGTCGAGCTGGTCGCGGGCGACGTTGAGCAGCAGCGCGTGGGTGGGGGTCACGACCTCGGCGAACTTCAGGGCGTGGGCCTCGTCGAGCTCCAGGACGGCGATGTCGGCGTCGACGCGGCCGGTCAGCGGCAGCTCGGCGAGCATCGAGGAGATCACACCGCGGGTGAAGTTGGACCCGGTGGGGTTGGTCAGCACCCGCAGGCCGTGGGCGCGCAGCAGGGCGACGACCATCTTGGTGGTGGTGGTCTTGCCATTGGTGCCGCTCACCACGACGATCCCGCGCGGCAGCTCCCCGAGCGTCGACCGCAGGAACCCCGGGTCGATCCGCTCCGCCACCAGGCCCGGGAGCGCCGAGCCGCCGCTGCCACCTCCCCGCAGCCGCGAGGCGGTCCGGGCGAGCTTGCCTGCCGCGATCGCGGCCGTCGTCCTCAACACGTCCGTCACCCTACCGTCGAGCCCCGGGCCGAGCCCGTATGCCGAGCCGGGCCCCGCGCGGCGGCGCAACCAGGTGGACACGGTGGGCGCTCGACGTCCCTGACCCCTGGCGCTCAGCCCCCGGCCCGGCCAGGGTGGGTCCATGGACCAGACCTGGCACGACGACACGAAGTCACGACTGCACCGCCAGCTCGACCGGCAGCGTGACGCACTGCTGATGAAGCTGCGCGGCCTCGGCGAGCGCGACCTGCGCCGTCCCATGACGCCGACCGGCACCAACCTGCTCGGGCTCGTGCGCCACGTGTCGGGGGTCGAGGCGGGCTATTTCGGCGAGACCTTCGGCCGGCCCCTGCCCGAGCCTCTCCCCTGGGACGAGACGTATGCCGACAACGACGACATGTGGGTCCCCCGCGACGTCCCTGCCACCGAGGTGCTGGCGTTCTACGACCGGGTGCGGGCGCACGCCGACGCCACGATCCGGGAGCTGCCGCTGGACGCGCCGGGCTCCGTGCCGTGGTGGGCCGAGGGCGGACGCGAGGTCACGCTGCTCGTGATCATGGGCCACGTCACGACCGACGTGAGCCGGCACGCGGGGCACGCCGACATCCTGCGGGAGACCATCGACGGCGAGGCCGGCTACCTCGTCGACAACGACAACCTGATGAGCACCGACCCGGCCTACTGGGCCGATCTGCACCGCCGCCTGCGGGAGATCTCCGACTCCTTCGGCGCGTGAGGCCCCTCGCACCGCCCCCCCCATCGCCGGGGAGGTTCGGTGCCGTCATAGCGACACCGAACCTCCCCGCTGCTGGGGCGTCGCGCGCGGTCGAGCGACGCCGACTGCTCACCGGCCGGTCACCGGGTGGACACGTGCCCATCCCCCACCGCGCCGTGACGCGGGGTTACCGTTCGAGCACTCCCCGGCGACGTCGTCGTCGCACCCCCATCAGCCCAGGAGCCCCCATCATGCGCATCCACCTGCGCGCCGTGAGCCGCCTCAGTGCCGTCGCCCTGCTGGCGACCACAGCTGCCGCCGTGCCCGTCGTCGCCAACGCCGTCGACACCGCCAGCCCCGTCGTGATCTCCGAGGTCTTCGGGGGCGGCGGCAACGCCGGTGCCCCCTACCGCACCGACTTCGTCGAGCTCTACAACTCCTCCGACCAGCCCGTCTCGCTCGACGGCTGGTCCGTGCAGTACGCCTCCGCCGCCGGCACCTCCTGGCAGCGGACGGCCCTGACCGGCACCATCGCCCCCAAGGCCACGTATGTCGTGGCGGAGGCCTCGGGCGCCAACACCGCCGCTCCCGCCCTGCCCCGCATCGACGCGCAGGGCACCATCGCGATGTCCGGCACCGCGGGTCGCATCGCG
Source organism: Arsenicicoccus sp. UBA7492 (assembly GCF_002479615.1). Lineage (NCBI taxonomy): Bacteria > Bacillati > Actinomycetota > Actinomycetes > Micrococcales > Intrasporangiaceae > Arsenicicoccus > Arsenicicoccus sp. UBA7492. The sequence continues at coordinate 127,305 of NZ_DLOE01000025.1, read as the reverse complement.
CTCGTCAGCTCGTCCACCGCGCTCGCCTGCGGCGCCGACTGCGACGCGGCCGCCGGCGTGGTGGACTACATCGGCTGGGGCACGGCCACGGACTTCGTCGTGGCGGCCGCACCGGCCACCACCAACGCCACCTCGATCAGCCGCGCCCTGCCCGCGCCGACGAGCGGGTGGGACAACAGCAAGGACTACACCGCGGGCGCGCCCACGCCGGCCGCGGTCACCGTCGGGACCGGCCCCACCGACCCCACGCCCACGCCCACCCCGACGCCGACTCCCACCCCGACCCCGACTCCCACCCCCGGCAGCACCACCATCCAGGACATCCAGGGCCCCGGATTCGTGTCCCCGCTCAAGGGCCAGGCCGTCACCAACGTGCCCGGCGTCGTCACCGGCGTGCGCAGCACCGGCCGCACCAAGGGCTTCTGGATCCAGCAGCCGACCAAGGACCCGGCCAAGGCCAACGCCTCGACCGGCGTGTTCGTCTTCACCGCCTCGGCGCCGATCACCGTCAAGGAGGGCGACGCGGTCCTCGTCAGCGGGCAGATCAGCGACTACTACCCCCTGGCCGGCGGCGAGACGGTCGCGACCACCCCCAACCTGTCGATGACCGAGATCACCAAGCCGGTCGTCAACGTCCTGACCAGCGGCAACCCCCTGCCGAGCGCCCTGACGCTGCCGGCCGACATGCCCGACACCTACGCCCCCAAGCCCCCGAGCGGCAACGTCGAGGACCTCACCCTGGACCCCAGGCGCTCCGCCATCGAGTGGTACGAGACGCACGAGGGCGAGCTCGTCACCGTCGGCGACGCCCGCGTCGTGGGCCCGGGCCAGCCGGAGTACGGCGAGATCTACGTCCAGACCAAGCCGGGCGAGCTGCGCACCCCGCGTGGCGGCACCTACATCGCGGACTACGACCGCACGCCCACCGGCCGCATGCTCGTCATGCCGGTCGACGGCAAGGTCCCGGCCGCCAACGTCGGCGACGTCCTCGCGGGCGCCACGACCGGCCCGGTCGACTGGTCCACCTACGGCGGCTACACCATCGCCGCCACCCGCCTCGGGGCCCGCACCGACAACGGCCTCACCCGCACGGTCGTCGCCCCGGCCGCCGACGACCAGCTCACCGTCGCGACCTTCAACGTCGAGAACCTCAAGCCCGGCGACACCGACGCCAAGTACGCCGCGCTGGGCCAGGCCGTCGCGACCAACCTGCGGTCCCCCGACGTCATCACGGTGGAGGAGATCCAGGACGACAGCGGCGCGACCAACGACGGCACCACCTCCTCCGACACCACCGAGGCCAAGCTCATCGCGGCGATCCGGGCCGCGGGCGGTCCGGCATACAAGGCCGCGGTCATCGACCCCGAGGACGGGCGCGACGGCGGGCAGCCCGGCGGCAACATCCGCGTGGGCCTGCTCTACAACCCCGAGCGGGTGACCTTCGTCGAGCGCGCGGGCGGCACCGCGACCAGCGCGACCACGGTCACCAAGGACACGACCCCCGGCCTGGAGGACACCCCCGCGCTGTCGGCGAGCCCCGGCCGCGTCGACCCCACCAACCCGGCGTGGAACGCCTCCCGCAAGCCGCTGGCCGGTGAGTTCGTCTACCGCGGCCGCAAGGTGATCGTCGTGGCCAACCACTTCAACTCCAAGGGTGGCGACGACTCGGCCGACGGGCGCTTCCAGCCGCCCAACCGCGCCTCGGAGGTGCAGCGCACGCAGCAGGCGCAGTCGCTGCGGGCCTTCGTCGAGCAGGTCAAGGCCGTGGACCCGCAGGCCAACGTCATCCTCGGCGGTGACTTCAACGACTACCAGTTCTCGGCCCCGATGAAGGTCCTGACCGCGGACGGCGCGCTGCTGCACGACACGATGTGGACGCTGCCCGAGAACGAGCGCTACTCCTACGTGTTCAACGGGATCAGCCAGACCCTGGACCACGTCCTCGTCTCGGCCAACCTCAAGGGCTCGACCTCGCTGCAGGTCGCGCACATCAACAGCGAGTTCGCGGTGCAGACCTCCGACCACGACCCCCAGGTCGTCCGGGTCCGCCCGGCGCTGCACCTCTACCAGCCCGGCACGGTCACGGTCGACGAGAGCGTCCGCAAGCCGGGCCAGAAGCTCACGCTCACCCTGGCTGGCTGGAAGCCCGGCGACGTCGTCACGGTCCGCCTGGACGGCGCCGTCGTCGGCACGGTCACGGTCGACGCCACCGGCGCCGGCACGCTGCGCTGGACCGTGCCCACCAGCACGGCGGTCGGCGCGCACACGCTGACGCTGACCGGTCGCCAGACCTACCCGGCGAGCGTGGCCCTCACGGTCCGGCCCAAGAACGGCCCGGCCCGCTGACCCGTCGACAGTGATGACGCCGTATGCCGCGCGCCCGGTCCCTCACGAGGGGGCCGGGCGCGCGGCATACGGGCGGAGTGGTCGTCCCGGCAGCAGGGCGAGCCTGCCGGCGGCGCGGGACCCTCAGCGCAGGTACTTCTCCACGGCCCGCGAGGTCGCCCCGACCAGGCCGCCCACGAGCCCGCCGATCAGCAGCAGCGAGCCGATGCCGAGGACGAGGCCGAGCGGGTTGGACAGGACGCCGACGCCCCACGACACGAGCAGCACCCCCATCACCACGACGGCCGACAGGCCGGACAGGACCAGCAGCGTCAGGCCGTAGGGAGCGTTGGAGACCCGGGGCTCACGGGTCCGCTGCCACCCGAGGCCACGGACCTGCGTGCGAAAGTCCCGCAGCATCCGTCGCTGCTGGGGACGACCGGCGACCAGCGCCGCGACCCCGACCCCGATGCCCGTCCAGAGGGCGACGAGGGCGATCGCGGCGATCACGTCGCCGGGCCGGTTCATGCGGACGACCACGACGCCGAGGGCGGCCCAGCTCGCCCACAGCGCGGCGAAGAAGGTCACCCACAGGCGGATCGTCATCGGCGTCACGAGGACGATCGCGATGGCGATCGAGCAGGACGCGACGGCGTGCCCGCTCGGCGCGGAGTTGACCGGTCCGAGGTGGTCGAGGCCGTAGTCCGGGCGGTGGATCAGGTAGGTGCGGGTGAGGTAGGCCGTGAGGTTGGCGCCCACCACCACCACGAGCGCCCCGAGCGCCAGGTCGAACCTGCGCCGCCACACCGCGAGCACCACGCAGATCGCGAACGCCGCGGCGAGGGTGCGCACCTCGACGGCGGCCAGGACGGTCCCGATGTGCTGGTAGCGGAAGGTGTCGGTGATCGCGATCGACCCGAACGCGCGGGTGTCGAGCCGCTGACCCCAGGGGGCGAAGACGTTCCAGGCGATGGTGATGACCAGCACGAGGAGTCCGGCGGCGGCCACGGCGAGCGCCCAGCGGCGCGCGTGCCCGTGGAGCTGGGTCACGGGCGGCGCGGTGGGCGCGGTCTCGGTCGACGACATACGTCCATCTTGCCCCGGGATGAAAAAACACGACGTATGCCGGGACAAACACCACCCCGCTGCATCGTCCCGGAGCGGCCCTCGTTAGGGTTGGGCTCATGCCCGACGCCAGCACCGCCCTCCCCACCGACGACGCCGAGGGCACCGCCCCCACGGGCAGCGTCCCCGCTCGTGCCCTGGTGGTGGGCGGTGGCGTCACCGGCCTCCTCGCGGCGCGGCGCCTCGCCCAGGCCGGCTCCCGGGTGACGGTGCTCGAGGCCGGCGACCGGCTCGGCGGGCAGGTCCGCTCCGTGGACTTCGCCGGCCGTCGCTGCGAGCTCGGCGCCGAGGCGGTCCACCTGGCGTCCCCCGCGGTGACCGCCCTCGTGCGCGAGCTGGGGCTCGAGGCCACGATGATCCGGTCCAACCCCGGCGCCACCTGGCTCGCCACCCGCAAGGGTCTGCGCCGCCTCCCCCAGGGTGTCGGCCCGACCGGCCCCACCCAGCTGATGCCCGTGGTCCGCTCCGGGATCGTCTCGGTGCAGGGTCTCGCGCGCGCCGCCCTCGAGCCGCTCGTGGCCCGCCGCCACCGCGTCGAGGGCGACGTCTCGGTCGGGCGCTTCGTCCGCGAGCGGTTCGGCGACGAGATCGCCGACTCCTTCGTCGACCCGATGCTCGGCGGGCTGCACTCCGGCGACATCGACCAGCTGTCGCTGCGGGCAGCCTCGCCGATGCTCGCGGCGGTCGCGCGCGACGGCCGCTCCCTCACCCTGTCGGTCCGCACGCGCAAGGCCGGGCCGAGCGTGGCGCCGTCGATGTTCGCGACCTGGCCGCAGGGCCTGTCCACCCTCACCGATCACCTCCTGGATGGCGTCGACGTCGACGTGCGCCTCTCCTCGCCCGTCGCCTCCCTGCGCCGGACCGAGCAGGGGTCGTATGCCGTGACCACCGTCTCCGGCGAGGACCACCACGCCGACGCCGTCGTGCTCGCGGTCAACGCCGCCGTCGCGTCCCGCCTCCTGGCCGGCGCCTCCCCCGACGCCGCGGCGCCCCTGGCGCAGGTCCGCTCCGCGTCGCTGGCGTCGGTCCTCGTGGCGCTGCCCGCCGCCGAGGCGCAGCGGTGCCGCCCCATCGCCGAGGGCACCGGCATCATGATCCCGAGCCGGCTCGGCCGCCGGCTCAAGGCCGCGACCTTCCTGTCCTCCAAGTGGCCCCAGCTGGCCGGGGGCGACACCACGCTCGTGCGCCTGTCCGCCGGCCGCGACGGCTCCACCATCGTCGACGACCACAGCGACGCCGAGCTGGTCGACCTGCTCCTGGCCGACCTGGGCGAGCTCACCGGGCTCGGCGCCCGGCCCGTCGAGACGCGGGTGCACCGCTGGCTCGACACCGCGCCCCAGCTCGTCGTCGGTCACCAGGAGCGGCTGACCGCGGCCCGCGCGGCCCTGCAGCGCGACCTGCCGGGCGTCGTCGTCGCCGGCGCCTCCCACGACGGGGCCGGCATCAGCGGCTGCGTCACCTCCGCCCTGCAGGCCGTCACCACCCTCACCGAAAGGCCCACGCGATGAGCCACGACCTGCGGCACCCCGGGGCGCCCGGCGCCGCGCCCGACCTCGCCAAGGCGGTCCGTCACCAGCGGCACGACGTCGCGGACAAGCCGTTCATCACCATCTGGGAGGTCACCCGGGCCTGCCAGCTCGCGTGCCTGCACTGCCGCGCCGACGCCATCACCCGGCGGGACCCCCTCGAGCTCAGCCTCGACGAGGGCAAGGCCCTGCTCGAGCAGATCGCGTCCTTCCCCAAGCCGCACCCCCTCGTCGTGCTCACCGGCGGCGACCCCTTCGAGCGCCCTGACCTGGCCGAGCTCACGGCATACGGCACCTCCCTCGGCCTGTCCATGGCCCTGTCACCCTCGGCCACCCCCAACCTGACGACCGAGCGGCTGGCCGAGCTGCGGGACGCCGGCGGCAAGGCCGTGTCCCTCTCGCTCGACGGTGCGCAGGCCCCGACGCACGACGCGTTCCGCGGCTTCGAGGGGACCTTCGAGCGCACCCTGGACTCGGCGCGGCTGGTCACCGAGGCGGGCTTCCGGCTGCAGATCAACTCGACCGTCACCCGCTCGACCGTGCTGGAGCTGCCGCGGCTGCTCACCACGGTCCTCGACCTCGGTGCCAAGCTGTGGAGCGTGTTCTTCCTCGTCCCCACGGGCCGCGGCCAGCAGCTGCAGACCCTCACGGCCGACGAGGTCGAGGACGTGCTGCACTGGCTCGTCGACGTGTCCCGCTTCATCGCGATCAAGACCACCGAGGCGCCGCACTACCGCCGGGTCGTGCTGCAGCGGCTCACGGCCGCGCACGACGGCTCGGCGGCCGAGGAGCGCGGCGAGCTCTACCGCCAGCTCACCGAGGCCACGGCCGTCCTGCTCGGCGACCGCGAGGTGCGCGAGCGGCCCGCCCGTCCGCCGATCGACGTCAACTCCGGCCGCGGCTTCGTGTTCATCGACCACCAGGGCTGGGTCTACCCCTCCGGCTTCCTCCCCCACCGGGCCGGCAACGTCCGCGAGACGCCGCTGCCCGAGATCTATCGCGAGTCGCCGATCATGCGGTCGCTGCGGACGCCGGAGCAGTTCGTCGGCAAGTGCGGGGTGTGCGAGTTCCGCGAGGTGTGCGGCGGGTCGCGCTCCCACGCGTATGCCGTCACCGGTGACCCGTTGGCCTCGGACCCCACCTGCGCCTACCTCCCGGCGTCGGTGACCGCGGAGGACGCGCTGCTCTCCGAGGCGCCCGCCGCCGCCCAGATGCGGGCGCACGCCCACTGACCCCGGACACCCCGACACGCGGGCGCAATGAGGGGACTGGTCCCGGATTCACCGACAATGAGCGGGTGCCGCACCGAATCTCCCCCCTCGTCCTGGCCCTCGGCCTCGCCGCCTCCGGGCTGAGCGGGTGCGGCGGGTCCGGCGCTGCCGCATCAGCGACCACGACCGTCACGGCCCCCGCCGTCACCCACACCGTCATCGCCCCGACCGACGACGAGCGCCCCGCGAGCGCGTCCACGACGGCCGGGTCGCCGACCACCGCCGTCTCGCCGTCGACCAGCGCGACGTCGACCACCCCGCCAGCGGCCGGCACGACGAGCTCGGCGGCCCCGACCTCGGCGCCGGCGTCCACCCCCGCACCGGCGGCCGGCGTCACCGAGGCCGGGTTCGACGCGGCCGCCGCGGCCTACCTCAAGGGCCGCAAAGGTCACGTCGGTGTGTTCGCCGTCGACCTGACCGACGGTCGGCAGGTGCAGCACAACGCCGGGCAGCGGTGCGAGACGGCCAGCATGGTCAAGCTCGACGTGCTGCTCACCCTGCTGCTGCAGCGGCAGGACGCGGGCAAGCCCCTCAGCAGCTCCGACCGGGCGCTGACGTCCTCCATGATCATCAACAGCGACAACAACGCCACCACCACGCTGTGGGGACGGATCGGGCAGCACGAGGGCGTGCGGGCGGCCAACCGCAGGTTCGGGATGACCGAGACCGAGCCGGGCACCTCCTACCGCTGGGGTCTGACCACCACCACCGCCGCCGACCAGGTGCGCCTGCTGCGCAACCTCGTCCGCGACGACGGCCCGCTGGACCAGGCGAGCCGGGACTACGCGCTGGGCCTGATGGGCCGGGTCGCCGACGGGCAGGACTGGGGTGTCTCGGCCGCCAACCCGCAGCACGAGGCCCAGGTCAAGAACGGCTGGCTCCCCCGGTCCGACGGCTGGGTGGTCACGTCGGCCGGACGCGCGCAGACCGCCGCTGGCCACGAGGTGCTCCTCGCGGCCGTGAGCTGCGAGGTCAGCAGCCAGCAGCACGGCATCGAGACCATCGAGCACCTCGCCGAGATGGCCGCGAGCGCCCTCGACCGCTGACCGGCCTCCCGCTGGGTCACTCCAGACCGGGTCACCCCAGACCGGGTCACCCCAGACCGGGTCACCCCGGACCCGGCCAGCCCGGACCAGGCCAGCCCAGACCGGGTCACCCCAGGCGGGGCCGGGTCACTCCCACTCGATGGTGCCCGGCGGCTTGCTCGTGATGTCGAGCACCACCCGGTTGACCTCGCTCACCTCATTGGTGATGCGGCTGCTGATGGTCGCCAGCACGTCATAGGGCACGCGCGACCAGTCGGCCGTCATCGCGTCCTCCGACGAGACCGGGCGCAGCACGATCGGGTGGCCGTAGGTGCGGCCGTCGCCCTGCACGCCCACCGAGCGCACGTCGGCGAGCAGCACGACAGGGCACTGCCAGATCTCGCGGTCGAGGCCCGCCTCGGACAGCTCCTCGCGGGCGATCGAGTCCGCGCGCCGCAGGATCTCGAGGCGCTCGGCGGTCACCTCGCCGATGATGCGGATGCCGAGGCCCGGGCCCGGGAAGGGCTGACGCCACACGATCGCCTCGGGGACGCCCAGCTCGAGGCCCACCTGGCGCACCTCGTCCTTGAAGAGGGTGCGCAGCGGCTCGACGAGCGCGAACTGCAGGTCGTCCGGCAGGCCACCGACGTTGTGGTGGGACTTGATGTTGGCCGCGCCCTCGCCGCCGCCGGACTCGACGACGTCGGGATAGAGCGTGCCCTGCACCAGCCACTTGACGGGGCGCTCCTCGTCGCCGCGGTCCTCGACCACGTCGCGGGCGGCCTGCTCGAAGGCGCGGATGAACTCACGGCCGATGATCTTGCGCTTGGTCTCGGGGTCGGTGACGCCGGCCAGCGCCGTGAGGAACTGCTCCCGCGCGTCGACGACGATCAGGTCGACCCCCGTCGCCTCGACGAACTCGCGCTCCACCTGCTCGCGCTCGCCCTCGCGCAGCAGCCCGTGGTCGACGTGCACGCAGGTCAGCTGGTCGCCGACGGCCTTCTGCACGATCGCCGCGGCCACGGCCGAGTCGACCCCGCCGGACAGGGCGCACAGCACCCGGTCCTCGCCGACCTGCTCGCGCACGGCGGTCACGAGCTCCTCCGCGACGTTGCCCGGCGTCCAGTCCGCCTCGATCCGGGCGCCCTTGGACAGGAAGTTCTCGAGCACGCGCTGCCCGAACGTCGAGTGCATGACCTCGGGGTGCCACTGCACGCCGTAGAGCCGCCGCTCGTCGTCCTCGAAGGCCGCCACGGGGGCGCCTGAGGTCGCCGCGGTGACCCGCATGCCGTCCGGGGCCTCGGTCACCGAGTCGCCGTGGCTCATCCACACCGACTGGTCGGCCGGCTGGCCGTTGAACAACGTGGAGCTGGTGTCGCTGACCTGCGCCTGGGTCGAGCCGTACTCGCCGAGGCCGGTGTGCGCGACCGTCCCACCGAGCGCCTGGACCATCGCCTGGAACCCGTAGCACATCCCGAACACGGGGATCCCCGCCTCGAGCAGCGCCGGGTCGAGGCGCGGGGCGCCCTCGGCATACACGCTCGACGGACCGCCGGACAGGATGATCGCCGAGGGCTCCTTGGCGAGCATCTGCTCGGTCGACCAGGAGTGCGGCACGACCTCGGAGTAGACATCGGCCTCACGCACCCGACGGGCGATGAGCTGGGCGTACTGCGCGCCGAAGTCGACGACGAGAACCGGCTTGGCCTGGAGGGACTCACTCACGCGGCAAGCCTACCGTCGACCTCGTGGGCGACCTTGCGCTCGACCCAGAAGGACAGGAACGGCACGATCCCGGCCAGCATGACCTTGATGATCTTGGACAGGGGCCACCTGGCCGCCGTCCCCAGGTTGAAGGTCGCCACGAGATAGATCATGTAGAGGAAGCCGTGCGGCATCGCCCACCAGGCGAGGACGTCGTTCTTCCAGGGGCCGTACTTGAGCAGCATCTCGAGCACGAGCACGAGCAGCCCCACGCCGACGATGAAGGCCATGACCTTGAACGGCGTGAGCGCCTTGCGGACGGTCTCGGGGTTGTCGTAGCCGGCGGACGGCACCTGGGTCATCGGGCGGGTTCTCCTTGGTCGATCGGGTGGTCGTTGTCGTGAGGTGCCGGCCGTATGCCGGACCGGTGGTCGTCACGCACCATCCGCCACCACATGTAGACGGCGAAGGCGGCGAAGACCCACCACTGCAGCGCGTAGGCGAAGTTGCGCCAGTTGAGCTGGGACTCCGGCTGCGGCGGGGGGATGCGCTCGAGGGCGGTGCCGGCGCCGAGGTCCGGGCGCTCCGCACCGGCGAGCACGAAGGCGTTGTAGAGGTCCTGCGGCCACCGGTTGACGAGCACCGCCAGGTCGATCGAGCCGAGCTGCCCGGCGGGCAGGACCTGGTCGGACGGGGACTCCCCCGGCGCCAGGGTCCCGGTCACCGTCACCGTCGTGGTCGGCGCGGCGGGCGCGTCCGACGGCCGTATGACGAAGCCCCGCACCACGGCGACGCGGGCCCTCGTGGCGGTCTCGTCGAGCGGCGTCACGACCCAGTAGCCGGTGCGGCCCTCGAGCAACCGTCCCGGCACCAGGAACTGACCCGACGGGTCGTAGGCGCCGGTCACCTCGACGCGACGGTTGGACATGACGCCCTCGAAGGGCGCGTGCGGCTGCACGACCTGGGACAGCGGGGCAGCGGGTCGGGCCTGAGCCTCGGCCAGGGCCTTCTTGGCGCCCTGGTCCTTGGAGACGTCCAGCTGCCACAGCCCGAGGCGGGTGAAGGCGATGACGACCAGCACCACGAGCGCGAGCAGCCCCAACCAACGGGGCTTGAGGGCGGTGCGGATCACCGTCCTACCCTAGGCGACCCGGCTGGGCGTCCCGTGCACGAGGGGTCTCAGTCGTGGGCGGGCCCGGAGGGTGTCGCCGTCGGCTGCCCGCCCTTGGGCGACGGGGCGGGCGTGCCGCCCTTGGCCTCGTCGAGCACCAGGATCGAGCCGCTGTAGCAGGACACCCACACGGCGTTGCGCGTCGGCTCGTAGGCGACGCCGATCGGGCTGGGCTCGGTGGCGACGACCTGCTGGACGGTGAGGTCGCTGGTCCGGACCTTGCTCATCGCGGCGGCGCCGTAGCTCACGACATACAGGGCTCGTCCGTCGCGGCTCATGGCCATCGACCGCGGCTGGCTCGCCAGGGAGACGGTCTGGTCGACCTTGGCCGAGGCGAGGTCGACGCGGACGAGGGTGTTGGCGTCGTTGTTGGTGACGTAGAGGTGCTTGCCGTCGGCCGACACGACGAGCGCGCGGGGACCCTTGCCGGGCTTGACCAGCGGCTTCGCCGTCCGCGCGGCCAGGTCGACCTGGTAGACGGTCTCCCCGCCCATCTCGGCGACGTAGGCGGTGGTGCTGTCGGGGCTGATCGCGATGCCGCGCGGGTGGGCGCCGATCTTGACGGTGGCCACCTCCTTGGCCTGCGCCACGTCGACGATCGACAGGGTGCCCGAGCACCAGTTGGTCGCCAGCAGGGTGCGCTGGTCGGGGCTCAGCGCGACGACCTTGGGGACCGCGCCCACCTGGATGACCTGGTCGACCTTGAGGGAGGCGGAGTCCAGGCGGTAGACGTAGGACCGGTCCACCGCAGAGGTGGCGCTGCAGTCGTCGAAGCCGTTCTTGGCGAACCCGGGGCCGTACATCGAGTAGTTGGAGACATAGGCCTTGGCGCCGTCCCGGGTCCAGGTCGCCTCGACGGGCGCGCCCTTGACGGTGCCCTTGGCGTCCTTGACGCCGAACTGCCCGAGGTCCACCGCGTCGGGGACGGTCGCCTTGAGCTGGCCGTCCGCGCCGTATGCCGTGACCGTGTGGCGGTACATCATGTTCTGCGCGATCACGAGACCGCTCGGGGACGCGGCCACCGACTTGGGGTTGATGTTGCCGGTGATCGTCTGCCGCTTGACGAGCTGGGTGCCCGACACGTCGTAGGCGGCCTTCTGAGCCTGGAGCGCGGCAGCCGTGGCGTCGTCGCCCCGTCCTCCGACGAGGGCCTGGCAGGCGCGGACGCCGCCCAGCACGAGCAGCGCCAGCAGGAGCAGCGCGATCAGCCCGACGATGCGCCGCCGGCGCACGTAGACAGGGTCGCGACGCACGACGAGCTTCACGGACGTCCTCCAGCACCAGGTCGGCTTTGTCCCATTCCTGGCTCAACCTAGCCGGGCCGGGCGCCCATCCCGCGCAGAAACCCCGCGCAGAACCCCACGCCGGCGCAGGACGCAGAGCCGGTCAGCGCCAGCCGGTGACCCGCAGGGACCGCAGCCCGCTCGTGAGCAGGCCCGTCCACAGCGACTGGTCCACACCCGCCGGGCCCTGCACGGGGACGAGCCGCTGCACGGCGACGTTCTGCTCCTCGGTGTACTTGCGCAGGCCCTCGGCGCCATGACGTCGCCCGATGCCGGACTGCTTCATGCCGCCCATGGGCGCCCCGACGGCGGTCCAGGCGGCGGCGTAGCCGTCGTTGACCCCGACGGTGCCCGCGTCGATGCGGCGGGCCAGATCCTTGCCGCGCCGCACGTCGCGGGTCCAGACCGAGGCGTTGAGGCCGTAGTCGGTGTCGTTGCACATGGTGATGGCCGCGCGGTCGTCGCGGGCGCGATAGATGGTGACGACGGGCCCGAAGGTCTCGCCGCGGGCGCACAGCATGTCCTCGGTCACGTCGGTCAGCACCGTGGGCTCGTAGACATAGGGCCCGAGGTCGGGACGAGCCCGGCCGCCGGTGAGGACGGTGGCGCCCTTGGCGCGCGCGTCCTCGACGTGCTCCTCCACGGTCGCCAGCTGCTGCGGGCCCGCGAGCGATCCCATGTCGGCGCCGTAGGCCAGGTCGACCGAGAGCCGCATCTGGCGCACCAGGGCCACGAACCGGCGGACGAAGTCGTCGGCGATCGCCTCGTGGCAGATGATCCGCTCGGCGGAGATGCACAGCTGGCCGGCGCTGCCGAAGCACGCGGTGACGGCCCCTCGGGCCGCGCGGTCCAGGTCGGCGTCCGCCGCGACGTAGAGCGGGTTCTTGCCGCCGAGCTCGAGGGAGCAGCCGACGAGGCGCTCCGCGCACGTGGCGGCGACCTTGCGCCCGGTGGCGGTCGACCCCGTGAAGCAGACGTAGTCGGTCAGCTCGACGACCGCCTGCCCCGCGCTGGGGCCGTCGCCCAGCACGACCAGCAGGACACCGTCGGGCAGCCCGGCCTCCTCGAGCAGCTGCACGGCGCGCAGGCAGCTGAGGGCGGCGCGGTTGTCGGGGCGCAGCACGACCGCGTTGCCCGCGAGCAGCGCGGGGATCGCGTCGGTGATCGACATGGACAGCGGGTAGTTCCACGGCGCGACGACCCCCACCACGCCCTTGGCACGCCGGGCGGCCCGAGCGGTGGACAGGAACGGCAGCCCGCCCTGGGCCGAGGTGCCCGCGAGATAGCCCGGCAGGCGACGCGCGTAGTGCCGGGCCACGATCGCCGTGTCGGCGACCTCTTCGAAGGCGTGGAAGCGCGTCTTGCCCGACTCGAGCTGGACGAGGTCGAGCAGCTCGGACTGGTGCTCCAGGACCAGGTCGTGGAAGCGCAGCAGGATGCGGGACCGGTCCGCCAGACGGGTCCGCGCCCAGCGCACCTGCGCCATACGACCGGCACGGACCGCGGCCTCGACGTCGGCCCGTGAGGACTGGGCCACCGTGCCCAGGACCTCACCGGTCAGCGGCGTGGTCAGCTCGACCGCGGGGACGGTCCCGTCGCTGACGACACCCCGGCTGACCTGGTCGATCCACGCCTGGTCGACCGTATGCCGTGGCGCCCCACCCACGACGGGGTTGCCGCCGGCGGCGCGGACGGAGTCGGTCTTCGCGGGCGTCGAGAGGCTCATGGGCAGACCGTACTACGCAGTCATGACAGACCCCCGGGCGCCTGTAGCGCACGTCACTCACCTGGTTGAGCGCCGGGGTTTGGCAGGCTGGGGCCCGTGAGACGAGCTGCGCGGGCCACCGCGATCCTGACGGTGACCTACCTCGGCGTGCTGTCGGTGGGCAACACCGACTCGCGGCGGTGGCTCTACCTGCTCGTGTCCCTGTCCGCGTGGATCGTCTTCGGGCTGGTGGCCCGCTGGTTCTTCCGAGCCGACCGCACATGCCGCGCCGACCGACCCCTGCTCGCGATCGCCGCCCTGGCCCTCGTCGTCCAGCTCCCCGGCGTCTTCTTCGCCCCCGCCAGCTCGACCGACCTCAACCGCTACGTCTGGGACGGCCGGGTGCAGCTGGACGGCGTCGACCCCTACCGCTACGTGCCGTTCGACGACCGCCTCGCGCACCTGCGCGACCCCGTCCTGTTCCCGGGGCTGCGGCCCGACGAGCCGTCCGGCGTCACGACCGAGCCGCTGCCCGCCACCCGCGAGGGGGTTCTGGAGTACGCCCGCAACGACCCGCGCTCCCCCATCAGCCGCCCCCGCTTCCTCACGCCCTACCCACCCGTCGCCGAGGCCTACTACGCGGCCGTGTCCGCCGTGACGCCGTGGTCGTGGGGGTCCAAGGGCTTCCAGATCAGCGGGGCGCTGATCGCCGTCGCGACGTCGGTGCTGATCGCGCGCTACCTGCGCTCCCGTGGTCGTGACCCCTTCCAGGCCCTGGTCTGGGCCTGGTCGCCGATCGTCGTGCTGGAGGCCGGCAACGGCGGTCACGTCGACGTGCTCGTCGCCCTCCTGGTCGTGCTCGCCGTGATGGCCGCCGTGCACCGGCGGGCCGCGGTGGTCGTCGGCGGGCTCGTGGGGCTCGCGGCGGCGGTCAAGCTCACGCCGTTCGTCCTGCTGCCGGCGTTCACACCCTGGCGGTGCACCCGCGACGACGGGTCCCCGGCCGGCGTCTGGGGCGGCATACGACGCTCTCTGGTGGTCGGGCTCACCGCCATCAGCCTGGTCGTCCTGGTCTATCTGCCGCACTATCTCGCCGTCGGCCCGGCCATCAAGGGATCGCTCGACGGCTACCTCGCCGAGGAGGGCGGCGAGAACCGCGCGTCCCTGCTCACGCTCGTGATGCCGCTGCCCGTCGCCAACGTCCTCGCCGTCGTCGTGTGCCTGGGCGTGGCGGCCTGGGCGGTGCTCGGGCGCCGCGGGCGTGAGGACGACCCGGCGCTGCCCGCGCTCTACCTCTTCGGCGCGCTGCTGCTCACCACTACGCCCGTGCTCGCGTGGTACTCCCTGCCGCTCGTGGCGCTGGCCGTGATGGTGGGACGTCCCGAGTGGCTGGCGCTGGCCGTGGCGGGGTGCTGCGCGTACGGGGGCCACGGGGCGTACCCCGCGACCCCCGTCGCGTATGCCGCGGCGCTGCTCGTGATCTACCTCGTCACCGTGCGCCGGATGCGGCGTCGTCGTCCGGCAGCAGCGACTCCGCGGCCGCCAGCACCACGCACGACGTGAGGACCCGCAGCGCGGTGTCCAGGTCGTCGGTCGACGGCATGGTCGGGGCGATGCGGATGTTGCGGTCGTCCGGGTCCACGCCGCCGGGGAAGGTCGCGCCGGCTGGCGTCAGGGCGACGCCCGCCTCCTTGGCGAGCTCGACGACCCGACCCGCCGTGCCGGGCACGACGTCGAGGCTGATGAAGTAGCCGCCGTCAGGGTCGGTCCACTCCGCGATCCCGAGCTCGGCGAGGTCCTTCTCGAGGTGCCGCAGCACGGCGTCGAACTTGGGCTCGAGAATCTCGCGGTGCCGCTGCATGTGCGCTCGCACGCCCTCGGTGGTCTCGAAGAACCGCAGGTGGCGCAGCTGGTTGAGCTTGTCCGGCCCGATCGAACGGAAGCCGTCACGCTTGAGGAACCACGCCACGTTGGCCGGCGAGGAGGCGAAGAACGAGACGCCGCCGCCGGCGAAGGTCACCTTGGACGTGGAGCCGAAGACGAACGCACGGTCGGGGTTGCCGGCCTGCTCGCACGCCTCGAGGATCGGGTCGAGCTGCGCCTCGGTGCTGCGCAGGTGGTGGATGGCATAGGCGTTGTCCCAGTAGACCCGGAAGTCCGGCGCCGCGGTCTGCATCGCCGCGAGCCGCTGCACGGTCTCGCTGGAGTAGGTCACGCCCGTCGGGTTGGAGTACTTCGGGACGCACCAGATGCCCTTGATCGAGGCGTCCTTGCCGGCGAGCTCCTCGACGAGGTCCATGTCGGGGCCCTCCGGCGTCATCGGCACGGTCACCAGCTCGACGCCCAGCTCCGAGCACACCGTGAAGTGCCGGTCGTAGCCGGGCACCGGCGCCAGGAACCGCACCGTCCGGCCCGCCCAGCCCGTGCCCTCGGGAGCGCCGGGCGGAGCGTGGAAGAACGACGACGCCACGCACTGGTGCATCAGCGACAGCGACGAGTTGTCCCGCACCACCAGCTGGTCCGGGCGGACGTCGAGCAGCGGGGCAAAGATCTCCCGCAGCTCGGTCAGGCCCTGCGTCGGGCTGTAGTTGCGCAGGTCACCCTCGGCCTGCGTCGTGTGCTCGCCCTCGGCCAGCACGGTCAGCAGCCGCTCGCTGAGGTCGAGCTGGGCCGAGCAGGGCTTGCCCCGCGTGATGTCGAGCTTGAGCCCCGAGGCCTTGGCCTCCTCGTGCTCCCGGCGGGCGCGGTCCCGCGCCTCTCGGAGCAGCTGCGGGTCGACGGTCGGGTGGTTCACGGTGTCCTCCGGTGCTCGAGGTGGTCGACGCACCCGACCCTACCGATCCAGGCAGTATGCCGCGCGCCCCGCTCACGCCGGCCCACCCCCACCCGCGCCGCTGCGCGAGGTTCGCGCTCCCAGCGCAGACCCCGCACACCCCAGCCCCGGCCTATCCGCACGTGCACGAACTGCAGGCCGGACGCAGCATCGCCACGTCCCAGCCCCCTCCACGTGGACAAACTGCAGGCCGGACGCAGTTCGTCGCGGCCGTCCGATGGCTGCGACCGTCGTCACCGCTCGTTCGTCACTGCGCCGTATACGACTGGCGCAGCTCCTCGGACTCCGCTCCGGCCGTGCCCCTCGTACCTCGGGGCTAGGCCTGCGCTGCATCCTTCGTCACTGCGCTCTATTTGATTGGCGCAGCTCCTCGGACTCCGCTACGGCCGCACCATCCTCCGTCGGGCGCAACCTCCGCTACGCCCTTCGTCACTGCGCCGTATACGGGTTGACCACGACCTCCACCCGCTGGAACTCCTTCAGGTCGCTGTAGCCCGTCGTCGCCATGGCGCGGCGCAGGGCACCGATCATGTTGGTCGTGCCGTCGGCGGTGTGGGCAGGGCCGAAGAGCAGTTCCTTCAGCGGGGCGGCGCCGCGGACGTTGACGCGGGCGCCGCGCGGCAGCTCCTCGTGACGTGCCTCCGACCCCCAGTGGTAGCCCTGGCCGGGGGCGTCGGTCGCACGCGCGAGCGCGGCACCGATCATCACCGCGTCGGCGCCGCACGCGACCGCCTTGACGATGTCGCCGGCGCGTCCCACGGAGCCGTCGGCGATGACGTGGACGTAGCGTCCGCCCGACTCGTCGAGGTAGTCGCGCCGGGCCGCCGCCACGTCGGCCACCGCGGTGGCCATCGGGGCGTGGATCCCGAGCGTCTGGCGGGTGGTGCTCGCCGCTCCCCCGCCGAAGCCGACGAGGACGCCGGCCGCACCGGTGCGCATGAGGTGCAGGGCGGCCGTGTAGGTCGCTGCCCCGCCGACGATCACGGGGACGTCCAGCTCGTAGATGAAGCGCTTGAGGTTGAGCGGCTCGGTGCGGCTCGACACGTGCTCGGCCGAGACGGTGGTGCCCCGGATGACGAAGAGGTCGCACCCCGCGTCGACGACGGTGCGCCAGTGCTCCTGGGTCCGCTGCGGCGACAGCGCGCCGGCGACGGTGACGCCCGCGTCGCGGATCTCCTTGAGGCGTGCGGTGATCAGCTCGGGCTTGATGGGCTCGGCATAGATCTCCTGCATGCGCGGCGTGACGTCCGCCCCGGACAGCGTGGCGATCTCGTCGAGGAGGGGCTGCGGGTCGGCATACCGGGTCCACAGGCCCTCGAGGTCGAGGACACCGAGACCACCCAGCCGACCGAAGGCGATCGCCGAGGCCGGCGAGACGACGGAGTCCATCGGCGCGGCCATGATCGGCAGGTCGAAGTGGTAGGCGTCGATCTGCCACGACACCGACACCTCCTCGGGGTCGCGGGTGCGCCGCGAGGGCACGATCGCGATGTCGTCGAAGGTGTAGGCCTGGCGGGCGCGCTTGCCCCGTCCGATCTCGATCTCGGTCACGTCTGGTGCCTGTCTGTGGGGTGGAGGGTGGGTGCGTGGGGCCGCGGCGCGTCAGCGACCGGAGTAGTTGGGCGCCTCGGCGATCATCTGCACGTCGTGCGGGTGGCTCTCCTTGAGCCCCGCCGACGTGATGCGCACGAACTGCCCCTTGGCCTGGAGGTCGGGCACGGTGCGGGCCCCGACGTAGAACATCGACTGGTGCAGTCCGCCCACGAGCTGGTGGGCGACGGCCTGCAGGGTGCCGCGATAGGCGACCTTGCCCTCGATCCCCTCGGGGACCAGCTGGTCGTCGCTGGTGACGTCGGCCTGGAAGTAGCGGTCCTTGGAGTAGGACTTCTTGGTGCGCGAGCTCATGGCGCCGAGCGAGCCCATGCCGCGGTAGGCCTTGAACTGCTTGCCGTTGACAAAGATGAGCTCGCCCGGGCTCTCCTCGCAGCCGGCGAGCAGCGACCCGACCATGACCGAGCTGGCGCCCGCGACCAGGGCCTTGGCGATGTCGCCGGAGTACTGCAGGCCGCCGTCCGCGATGACGGGGACATCGGCCGCCGCGGCCGCCTGCGCCGCCTCGTAGACCGCGGTGAGCTGCGGGACGCCCACGCCGGCGACGATGCGGGTCGTGCAGATGGATCCCGGTCCGACACCCACCTTGACGGCGTCGACGCCGGCCTCGACCATCGCGGCCGCGCCGGCGCGGGTGGCGACGTTGCCGCCGATGATCTGGACGTGGCGGGTGGCGCTGTCGGCCTTGAGCCGCTTGATCATGTCGATGAGCAGGCGAGCGTGGCCGTGCGCGGTGTCGACGACGAGCACGTCGACCCCCGCCTCGATCAGCGTGGTCGCGCGCTCCCAGGACTCGCCGAAGTAACCGACGGCCGCCCCGACCAGCAGTCGTCCGTGGGCGTCGTTGCTGGCGAGGGGGTACTGCTCGGACTTGACGAAGTCCTTGACCGTGATCAGCCCGGCGAGCCGGCCCTGGTCGTCGACCAGCGGCAGCCGCTCGCGCTTGTGCTGGCGCAGGAGGCCGGTGGCGTCCTCGCGCGAGATGTCGACGGGCGCGGTGATGAGCGGCATCGGTGACATGACGTCGCGCACCAGCGTCGTGGTCCACTCGGCGACGGGCGTGAAGCGAAGGTCGCGGTTGGTGCAGATGCCGAGCAGGGTGCGGTCCTCGCCGACGACCGGGAGCCCGGACACGCGATACTCCCCACAGATCTGGTCGAGCTCCTCGAGGGTCGCGTCGGGGCCGATCGTCACGGGGTTGCTGATGCGCCCGGTCTGGGTGCGCTTGACCAGGTCGACCTGGTAGGCCTGGTCCTCGATCGACAGGTTGCGGTGCAGGATGCCGAGGCCTCCCTGGCGGGCCATCGCGATGGCCATGCGGGCCTCGGTCACGGTGTCCATCGCCGCCGAGACCAGCGGGATGCGGATGGACAGCTCGCGGGTCAGGCGGGTCGTGGTGTCGACCTCGCTGGGGATGACGTCGGTCTCCCCGGGCAGGAGGAGCACGTCGTCATAGGTGAGCCCCAGGGTGGCGAACTTGTCGGGCACGGCGCGGGTCTCCTCGAGGCTCATGCCACAAGTCTATCGGCGGGGACGCCGTGGCTCGTATGCCGACAGCCCGGCGCCTCCCCGCGTCACCGACTCAGGGCTGGTCGCCGCTCTGGCCGCCCGACGGCGCACCCGTCAGGCTCGTCGACCGGTCGAGGGCCGGTGTGCGCTGCTGCGTGGTGCCGAAGGTGCGGGTGCGGCCGGAGGCCGGTGTGCGCGACTCGACACGCGGCGTCCCCGTGCCAGTCACGGACGGCGTCGGGTTCGGCGGTCGCAGCGGGAGGCTCGTCGAGGGGGCGCTCGGAGACGTGGGCGACGTGGTGGGAGACGTGGGCCGGGTGGTCGGCGTCGTCGGCCGCGTGGTCGGTGTGGTCGGCTGCGTGGGTTGGGTCGTCGGGCGCGGCGACGACGGGCTGGGGCTCTGGCTCGGCGACGACGGGGTCGTCGTCGGCGTCGGCGTGCTCGTCGGCGAGGTGCTCGGTGACGAGGAGGGGCGCGTGGTGACGGGGCCCGCCGCGGACGACCCGGTGCCCGACCGGTCGGGCGAGCGGGTCCCGGGACGCGTGGGCGACGCGGACGCCGCAGCGGTGCGCGGCGGATCCGCCAGCACCAGGCCGTCGTCGCCGGACCCGGACCCCGACAGGTCCTGGCGCACCGCGGCGAGCAGCGCGTGGTCGCCCTCGCCGAGGAGCGACGGGTCACGGCGGACCTGGTCCTCGACGAGGCTCAGGACGGCGGCGGCGGCGTCGCGGTCGCCGGCCTTGAGCCGCTGCGAGGCGAGGTTGAGGGCCGTGCGCACGGAGTGACCGTCCGGGCCGTGGCTCGTGGCGTCGGCGGTGGCGAGCACGGCAGCGTCCGCGGGCCGGGGGGCCGCCACGCCCTTCTCGACGCCGCGCTCGACCTTGCTGACGAAGCCGGCCAGGCCGCCCTCGCTCGCCGCGGCGGCGACGGTGACGCCCGACAGGACGACGGCGGCGACGCTGGCCGCGACACCCGCCCGCGTGACGATGACGGTGCGCCTGGAGGGGAGCGGTCGGGGCGCGCCCTCGGCCAGGTCCTCGGGCAGGTCCTGGTCGATCTCGGTGGCCCAGCCCTCGAGCATGGCCAGGACGGGGTCGTCGTGCTCGACGGTCTCGCGACGGTCGGCGATCTGCTGCACGAGCTCGTCGTCGTCGCGCACGAGGCGCAGCGAGGGCTGGGGCGTGCCGTCGGGTCGGTGGTTCATCGGGATCCTCCCCCGCCGGCCGGGCCGGCCATCATGGCGCGCAGCCGGGTGAGGGCGCGGTGCTGGGCGACGCGCACCGCTCCCGGGGTCATGTCGAGGGAGGCGGCGACCTCGTCGGCGGTCATGCCCACCGCGACGCGCAGGGTCAGGATCTCGCGCTGGGTCTCCCCCAGCCGGTCGAGCATGGCCCAGGTGTCGGAGGAGCGCTCCGCCGCGATGACCGTGTCGAGCGGGTCGGCGTCCAGGTCGATCTCGTCGGGGAGCTCGTCGGTCGGCTCGGGTCCGCGCAGGCTCGACCGCATGGCGTCGGCGACCTTGTTGGAGGCGATGCCGTAGACGAAGGCCTCGAAGGGGGCACCACGGTCCTCGTAGCGCGGCAGCGATCGGAGCACGGCGACACACACCTCCTGAGCTGCGTCATCGGCGGCCTGCACACCGGCGGGGAGACCCCCGAGGCGCGCGCGGCAGTAGCGGAAGGCGATGCGTCGGACGTCGGTCAGCAGCGCCTGCAGAGCGGCGGGCTCGCCCTGGGCGGCAGCCGACACGACGTCGGCCGAGCGCATGGCTGGACCCGTGGGTGACATCGGTGCGGCGACCCCGGACGTTACGTCCTCGGTGGGCCGGTTTGCGCCGGGTCCCCGGCCGCGGTCGGCGGGGTCGGCTCCGTAGACGTGAAGGTGCCGCTGATCACGGGCGTCGGGGACGCTCATCGGCACCTCCTCGGGGAGCGACGACCGGCCCCTCGTCGGGCGGGTCGTGGACACGGCGAAGGCCGCCTCACGGCGTGCCTGTTCCCTCAGAGTAGCCGCCTGGCCCTGCCCAGAGCCACCCAGCGCGTCAGGTCAGCTGATCAGGCCGGTGCGGTAGGCGATGGCGACCGCGTGAGCACGGTCCGAGGCGTCCAGCTTGCGGAAGAGTCGTCGGGCGTGGGTCTTGATCGTGTCCTCGGTGAGGTACAGCTCGGCGCCGATCTCGGCGTTGCTGTGCCCCTGGCTCATCCCGCGCAGCACCTCGAGCTCGCGGGCGGTGAGGGTCGCCGTCACCCCGGGGCGCCCGGCCCCGCCCGATCGCGGCATCGCCTCACCGATGAAGGGCGCGAGCGCGACGGCCAGCTCCTCGCGGGTGGAGTCCTTCATGACATAGCCCTTGGCGCCGTAGGCCAGGGCCCGCGCCACACCGTCGATGTCCTCGGCCAGCGTCATCATCATGATCTGCGCGCTGGGGCGCAGGGCGAGCAGCCGCTTGACGGCGTCCAGTCCCCCCATGCCGGGCATGCGCAGGTCCGTGAGCGTCAGCGCCGGCTGCTCCGTGGCGTACTTGGCCAAGAGCTCCTCGCCGGAGGAGGCACCGCAGACCCGGGTCACGCCGGGCAGCGAGCCGATCCGGCGCATCATCACCTCGCGGGTGAGTGGCGCGTCGTCGCACACCATCACGGTCGTCATCCCTGCCTCCGGTCGGGTCAAGTCAATTACCAAGAGTTATCTTGGCTCACAAAAGCGTCCAGGTGCAGGTAAATCACCGAACCGGTCGCAACGTCCCCCCAGAGAACCGACACTACCCATGCAGCCCAGAAGCGTGACCGCGAGCGACTGCCCGTCCCCCGCATGCGTGCCGCCGATGTCGGTGCGCACACCGGCCATCACGCTCAGCAAGGTCACCCCGACGGGGCGCAGCACTTGCCCTCGACCGCCCGCACGACGTCGGCCATGGTGGCCTCCTGCCCCGGCCAGTGCAGCCAGCCCTCGCCCCAGTAGACCTGGTCGCCCGACCGCGCGGACTGCCGCAGCCGGCCGGCCACCTGGGCGGCGACCGCACCCTCCCCGACGTAGACGACCAGCACCCCCTCGATCCCCTCACCCAGGACGCGGGCGGCCCTGCTGGCCGACCCCTCCAGCGAGAGGTCGCTCACGGCGATGGACCGCTCGGCCAGGGCGGCGCGCAGCAGGAGGCGGGCGGCGGGGTCGTCGAGGCCGGGCAGGGACACGACGTGCACCGGGCGGAGGTTGCGAGGGCTGCGTCGGAGCCGTATGTCGCCGACCGCCCCCGCCGTGGCGGAGGCCAGCATGGCGTCCGCACGCCCCTGGGCGACCGGCGCCAGCATCCAGGCCGCGTTGCGCGCGGGCAGCACCCGCTCGTCCCACGTGCGGGCGGCCCCGAGGTCGCGTTGCGCGAGGCGCAGGAGCGCCGTGCTGCCCTGCGCGTCGCCGTTGCCCAAGGTCCCCAGCAGGGTCATGACGGGAGCCGCCACCTCGCCCACCTGGGCGCCGCGGCCGAGGTAGCCGCCCCGCAGCGCGGTCGCGTCGCTGCGCCCGGAGACCAGGGACACCTCCCCCTCCCCGGGGTGCGTGGGGTTCGAGCTGGCGGCCAGCTCCTCCGTCGTGGCGTCCAGGGCGCGACGGGCGGCGTCCCGCGAGGTCAGGCCGGACTGGGTCAGGGCGCGCATGAAGCGCAGGCGCGCCACGTCGGTCTCGGAGTAGCGACGGTGCAGACCCGACCGGTGACCGGACGGCTCGAGGCCGTAGCGCCGGGCCCAGGTGCGCAGGGTGGACGGGGCCACCCCGACCATCTCGGCCACCACGGCCACCGTCAGGCTCTCGAACCCGCTGGGACGCCGAGGTGCGCCGGTGCTAGCAGCCATGTCCATGTACCCATCCTCGTCGCCGAACGGGGCCGTCCGATCCGCCGTCACGCTGACCGACCCCTGTCGACCTGTCAACCAGGTGCAACGATCCCCAGGGTCGCCCCCGACCGCGGGCGGCCACCGGCTGGTCACCTCGACTCCACCCGACCGGCACGAAATTGACACTGCGTTGCCACGATTTCACATTGTGTGTCGAATATTTATCCGGTCGGGCCCACCGGATGCCCAAGGGGCGAGAAGGCGACGTGGATTACGCCTGCCGCATCTTGCCGCAGGCGCATTCACGCAGGTACGGTCTGTCGCAGCAGCACGCCCCCGCCACCACGCGACGTCGCTGGCTAGGGCTCATGGGTCACCTCAGGTTACTCGTGAGTATGTCATACGTTTGATCATTATGCGAAGTGCTTGCATCGTGTGACTTGCGTGACATCCTCGGTCATCGTCGCCGCATCTCTGCACAGGAGCACACCATGGCCGAGATCAGCCGCCTCCCGGGACCCGTCGCCGATCAGTGGGACTGGCAGCTGCAGGGATCATGCCGCCGGGAGAACCCCGACGTGTTCTTCCACCCCGAGGGCGAGCGTGGCCCCGCCCGGCGCAACCGGGACGGCGCGGCCAAGGCGGTCTGCATCGCCTGCCCCGTCCTGGGCCAGTGTCGCGAGCACGCCCTGCGGGTGCGCGAGCCCTACGGCGTCTGGGGCGGCATGACCGAGGACGAGCGCGAGTCGCACTACGCCGCCAGCACCGCGATCGCGATCGCCTGACCCCCCTCACCACGCGCGAAGGCCGCCCACCCCGATCGGGGCGGGCGGCCTTCGCGGCATACGGCCTGGCGTGAGGTCAGGTCGCGTCGGGTCAGGTCAGTGACCGTGCCCGTGGCCGTGACCACCGGCGGGAGCGGCAGGCTCCTCCTCGGGCTTCTCGACCACGAGGGTGTCGGTCGTCAGGACCATCGAGGCGATGGACGCGGCGTTGCGCAGGGCGGAACGCGTGACCTTGACCGGGTCGATGACGCCGGCCTTGACCAGGTCGACGTACTCCCCCGTCGCGGCGTCGAGCCCGTTGCCCGGCTCCAGCTCGGCGACCTTGGAGACGGCGACGTAGCCCTCGAGCCCGGCGTTCTCGGCGATCCAGCGCAGCGGCTCGGCCGCGGCCTTGCGCACGATGTTGGCGCCGGTCAGCTCGTCGCCCTCCAGGTGGAGGTCGTCGAGAGCGCGGACCGCGTGGACGAGGGCGGAGCCGCCACCGGCGACGATGCCCTCCTCGATCGCGGCGCGCGTCGCGGAGATCGCGTCCTCGATGCGGTGCTTCTTCTCCTTGAGCTCGACCTCGGTGTGGGCACCCACCTTGATGACGCAGACGCCACCGGCGAGCTTGGCGAGACGCTCCTGGAGCTTCTCGCGGTCCCAGTCGGAGTCGGTGCGCTCGATCTCGGCCTTGATCTCGGAGACGCGGCCGTCGACCGCGCCGGCGTCGCCGGCGCCGTCGATGATCGTGGTGTCGTCCTTGGAGACGACCACGCGGCGGGCCTGGCCGAGGACCTCGAGGCCGACCTGGTCGAGCTTGAGGCCGACCTCCTCGGCGACGACCTGGCCACCGGTGAGGACGGCGATGTCGGCGAGCATGGCCTTGCGGCGGTCGCCGAAGCCCGGCGCCTTGACGGCCACGACGTTGAAGGTGCCGCGGATCTTGTTGACCACCAGGGTGGACAGCGCCTCGCCGTCGACGTCCTCGGCGATGATCAGCAGCGGCTTGCCGGCCTGCACGACCTTCTCGAGGAGCGGCAGGACGTCGGCGATGGCCGAGATCTTGCCCTGGTTGACGAGCACGTAGGCGTCCTCGAGGACGGCCTCCATGCGCTCCGGGTCGGAGACGAAGTAGGGGGAGATGTAGCCCTTGTCGAACTGCATGCCCTCGGTGAACTCCAGCTCGGTGCTAGCGGTGGAGGACTCCTCGACGGTGATGACGCCGTCCTTGCCGACCTTGTCGAAGGCCTCGGCGATCTGCGTGCCGACCTCCTCGTTCTGCGCGGAGAGCGAGGCGACCGCGGCGATCTCGGACTTGCCGGAGACCTCGCGGGCGTTGGCGAGCAGGCGCTCGGACACGGCGTCGACGGCCTGGTCCATGCCGCGCTTGACACCGGCCGGGGCGGCCCCGGCGGCGACGTTGCGCAGGCCCTCCTTGACCATGGCCTGCGCGAGGACGGTCGCGGTGGTGGTGCCGTCACCGGCGATGTCGTTGGTCTTGGTGGCGACCTCCTTGGCGAGCTGCGCGCCGAGGTTCTCGTAGGGGTCGTCCAGCTCGACCTCACGGGCGATGGTCACGCCGTCGTTGGTGATGGTGGGGGCGCCCCACTTCTTGTCGATCACGACGTTGCGGCCCTTGGGGCCGAGCGTGACCTTCACCGCGTTGGCGAGGGCGTCGACACCGCGCTCCAGGGACTTGCGCGCGTCGTCGTTGAACTCAAGCGTCTTGGCCATGAGCTTCCTTGTCTGTCTAGAGGTATGACGAGAGCCCCGCCCCCAGCCGCGAAGGCTCGGGCCGGGGCTCCCAGAGAAATCGGTGCTGCGTCAGCCGACGATCGCGAGGACGTCGCGGGCGCTCAGGATCAGGAGCTCCTCGCCGCCGTACTTGACCTCGGTGCCGCCGTACTTGGAGTAGATGACCTTGTCGCCGACGGCGACGTCGACGGGGACGCGGTTGCCCTTGTCGTCGATGCGACCGGGACCCACGGCGAGGACCTCGCCCTCCTGGGGCTTCTCCTTGGCCGTGTCCGGGATGACGAGACCGGACGCCGTGGTCTGCTCGGCCTCGACGGCCTTGACGACGATGCGGTCCTCGAGCGGCTTGATGGAAACCGACACTGTGGTGACCTCCCCTTCGGGAATGTCGAGAGTGGACAGATGATGGACTCCGGCGCGTGGTGGTGCGTCCGGGTCGCCGTCGCGGGGGTCGACCCTTAGCACTTGCCTGCCGAGAGTGCTAACCCACAATCTAGGAAGCCGCTGGCACTCGGTCAAGTCGAGTGCCAGCGCGGCGCGGACCTACCCCCGGCGGTCACGTCGACCGGCCGTCGTTCCCCAGGCGGCTGTGACCGAGGCCGGTCGATCTGGCGGTGGGAGAGGATGGCGCCATGGATCTCGCCACCACCCGTGCGCTCACCTCCCCCGAGGGGCTCGCCCTCCTCCGGGGACTGCCGGTGTATGACGAGGCCCGCTCGCTCGCCACGTCCTCCGCCCTGCGCCGCGAGGGGCACTCCCCCGAGCTCGTCGCGGCGGTGCTCACCCAGAGCCGGCTGCGCCAGCGCGGCCGCGCCAAGCTGGGAGACGCCGTCGACCGGCTCCTGCTCACCCCCGACGGCCTGGAGCAGGCGACCCGCCCCGTCGTGGCGCAGCAGCACGCCGAGCGCCTGGCGGCGGCCGGGGTCCGCACCGTCCACGACCTGGGGTGCGGCCTCGGTCTGGACGCCGCCGCCATGGCGCACGCCGGGCTCGAGGTCCTCGCCGTGGACGCCGACCCCGTCACCGCCGAGCTCGCCGCGCACAACCTCGCCGGCGTGGTCAGGCCCCCGGCCGCCCCTGCCCCGCAGGTGCGGTGCGCCCGCGCGGAGGAGGTGGCCGACTCCCTGGTCGGCGCGGACCGGCATACGGCCGTCTGGCTCGACCCGGCCCGGCGCACCCCCGGGGTCGCCGACGCGACCGGACGCACCCGCAGGACCTTCCGCCTGGACGACCTGGCCCCGTCGTGGGAGCTCGTGCAGGACCTCGCCGGCCGGGTCGAGGCAGCCGGGGCCAAGCTGTCACCCGCGTTCCCGCACGCGGCCCGCCCCGACGGGACCGAGGCGCAGTGGGTCTCGTGGCGCGGCGAGGTCGTGGAGTGCGTCCTGTGGTGGGGCTCGGCGGTCCGGTCCGCCGGACGCTCCGCGCTGGTCCTCGACGGCGACACGGAGACGCCGTGGTCCGCGCACCTGGTCACCGAGGCCGACGTGCCCACGGACCGCCCCGCGCCGGGGAGCGACCGGGGCGACCTGCTGCACGAGCCCGACCGGGCCGTGATCCGCGCCGGGCTGGTGGGCGCCCTCGAGGCCCTCACGGGTGGGGCCGAGCTGGACGGCGGCGTGGGCTACGTGCGGTCGGCGGACCGGGGACCGGTGGCGGTGCCGTGGGCCCGGGCCTACCGCATCCTCGACGAGATCCCGTTGCAGGACAAGGCGATCCGCGCGTGGTGCCGCGAGCGCTCGATCGGTGACCTGACGCTCAAGAAGCGCGGGGTGGACCTCGACCCGGATCGCCTGCGGCGCTCCCTCAAGCTCAAGGGCACCGGACGCGCCATCCTGGTCCTCACCCGCCAGACGGGCCGGCAGGTCGCCCTGCACGTCGTCCCGATCGACGCCGGCTGAGGCTGCACGGCCGTCCGGCCCTGGGCGGCGGTGCTGGGCGGTGCTGGGCGGTGCTGGGCTCGACCGCTCAGAGCAGCGCGTCGCGCTGGGCGCCCCGGTGCCGCACCGCGTCGGCGCCCGCCCGCAGCGCGCCGGCCACCGCCTCCTCGTGCGTCGCCCCCAGGGCCAGGTGCGCGGCCAGCGCCCCGCAGAACGCGTCCCCCGCGCCGGTCGTGTCCACCACGTCCTCCGGCGGGACCGGTGTGGCGGGGTGCTCGACGCCCATCCAGGACGCCCCGGCCGCGCCGAAGGTCACGAGCAGCGACGCTGGGAAGGCCCCGTCGTCGGCCAGCTCCAGCGCCTCGTGCTCGTTGACGACCAGCGGGTCCGCCACCTCCACGACGTCCACCGGCAGGTGGTGGTAGGGCGCGGCGTTGACCACCACCCGGATGTCCCTGGTCGAGACCCGCTGCACCGCCGCCGCCACCGTCTCGATCGGCACCTCGAGGCTCACCAGCAGCACGTCGCCCGCCGCCATCGTGTCGAGCACCCCCATGTGGTGCGGCAGCAGCTCGGCGTTGGCGCCGGGGCTGACGACGATGACGTTCTCTCCCTCGAGGTCCACGGTGATGAACGCGTGACCGGTCGGCTCTCCCTCCACGACGCGGACGTGGGAGACGTCGATCATCCTGTCCTGCAGTCGATCTCGGTATGCCGCGCCCGCCTCGTCCCCACCGATGGCCGCGACCATGACGACCTCCGCACCCGTCGCCGCCGCCGCAATCGCCTGGTTGCCGCCCTTGCCGCCAGCCGTGCGCCGGGTCGACCCGCCGACGATCGTCTCGCCGGGCCGGGGCAGGCGGTGCACGGTGGTGGTGAGGTCGACGTTGAGGGACCCGAGGACGTAGACGCGGCTCATGCGCCCCATCCTGCCGCCACCCAAGCACGCCGCGCGTGCCAGCCCCTCCCCGGGTACCGTCGGACCTGATGCCCCCGCACGTCACCCGCACCCCCGCCCTCCTCCTGGCCGCTGCCCTCACCGTCACGGCCGGCTGCGCCACCCCACCCACCGCGCAGGGTCCGACCGGCGCGTCCACGGACGGCGCCGGAGCCGGTCCCGGGCGATCCAGCACCCCGACCGCCACCGGCTCGACCCGCGGGGGTGACGTTCCTTCGTTCGACGTCACCGGCCTGCCGCGTCGCGCGGCCTCCTCGTCGGGCTCCGCGACCACCGCACCCGGCGCCCCGGCAGCACCGGCGCCGGCCCCGGCCGCGGGCGGTTCCCGGCATACGGCCCAGGCCTCCTGCGCCGCCGGCATCGTCGACGGGCTCACCCCGGAGCAGCGGGTGGGGCAGCTCGTCATGGTCGGGGTCACCCGGGGGCGCGAGGACGACGCCCGCCGCGTGATCGCGGGGCAGGCGATCGGCAACGCCTTCTTCATCGGCGGGTGGCGGGACCGTGGGCAGGTCGCCGAGGTGAGCCGCCGCCTCCAGGCGGCGGCGGACCGGGCCGGCCACGAGCTCGACCTGCTCGTCGCCGCCGACCAGGAGGGTGGTCAGGTCCAGCAGCTCAAGGGCTCCGGCTTCCGACGCCTGCCGTCCGCGGTGGAGCAGGCCGCGCTGCCGCCGGACGACCTGCGCGCTCTGGCCACCGACGCCGGGCGCGAGCTGCGCGCCGCCGGCGTCAACCTCAACCTGGCCCCCGTCGCGGACACCGTCTCGCCGGAGCTCGGCCGCGCCAACGCGCCCATCGGCGGCCTGTCGAGGCAGTACGCCACCGAGCCCGGGGCCGTGTCGCCCCCGGTGGCGGCCGTGATCGCGGGGCTGCACGCCGCCGGCGTCGGCGCCACGCTCAAGCACTTCCCGGGGCTCGGGCGGGTCCGCGCCAACACCGACCACTCGGCCACCGGCATCGATGACACCCAGACGACGGCGGACGACGGCTACCTGCAGCCGTTCGCCGACGGGATCGCCGCCGGGGCGGACGTGGTGATGATGTCGACCGCGCGCTACCGCAGGATCGACCCGACCACCCAGGCGGCCTTCTCCCGCCCCGTGGTGACCGGGGTGCTGCGCGAGCGGCTGGGCTACGACGGGGTGGTGGCGACCGACGACCTCGGTGGCGCGGAGGCCATCCAGCACATCCCGACCGGCGAGCGGGCGGTGCGCTTCGTCCGCGCGGGCGGCGACGTCGCCGTCACCGGGATCGCCCTGGACGGCCGCGTCATGTCGCGCGCGCTGCTGGCGGAGAGTCGGCGGGACCCGGCCTTCGCGGCGCTCGTGCACCGTGCGGCCGAGCGGGTCGTGGAGCTCAAGGTGCAGCGCGGCCTCGCCCGCTGCGAGTAGGTGCGACGACGCCGAGAACGCCGCCGACGACGCCGGCGCCGGCCCGGTCAGCCTGACGCAGTCATCCTGACGCGGTCAGCCAGACGCGATCTGGCCGAGACGGTCAGGCCGAGACGACCGTCACCGGCATCGACGAGTCGGCCGGCAGGCCCAGCTCGGACGGCTCCCGACCGCGCATCACCATCTGCGCGCCGAGGGCCGCGACCATGGCGCCGTTGTCCGTGCACAGCCCCGGCCTCGGCACGCGCAGCGTCACCCCGGCGGCGTCGCACCGTTCCTGGGCGAGGGCCCGCAGCCGCGAGTTGGCCGCCACGCCGCCGCCCACGACGAGGTCGTCGACGCCGTTCTCGCGGCACGCGAGCAGCGCCTTGCGGGTCAGCACGTCGACCACGGCCTCCTGGAAGCTCGCGGCCACGTCCGCGACGGGCACGTGCTCCCCCGCGTCCTGCTTGGCCCGCACCCAGCGGGAGACGGCGGTCTTGAGCCCCGAGAAGGAGTAGTCGAAGCGGTGCCGCTCCATGTCCTTGCCCGCGGTCAGGCCGCGCGGGAAGTCGATCACCACCTGGCCCTCGCGGGCGGCACGGTCGATGTGCGGCCCGCCCGGGAAGCCGAGCCCGAGCACGCGCGCGACCTTGTCGAAGGCCTCGCCCGCCGCGTCGTCGATGGTCTGCCCCAGGTGACGGACGTCGTGGGTGATGTCGGGGACGAGCAGCAGGTTGGAGTGCCCGCCGGACACGAGCAGCGCCAGGGTCGGCTCGGGCAGGGGACCGTGCTGCAGGGTGTCGACGGCCACGTGCGACGCGAGGTGGTTGACGCCGTAGAGCGGCTTCCCGAGCGCCACGGCGAGCGACTTGGCCGCGGCCACGCCCACCAGCAGCGCACCGGCCAGGCCCGGTCCGGACGTCACGGCGATGGCGTCGAGGTCGGCCAGGCGCACCCCGGCCTCGCGGCAGGCGCGCTCGGTGGTGGGGACCATGGCCTCGAGGTGGGCCCGGGACGCGACCTCGGGCACCACGCCGCCGAAGCGGGCGTGCTCGTCGACGCTGCTCGCGATCGCGTCGACGAGCAGCGTGCCGCCGCGCACGATCCCGACGCCGGTCTCGTCGCACGAGGTCTCGATGCCGAGGACGAGTGGCTCGTCGGTGCGGGTCATGCGGGCTCTCCCTGGGTGGCGGGGTGATCAGGTCGTGTGCCGGGAAGGTGCCGCCGCATCACGAGGGCGTCCACCCCTCCGGGCTGGTAGTAGCGCCGCCGCACGCTGATGGTCTCGAACCCGTTGCGGTCGTAGAGCGCTCGGGCAGCGGTGTTGTCGGCGCGGACCTCCAGCAGGAGCGCCTCGGCGCCTCGTGCGTGGGCCCGGTCGACGAGCTCGTCGAGCATCCGCCGGCCCAGGCCGAGGCCGCGGGCGTCGGGCGTCACGGCGACCGTCATGACGTCCGCCACGTCACCGGCGGCGTCGATCCCGGCATACGCGAGGACACCCCCACGAGAGAGGTCGTCCCAGACGACGTAGTCGCGCCGGGGGCGCTCGGCGAGCTCGGCCCACCAGGTCTGCTCGGTCCACGCGTCGTCGGCGAAGGCCTCGCGCTCCAGCGCGGCGAGGCGGGGGATGTCGGTCCAGCGCAGCTCGCGCAGCATCAGACCACCGTGACGGGGGCGACGGAGGGGACGGCGTCGGGGCGCCGGAGATAGAGCGGGGTGGTGTCGGCGAGGGACTCGCCTCGGGCGAGCCGCTGCACGGCCAGGTCGGCGAGCCACCCGGCGGAGACGTCGAGGGGCGCGCCGTCGGCCGCGGGCCCCAGCAGGTCGGGATAGAGGGCCGGACCTCGTCCGACGACGGGCCGGCCGTCGAGCAGCGGGGCGAGGTCGGCGGGACGGCGCACGTCCGGGGCGGTCTCGGCCACGGGCAGGCCCTCCTCGATGCGGTAGCCGGCCCAGTAGACCTCCTTGCGGCGGGCGTCGGTGGCCACGACGAACCGCTCCGCGCCGGCGAGCGCCCCGCGCCCCGCCTCGTGGGCCAGGGCGTCCAGGGAGCACAGGCCGTGGACCGGGACGGCCCGGGCGAGGGCGAAGGTCCGCGCGGTCACGATCCCGACGCGCAGCCCGGTGAAGGGGCCGGGTCCGGTGCCGGTCACGACCGCGTCGACGTCGGCTGCGGCGATGCCGGCCTGCCGCAGGACCTCCACGATGCCGGGGGCCACGAGCTCCCCGTGCGCCCGCGCGTCGAGGACGCTGCTCTCGGCGACCACGCGGGTGCCGTCGTGCAGCGCCACGGTGATGGCGGTGGTGGAGGTGTCGATGGCGAGCAGCACGCCCGCCAGTCTATCGCCGCGCCGGCGCGGTCAGCCGGCGTCGTTGGTGACCCGGGCCGCGGCCACGGGCAGGGCGCGACCGAGGACCGGGGCGAGGGCCACCCCGGCCAGCGCGACCACCGTGAGCGCCACCCACACCGGCAGCGGCCCCCGGGCGAGGAGCCAGGAGAAACCCACCGGCCCGATGATGGACGCGACGTTCCAGGACAGCTGGTAGGCGGCGAGGTAGCGCCCCCGCAGGTGCTCGGGGCGGCTGTCCACCGCGACGGTCGTGAGGACCGGGCCGCCGAGCAGCTCCCCGACGGTGTAGACGGCGGCCGCCACGAGCACCCCGGTCACCGCGACGGCGACCGGCAGCATCCCGGCCGCAGCCATGAGCACGAATCCCGCTGCGAACGCGAGGTTCCCGGCGGCGACGACCCGGTGCCGACGGTGCCCGGTCATGGACCGCACGGCCAGCCCCTGCCCGAACCCGACCATGACGGTGTTGAGCGTGAAGATCGCGCCGGTCACCCAGCCTGGCAGGTCGAGGATCTCGACGGCGTAGACGGGCATGGCGTAGTTGAGCGCCAGGCACGCGAGCGCGTAGCCGGTGTTGGCGACGATGAGGGCGTGGAAGGGCTTGTCGCGCAGCACGATCGACAGCCCGGCCAAGGCGCCCGACCGCTCGCCCGCCGCGTGCGCATCGGCGTCCCCGGCCGGCTGCGCACCGCCGGGACCCCGGTCGTGGGCCGGGACGGCGAGGAGCAGGACGAGCGCGAGCAGGTATGACGCCGCGTCGGCCGCCACCATCGCGCGGAACGCGGCCGGGGTGCCGACGGAGATCGCGACGCCCGCCACCAGGCCCCCGATCGCGAAGCCGACGTTGCGCAACGCGCCGAGGAAGCCGTACCACAGCTCCCGCTCCCCGGGACGGGTGATGGCGGCGACCATCGGGGAGTAGGACGCCCAGAAGGCCGCCTGCCCCGTGGCGACGAGCGTGGTCACCAGCTGCACCCCGAGGTAGCCGTCGACGGTCAGGTAGGCGAGATAGCCCACCGCCTGGATCGCGTTGGCGGCCAGCAGGATCCGTTTGGCGCCGAAGCGGTCCACCAGGTGCCCGACGAGCAGGACCACGGGCAGCGCGACGGCGGCGGCGACCGACAGCGCGAGCCCGACCTGCTCGAGCGGGACGTCCGTGGTGCGCAGGAAGTAGAGGACGGTGATGGGCATGAAGACGCCGCTGCCGATCGCGTCCACGCCGATGGCGACGACGAACCGACGGTGGTCGCCGACCGGGGGAAAGTCGAGGCGGCTGAGCATGGTGTCAGCCTGCTACATCAAGCACGCTTGACCTCAACGGATCTCGATGACGAGCCGAGCCGGGTTGCCGCGCCTGATGATTCGCTCGACGAGCATGAAGACCTTGAACTCCAGGCCGTACTTCGCCGTCATGGTGCTCATGACGCGCTGGACGGTCCAGGGGTCGTCGTGGACGGTCGCGCGCGCCTCGACGGTGGGGGCGTCCGGGGCCACCCGACCACGCCGGTCGCACGGACGCAGGGTCACCCGGTCGTCGCGGCGCAGGCGGCGCAGCTTGCCGGTGCCCTCCGGGGTGATGACCACGAGGGCGTCGCCGTCGCGGGCCACCCACACGGGGGTCGCCACGCCCTCCCCGTTGCGGCGAAAGGTCGTGAGGGACACGAAGCGCTCGTGGCCGAGGGCGGTGAGGGTCGTCATACGGCTCAGACTGGGTCCCGGACCGCCCCGAGGGCGTCCGGACCGGTCCACCGACGGCCGTGGCCGGTGAGCCGGGCGGTGCGGGTGGTCTCGCCGGTGAGCTCCAGCTCGAGGTAGTCCTCGGACAGCAGCTCAGCGACCCCGTGGCCCCACTCGACCACCGTGACCGACTCGTCCACGGTGGCGTCCAGGTCGAGGTCGTCGAAGTCCAGCGCCCCTAAGAGGCGGTAGGCGTCGACGTGCACCAGCCGCGGACCCCCGACGAGGGAGGGGTGCACGCGCGCGATGACGAAGGTCGGGGAGGTGATCGGCCCCCGCACCCCGAGCCCCTCGGCCAGCCCCTGCGTGAGGGTGGTCTTGCCCGCGCCCAGGTCGCCGGTCAGCAGGAGCAGGTCGCCGGCGTGCAGGACCGTGGCGAGCCTGCGGCCGAGGTCCTGCGTGGCCTCGGCGGTGGGCAGCGAGATCGCGTGCGGCACGGCGTCGTCAGGACTCACGGCGGTCCTTCCCGGAGCGGGCGGAGGTGATGGGTGTGGTGACGGACCGGACCTTGCGCGCCTGGCGCCCGACCTCCTCGGTCGCGCGGGCCACCTGCTCGCGGCGCCGGGCCTGCTGCTCACGACGTCGGACCTGCTGCTCGCGCCGGAGCGTGGCGCGGCTGTGCCCGAGGTCGGTGACCTCGCGCCGCCGGCCCCGTGGCGTCCCGTCGGCATGGCGTTCGGCGCGGTCCAGCATCTCGAGGATCTGGTCGGTGACGAGCTCGGGGTACTCCAGCATGATCAGGTGCCCCGCGTCGGTCACCACGACGTGCTCGGCGCCCGGCAGCAGCCGCACGATCTCCTCGCTGTGGCGCGGCGGGGTCATCAGGTCGTCCGCACCGTTGATGACCAGGGCCTCGATGCCCGCGAAGGTCGCCAGCGCCTGGCGCTCGTCGTGCTCGGACAGGGTGCGCAGGAAGCCGTGCATCACCTCGATCGGCGTCGACATGATGATGTCGGCGGCGTAGCGCAGCAGGCTCGGCGGCACGGGCGAGTGGAAGGAGTAGCGGTAGGTGAAGAAGTCCTCGGCCTGTCGCGCGAGGCGGCGGGCCTGCTCGACGGCCTCCTGGCGGCCGGTCAGCGGGGCGAGGGCGAACGGACCGACGCGCTGGGCCGCGCGACCGAGCAGGTCGCCGAGCTGCACCCGCAGCTCCCCCTCCCCGCCGGAGCTGGTGGCGACGAACGCCACCGCGACGCACCGCTCGCGGACCAGGGTCGGATAGAGCCGGGCCAGCCCCATCTGCGTCATGCCGCCCATCGAGTGCCCGACGAGCGCGAACGTCCCCTCGGGGCAGGTGGCGTCGATGACGGACTTGAGGTCCCGGCCGAGCGTCTCGATGCGGTAGGAGTCGCGGGCCCCCGGGCCGGACCGCCCGTGGCCGCGCTGGTCCCACAGCACCACGCGATAGCCGGCCGCCACCAGCCGGCGCCGCACGAAGATCCAGGCCTTGGTCGACAGGGTGTAGCCGTGCGAGATGACGATGCTTGGTCGCCCGATCGCCGTGTCGCCTGCCGGCTCGTCCGGCTCGTCCGGCTCGTCCACCTCGACGTGCAGCACGGTGCCGTCCTCGGCGACGACGACGGTCTCGTGGGTCGGGACGTGCTCGTAGGTCTCGTCCGTCTCGGGGGCGGTCGCGTGCGCGCGCGAGAGCACGCCCGCGAGGGCTCCGGCGGCGACGGCGCCGAGGCCGAGGCCCAGCCCGGTCAGCCGCCCCATGGGGGTCACGCCAGGTGCCACGCGGGCTCACCTCCGACATACCGGCGCGGCACGCGGTCGCCGACGCGGGTGATGAGCTCGTAGGAGATCGTGCCGATCGCCTCGGCCCAGTCCTGGGCGGTGGGCTCGCCCTGGGTCCCCGGGCCGAAGAGGACGCACGGGTCGCCCTCGCGGGCGCCCGAGCCGGGACCGAGGTCGACGACCAGCTGGTCCATGCAGACCCGACCGGCGACCGTATGCCGGGAGCCGGCCACCCACAGCGGACCGACGCCGCTGCCGGCCCGGGGCACGCCGTCGGCGTAGCCCACGGGCACGATCCCGACCCGCGTGGCCCGCTCGGTGCGATAGGTGTGGCCGTAGGAGATGCCCTGGCCCGCGGGGACGTCCTTGACCTGCGCCAGCGGGGCGGACCAGGTCATGGCGGGGGTCAGGCCGTCGTGCTCGTGGTCGCCCAGCGACGGCACCGGCGACAGGCCGTAGACCGCGAGCCCGGGGCGCACGAGGTCGTAGGCGAGGGACGGGTTGGTCAGCGTGGCGGCGGAGTTGGCGAGGTGGCGCACCTCGAGCCGGCAGCCGGCGGCCTCCGCCTCGGCCACCGCCGCGTCGAACCGCGCGACCTGGGCCCGCACCTCGGGGTGGTCGGGCGCGTCGGCATACGCGAAGTGCTGCATCATCCCGACGACCCGCACGCTTCCCTCGGCCTCGAGGGCCCGGGTGCGGTCGAGCAGGGAGGTCAGGGCGGGGCCGTGCAGCACCCCGTTGCGCCCCAGGCCGGTGTCGACCTTGACGTGGACGCGGGCGGCGCGGCCGACGGCGCGCGCCGCCTCGGCGACGGCCTCGAGCCCCCAGGGCGCGGACACGGCGAGGTCGACGTCCTCGCGCACCGCGGCGGCGAAGTCGGCCCCGGGCGCGTGCAGCCAGGACAGGACGGGGCAGGTCAGCCCGGCCGCGCGCAGCTCGAGCGCCTCGGACAGCTGGGCGACCCCCAGCCAGGTCGCGCCGCCGCGCAGGGCCGCGAGGGCGGACGGCACGAGACCGTGGCCGTAGCCACCGGCCTTGACCACCGCCATGACCCCGGCGGACCCGGCGAGCTCGTCGAGCCGGCGGACGTTGTCGCTGATGGCCGCCAGGTCGATCCGCAGCTCACCGGCGAAGCTCTGCCCGGTCACCGCTCACCCCACCTCCGAGGCGCGGGCGAGGAGCCGCGCGACGGTGGCAGGCACCTGCTGGGCGATCTCGAGCGCGCGGACCGGGCCGCCTGGGTTGGCGTCGTGGGCGGCGACCCCGTGCACGAGCGCGGCGAGGGACCCGGCGTCGACGGGGTCCAGCCCGGACGCGAGCAGGGTGCCGGCGAGCCCCGCAAGGACGTCGCCCGACCCCGCCGTGCCCGCCCACGCGGGGGCGTCGGCCTGCGCCCGGACGGCGAGGCCGGAGGCGGGGGGCGCGACGACATACGTGGTGGATCCCTTGAGCAGCACCGTCGCTCGCAGCAGCTCGGCGGCGCGGCGGGCCCAGCGCAGCGGCTCGGCGACGACCCCGGCCCGGTCGAGCTCGGACGCGTCGGGGTCGAGACGGGCGAGCAGGCGGGCCAGCTCGCCGGCGTGCGGCGTCAGCAGGATGCGGGCGCCGGCCTGGGTGCGGGGGCCGTCGAGCAGGTCCAGCCCGCCGGCGTCGACGAGGCAGGGCAGCTCGCTGTCGAGGGCTCGGCGGGCGGCCTCCACCTGCGCGAGGCCCAGCTGGTCCCAGGAGTGCGGGTGCGCGTCGAGACCGGGCCCGACGACCCAGGCCTGCACGCGGCCGGGCCCGTGCACGGCCTCGGGGACCTCGGCGCGGACGAGCTGCGTGGGACCGGGCGGACCGACGTAGCGCACCATCCCCGCCCCCGCGCAGACCGCGGCCGTGACGCTGAGCAGCGGTGCGCCGGTGTAGACCTCGCCGCCGGCCACGACGCCGACCACCCCGCGGGAGTACTTGTCGTCCTCGGGACCCGGCGTGGGCCACAGCGCGGCCACGTCGTCGTGGTCGAGCCGCTCCGCCGCGGGGAGCGTGTCGAGGTCGAGGCCGATGTCGACCACCGTGAGCATGCCGCAACGGCCGGCCGTGCCGAGCACGTGGACGGGCTTGGCGCACCCGAAGGTCACCGTCTCGTCGGCGAACACCCCTGTGCCGCCGACCAGCTCGCCCATGGGGTCGGTGCCGGAGGGCACGTCCACCGCGATGACGTGGGCGTCGTCACCGACGGCGTCGAGCAGCTCGGTGACCAGGTCGGGCAGCCCGGGCCGCCCGCCGATGCCGAGGACGCCATCGAGGACCACGTCGGCGACGCCCAGTGCCTCGACCGCCTTGGCCCGGCCCTTGGGCTCGGCCTTGCGTCTGCCCCTGCTCCCCTGGCCCGTGGCGTCGAGGACCTCGACCTTGGCCCGGCGCGCGGCGCGCAGGCCCTCCTCGTGCGGCGTCTCGGTGGTGAGCACGGCGACCAGGTCGAGCGGCTCCCCCACCAGGTCCGCGAGGTGCGCGAGGGCCCACAGGGCGTCCCCGCCGTTGTTGCCGCCGCCGACGAGCGCGACGACGAGCGGCTGAGTGCTGGTGTCGTCCGGGAGGCGCGCGGCGACGACCTGGGCCAGACCGGTGGCGGCCCGCTGCATCAGCTCGCCGTCGGGGAGCTGCGCCATGGCACGCGCCTCCGCGGCACGGACGTCGTCGACCGACCAGGCGTGGATCATCTCGGGCCTCCTTGCGATCGCCGGAGCGGGACCGGCCGGGTGTGTCACCTCTCGGCGATGACGAACGCCGAGGCCACGCCCGCGTCGTGGGACAGGGACAGGTGCAGCCTAGTCACGCCCAGGTCGTCCATCCGGTCCTGCACGCTGCCGCGTACCTGCCAGTAGGGTCGGCCGTGCTCGCCCCGCACGACCGTCGCGTCCTGCCAGCTGAGCGAGCCGGGCGATCCGAGCGCCTTGGCCAGTGCCTCCTTGGCGGCGAAGCGGGCGGCGGTCGACTCGGTGCGCAGTCCGCGCTCCTCGGGCGTGAACAACCGCTCGAGCAGGCCGGGAGCCCGCTCGAGGGTGCGCGCGAAGCGCTCGACGTCGACGACGTCGATCCCCACGCCCAGGATCATGGACGACCTGCTCGTATGCCGACGCCCGCCGTCACTCGACGGTGACGGACTTGGCGAGGTTGCGCGGCTGGTCGACGTCCAGCCCCTTGGCGGTGGCGAGCTCGCAGGCAAAGACCTGCAGCGGGATGATCGACAGCAGCGGCATCATCATGACGCTGGTGCGGGGCACCTCGATGACCTCGTCGGCGAACGGCCGGACCGCCTCGTCGCCCTCCTCCGTGATGACCAGGGTGCGGGCACCGCGGGCGCGGATCTCCTGGATGTTGGAGACGACCTTGGCGTGCAGGTCGTAGGGGCTGTCCTGCGCGGGCATGACGATGAACACCGGCTGGCCGGGCTCGATCAGGGCGATCGGGCCGTGCTTGAGCTCGCCGGCCGCAAAGCCCTCGGCGTGGATGTAGGCGATCTCCTTGAGCTTGAGCGCGCCCTCGAGCGCGATCGGGTAGCCGACGTGGCGTCCCAGGAAGAGCACCGAGCGGGTGTCGGACATGAAGCGCGCGATCTCGCGGACGCGGTCCATGGAGCCCAGCACCGTGTCGACGTGCTGCGGGATCTCGGCGAGCTCGCGCATGACGGCCTGCGCGTCCTCGGCATACGTGCCGCCGCGGAGCTGCGCGAGGTAGAGGCCGAGCAGGTAGCAGGCCGCGATCTGGGCGGTGAAGGCCTTGGTGGACGCGACGGCGATCTCGGGGCCGGCGTGGGTGTAGAGCGCGGCGTCGGACTCGCGCGGGATGGTCGCGCCGTAGGTGTTGCAGATGGAGACCGTGAGCGCGCCGAGGTCCTTGGCGTGCTTGACCGCCATGAGGGTGTCCATCGTCTCGCCCGACTGGGACATCGAGACGACGAGGGTGCGCTCGTCCACGACCGGGTCGCGGTAGCGGAACTCGTGGGCCAGCTCGACCTCGGTCTGGATGCGGGTCCAGTGCTCGATGGCGTACTTGGCGGACAGCCCGGAGTAGAACGCGGTGCCGCAGGCCACGATGATGATCTTGTCGATGGCCGTGAGGCGCTCGGGGTCGATGTTCATCTCGTCGAGCACGAGCTTGCCGTCCTCGTCGGTGCGCCCGAGCAGGGTGTCGGCGATGGCCTTGGGCTGCTCGAGGATCTCCTTCTCCATGAAGGACGAGTGCCCGCCCTTCTCGGCCGCCTCGGCGTCCCAGGTGACCTCGAACCTCTTGCCCTGGGCCGGCGTGCCGTCGAAGCCCATGACCTGCACGTCCTCGGGCGTGATGACGACCAGCTGGTCCTGGTCGACCTCCATGGCCGACTTGGTGTAGCCGATGAACGCGGCGACGTCGGACCCGAGGAAGTTCTCGCCCTCGCCGAGGCCGATGACCAGCGGGCTGTTGCGGCGGGCCGCGACGACCGTGCCGGGGTGGTCCGCGTGCACGGCGAGCAGCGTGAACGCGCCCTCGAGGCGGTTGACCACGTCGAGCATGGCGGCCGTCAGGTCACCGTCGTAGGCCTTGGCCAGCAGCTGGGCCGCGACCTCGGTGTCGGTCTCGGACAGGAACTCCGCACCCTCGGCGAGCAGCTGGGTCTTGAGCGCGTGGAAGTTCTCGATGATGCCGTTGTGGACCACCGCGATCTTGCGGTCGTCGCCACCGCGGTGCGGGTGGGCGTTCTGGTCGGTGGGTCCACCGTGCGTCGCCCACCGGGTGTGGCCGATGCCGGTGCTGGCGGCCCCGAGGGGGTGCGCCTCCAGCTCGGTCGTGAGGTTGACGAGCTTGCCGGCCTTCTTGGCCGACGAGACCCCGTCGGGCCCGACCAGCGCGATGCCCGCCGAGTCGTAGCCGCGGTACTCGAGCCGGGCCAGCCCCTCGAGGACGACCTGCTGAGCCTTGTCATCCACCTGGGGGCCGACGTATCCCACGATTCCACACATGCGGCACACGATAACCGGCCGGAGGCCCTCACCACGCGAGAAACCCCCACGTGCGCGAGGCGGCGGGGCGTCATACCTGCTCATGGGCCACAATGTCGGGGTGTCGTCCAACGCTGCCGTCGCGCCGGTCTCGACCCCGTACGTCGAGATGGACCGGGCCGCGTGGGCCCGGTTGCGGGATCGGCACCCCCTCTCGCTCGACGCCGCCGACCTCGCCCGCATCCAGGGCACCGGCGTGCCGCTGGACCTGCAGGAGGTCGAGGAGGTCTACCTCCCCCTGTCGCGCCTGCTCTCCTTCTACGTCGACGCCACCTCCCAGCTGCACCGCGTCACCAGCAGCTTCCTGATGGAGTCGACGCCCCCGCCGACGCCGTTCGTGATCGGCGTCGCCGGGTCGGTCGCGGTCGGCAAGTCCACGACCGCCCGCCTGCTGCGCGACCTGCTCCGCCGGTGGCCGTCCACCCCCAAGGTCGAGCTGATCACCACCGACGGCTTCCTCTATCCCAACTCGGTGCTCGCCGAGCGAGGCCTCATGCACCGCAAGGGATTCCCGGAGTCCTACGACCGGCGGGCGCTGTTGAAGTTCGTGGCCGCCGTCAAGGCCGGGGCGCCGTCCGTGCAGGCCCCCGTCTACTCCCACCTCGTCTACGACATCGTCCCGGGCGAGCAGGTCGTCGTGGAGCAGCCCGACGTGCTCATCGTCGAAGGGCTCAACGTCCTGCAGGCCCCCCAGCCCCGCCGCGACGGGCGCCTCGGCCTCGCCGTCTCGGACTTCTTCGACTTCTCCGTCTACGTCGACGCACGGATGGACCACATCAAGAAGTGGTACGTCGACCGCTTCCTCAAGCTGCGGCAGACGGCCTTCGCCGACCCGGCGTCCTACTTCCGGCGGTATGCCGACCTGTCGGACGCCGAGGCGCGGGCCACGGCACTGCGGATCTGGGAGGAGATCAACGGCCCCAACCTCGAGGACAACGTCGTGACCACACGTGGGCGCGCGAGCCTCGTGCTCACCAAGGGCGAGGACCACTCGGTGCGCCGCGTGCTCCTGCGCAAGCTCTGACACCTCGCCCGCTGCCGGCCCCAGGAGCCGAGGTGGCGGGGCGGCGGCCTTCCATCCGCCGCTCGTCCCTCGCGGCTCCCGCCAGGCCCGCCCGTCCACCGCCCCACCACCTCGACTCCTCCCGGTCCCCGCGCCAGCGAGGGGCTAGCGGCGGCGCAGG
This sequence comes from Arsenicicoccus sp. UBA7492, assembly GCF_002479615.1. Lineage (NCBI taxonomy): Bacteria > Bacillati > Actinomycetota > Actinomycetes > Micrococcales > Intrasporangiaceae > Arsenicicoccus > Arsenicicoccus sp. UBA7492. The sequence goes on along the minus strand of NZ_DLOE01000025.1, from coordinate 85,639 downwards.
GTCAGCTGGACGAGGACCGGGCCGGATCGGCGCCGCGACGGGCCGTCCGCACCGCAGCCGGCGTCCCCGTCGGACGAGCCGGAGGCGCACGACCCGCAGCCGCCGTCTGGGCACCCCGTCGCAAGCTCGCGCGCCTCGATGCGGCCCATCCGCACGAGGTGGTCGACGGCGGCGTCGACGGACGCGCGCGACAGCCCCGTCGCGCGCGAGATCGCGTCCAGGGACGACGCCCCCGACGCGAAAGCCGCCAGCACCTGCCGCAACGGCCCGCCCGACGAGACGGTCGGGCTTGCGGCGGGCGAGGTGGAGCCCGGGACCGTCATACGACCAGCCGCCCGACCTGGAACACGAGCACCGACAGCGTCCAGGCCATCGTCATCTGCACCGCGATCCCGAACACCGTCCAGCGCCAGCCGATCTCGCGCTTCTGCGCGGCGAGGGTGGCGACGCAGGGGGTGTAGGCCAGCAGGAACACCATGAACGCCAGAGCCGCCGCGGTGCCGTGACCGCCGGACGAGCGTTCGAAGTCCTCCCGGATGACGTCGCCCAGCCGACCCGGCTCCCGCTCGCTGTCCGGCTCGGACACGGCATAGGTCTGGGCCCAGGAGGAGATCACGGCCTCCTTGGCGACGAAGCCGACGACCAGCGCCGACGACGTCCGCCACTCGCCATAGCCCGCGGGCGCGAAGACGGGGGCGACCGCGGAGGCGCCGGCGGCGTAGACGGAGTCCGACGCCTCCACCTCGCCGAACGACCCCTTGCCCGGCATCGGGGTGGCCTGCAGCAGCCAGATCGCGACCACGGTGGCGACGATGATGCCGCCGGCGGTCTGCAGGAAGCCGCGCAGCCGCACCCAGGTCTGCGAGGTCATGAGCCGCAGCTGCGGCAGCTGGTAGGGCGGGAGGTCGAGGATCAGCGGCTCGTCCCCCACGCGCCGCCACACGGTCGAGCGCAGCGCGAGGCCGAGCAGGACGACGAGGACGATCGACAGGAGGTACATCGCGAAGACGACGGTGCCTGCCTGCTGCGGGAAGAAGGTCGTGGCCAGCAGGACGTAGACGGTGAGTCGCGCCGTGCACGAGGTGAGCGGCACGAGCAGTGCGGTCATGGTGCGGTGGTGCGCGTTGGGCAGCGTGCGGGTGGCGGCGATGGCGGGCACGTTGCACCCGAACCCCACCACGAGCGGCAGGAAGGCCCGCCCCGGCAGGCCGATCGCCCGCATCAACCGGTCCGTGACGACGGCGGCCCGCGCCATGTAGCCCGAGTCCTCGAGCAGCGACAGCAGCGCGAACATCAGCGCCATGAGCGGCACGAAGGTCAGGAGCATCCCGACGCCGGCGATGAGACCGTCGACGACGAAGCCGCGAACCGGGCTGTCCCCCAGACCGATCCGTTCGAGCAGCCAGCCGGCGCCGTCGCTGATCGGGCCGGTGAACAGGCCGTCGAGCCAGTCCTGCATCGGTGCGGCGACGGTCGTCGTGAGCTGGAAGACGACCCACATGGCGGCCAGGAAGACCAGCGGTCCCCAGACGCGGTGCGTCACGATCCCGTCGACGCGGTCGGTCCACCCGACCCTCACCTCGCCGCTGTGGCTGGCCGCAGCCTCCACGGCGGCCTCGACCCACGCGAACCGGTCGTCGGCGAGCATCAGCTCGGAGTCGTCGGAGTCGTCGGAGTCGTCGGGGTGCCGAGGCCGTATGCCGGAAGCGGCGCCAGGACGGGTCGCCGGCACGGGCCGGGCCAGGGTCTGGACGACGACCTCCGCGAGAGGGTCCAGCCCCGTGCGCCGACGCGGGTCGACCTCCACGACCGGCACGCCCAGGGCCGCCGCAAGGCGGTCGGCGTCGACGTGGATCCCGCGGCGCTCGGCGACGTCGCCCATGGTGAGGGCCACCACGACCCTCAGGGCGTGCTCGCGCACCTGGGCCACGAGATAGAGGCTGCGCGCCAGGTGCGCCGCGTCGGCCGCGACGACCACCACGTCGGGGCGCTCGGCGGGAGGCTTGTCGATCAGCAACGCCCGGGTGAGCTCCTCGTCCGGCGAGGCGGGGTCGAGGCTGTAGGCGCCGGGCAGGTCGACGAGGTCGACCTCGGCGACCGGGCCGGCGGGCTCGTCCCCGCCCCCGGTGCCGCCCCCCGCGGCGGCGTGCCCCATCCGCCAGGCGCCGCGCCCGACCTCGACGGACGTCCCGGGCCAGTTGCCCATCTGGCGACGGGCGCCGGTGAGCGCGTTGAACAACGTCGACTTGCCGACGTTGGGCGAGCCCGCGAGCGCGACGACGGGCGTGCCCGGGGCCGCGGCCGGGCCCCCTGCGTCGCTGTGGCAGCTCGGGACGCTGCTCGCGGTGATGTGGGCGACCGTGGTGGAGCCGGCGGCGGCCGCGCCGGCACCGGGCGCGGCCGGGAGGGGCGGGGCCTGCGTCATACGACCGGAGCCTCCTCGACCACGAGGACCTGTATGCCGTGCGCCGTGGCCCGGTCGAGCGCGATCCGCGAGCCGGCCACCGCCACGACGCGACCGCCGCCCGCCGTGCGGTGGACGACCTCGACGGTGGCGCCGGCGCGCAGGCCCAGCTCCGCGAGGCGTCGTCGCGCCACGAGCGGCAGGTCGACCAGGGTCAGCCGCACCGGTCGTCTCGTGGGGACGGACTGCAGGGTGTCGGTGGGCCTCATGCGGGCCACGCTACGCCCGAGGTTAGGCACGCCTCAGTGCGGGGTTCCCTTGAGCGGAACACCCCTGCCCCGTGGCGCCCCGTCCCCGCACGGTTGTCAGATCTCGAGGCCCTCCAGCAGGTCGGTGACGAGGGCCGCGATCGGGCTGCGCTCGCTGCGGGTGAGCGTGACGTGGGCAAAGAGGGGGTGCCCCTTGAGGGTCTCGATGACCGCCGCGACGCCGTCGTGCCGACCGACCCGCAGGTTGTCGCGCTGCGCCACGTCGTGGGTGAGGACGACGCGGGAGTTCTGGCCGATGCGGGACAGGACCGTGAGCAGCACGTTGCGCTCGAGCGACTGGGCCTCGTCGACGATGACGAACGCGTCGTGCAGCGACCGTCCGCGGATGTGCGTGAGCGGCAGCACCTCGAGCAGGCCACGGTCGATGACCTCCTCGACGACCTCGGTGGAGACGACGGCCCCCAGGGTGTCGAAGACCGCCTGCGCCCAGGGCCCCATCTTCTCGTTCTCGGTGCCGGGGAGGTAGCCGAGCTCCTGGCCACCGACGGCGTAGAGCGGGCGGAAGACGATGACCTTGCGGTGCTGACGGCGCTCCATGACGGCCTCGAGCCCGGCGCACAGCGCCAGCGCGCTCTTGCCGGTGCCCGCGCGACCGCCGAGCGAGATGATGCCGACGTCCGGGTCCATCAGCAGGTCCAGGGCGATCCGCTGCTCCGCGGAGCGGCCGTGCAGCCCGAACGCGTCCCGGTCGCCGCGCACCTGGCGCACCGCGCCGTCGGCGCCGACCCGGCCGAGACCGCTGCCCCGGGCCGAGGACAGCATCAGGCCGGTGTGCACGGGCAGGTCCTTGGCCTCGGGCATCTCGGCGCGGCCGTTCTCGTAGAGCGCGTCCAGCTGCTCCGGCGCGACCTCCAGCTCGACGATGCCGGTCCAGCCCGAGTCGACCTTCCACTCGTGGCGGTACTCCTCGGCGTCCAGGCCGACCGCGGACGCCTTGACCCGCATCGGCAGGTCCTTGCTGACGATCGTCACGTGCCGACCGGAGTCCGACAGGTGCTTGGCCACCGCCAGGATCCGGGTGTCGTTGTCGCCCAGACGGAACCCGTCGGGCAGGACGCGCGGGTCGGTGTGGTTGAGCTCGACGCGCAGGGTGCCGCCGTCGTCACCGACCGCCACCGCGTGGTCCAGGCGGCCCTCCTTGACCCGCAGGTCGTCGAGCAGCCGCAGCGCCTGGCGGGCGAAGTAGCCGAGCTCCGGGTGGTGCCGCTTGGCCTCGAGCTCGGTCACGACCACGACCGGGAGCACCACCTCGTGCTCGGCGAACCGCAGCATCGCCCGGGGGTCGGACAGGAGCACGGAGGTGTCGATCACGTAGGTGCGGCACCCCTCGGCCACCGCGCCCTGTCCGGCGCCGGCGTCCCCGACGGCCTCGGCGTGCGGGACGTCCGGAGCGCCCTCGCCCCGCTGGTCCACCGACGACTCGTCATGGCTGGTCTGCGTCACGCTGACTCCCACGCGCGACGGTGCCGTCGCGCTCGCTCTCGGTCCGGAGGCCGACCCTGGCGCCGGGGCGCCGGGTCCGGCCCCCGTCCGGAGCTCGTGTGGCTCCCTCAACGTCAAGGCCTTCCCATCCGTGCGCTGGATGCGCCGGATGCCGCCACGCTACGTGCGCCCGGTGGTGGTCGCGCGGGATATCCCGCCGCGACGCGTCGGGGTTCAGCCGAAGTTCACCCGCGCGGACCCCTGGCGTCGCGGACGACGGACCGCTCGGGGCAGGGGTGCGCCCGGCGATGCCGGCGGCCGCGCGCGCGAGACCTCAGGAGCCGTAACGCCGTTCGCGGTCGGCATACGACCGCAGGGCCCGCAGGAAGTCGACCCGCCGGAAGTCCGGCCAGTAGGCCTCGCAGAAGTAGAACTCGCTGTGGATGGACTGCCACAGCAGGAAGCCACCGATCCGCTGCTCCCCCGAGGTGCGGATCACGAGGTCCGGGTCGGGCTGGCCCTTGGTGTAGAGGTGGTCGGCGATCTGGTCCACGTCGAGCGTCTCGATGATCTGCTTCAGCGAGCGGCCCTTGTCGGCCTCGGCCCGCAGGAGGTCCTTGACGGCGTCGGCGATCTCGCGGCGTCCGCCGTAGCCGACGGCGATGTTGCAGACGAGGCCGTCGAGCTCGGCCGTGGCCTGCTCGGCGCACCGCAGCGGCGCGGCGGTCTCGGCCGGCAGCAGGTCCAGCGCCCCGACCAGGCGGATGCGCCACCGCTGCTGCTCGGCGAGCGAGGCGACGGCGCCCTCGATGATGCGCAGCAGCGGCGCGAGCTCGGCCTCGGGGCGGTTGAGGTTGTCGGTGGACAGCAGCCACAGCGTGACGAACTCGATACCCACCTCGTCGCACCACTCCAGCAGGTGCTCGATCCGGTCCGCCCCGGCCTGATGGCCCTCGGCCGTGTCAGCGCCCTTGGCCCGCGCCCACCGCCGGTTGCCGTCCAGCATGACGCCGACGTGACGCGGCAGGCCCTCGGTGGGGAGCTGGCTGAGCAGCCGACGCTCGTAGGCGGAGTACAGCGGGTTGCCGACTGAGCTGCGCACGGGGGACCTCCTTCACCGGTGACTCGGCGGACAGCGGGCTCGGCGACGTGCTGCGCGGCACGAACCGTGCCGAGGCTACTCCTGTCGTCCGGACCCTGTCTGCGGACGCCGCCCGTCCTGCTCACGGGGCTCATTGAGCTCATTGAGCTCACTGAACTCACTGAGCTCGCGGCTCCCGCTGTTCTCACTGCGCTCGTTGCGCTCACGCTGCGCCTGCTGCTCCGCGGCCTCGCGGTAGCGCACCCGGCGCAGGTGGCCGTTCATGCTCCGCACGAGCAGCCAGATCGCGAGCGCCAGCAGGAACACGACCACGAAGGCCGCGAAGCCGGGGCCGATCTGGTTGTAGAGGTCGTTGCCGCCGCCACCGGGGTTCATCAGGCTCGCTCCTCGCGCTCGCGCTCGTGCTCCGCCTCGAGGGCCACGCGGCCGTCGTAGGCGATGGACAGGTCCGTCCGCCGACCCAACGCGTCGGCCTCCTCGGGCGTGCCGAGGCCGGCGAACAGGTCGTCCTCGCCCGCCTCGATCGGCACGTAGGACAGCGCCGCCTCGAAGTCGTCGTAGGGCCAGGACTGCTCCTGGATCGCGAGGGGCACCTGGAACCACGTGCCGTCCGGGTCCACCTGCGTGGCGTGGGCCATGAGGGCGGCATCGCGGACGGGGAAGTACTCCGCGCAGTGGATCTTGGTGGTGACGGTCCGCTCGGGGCGGTCGCGCCAGCCCTTGAGCCAGTCGTCGTAGGGGCTCTTGTGCCCGCCGGCCAGCATGGCCTCGTGGAAGGACGTGATGCGCGCCTTGGAGAAGGTCTGGTTGTAGTAGATCTTGAGCGGTTGCCACGGCTCGCCGGCGTGCGGGTAGCGGTCAGGGTCGCCCGCCGCCTCGAACGCCGCCATCGCCACCACGTGGGTCATGACGTGGTCGGGGTGCGGGTAGCCGCCCTTCTCGTCATACGTGGTCATCACGTGCGGGCGGAACTCCCGGACGACGCGGACCAGCGCCTCGGTCGTGACGTCCAGCGGCTCGAGCGCGAAGCACCCGTCCGGCAACGGGGGCAGCGGGTCGCCCTCGGGCAGACCGGAGTCGACGAAGCCCAGCCACACCTGGCCCACGTCGAGGATCTCGCGCGCCTTGGCCATCTCCTGGCGGCGCACCTCGGGCAGGTTGCGCTGGATGTGCGGGTCGTCCTTGAGCTTCTCGTTGAGCACGTCCCCCCGCTCGCCGCCGGTGCAGGTGACGACGAGGACCTCGTGCCCCTCCGCGCGGTAGCGGGCCATGGTGGCCGCACCCTTGCTGGACTCGTCGTCGGGGTGGGCGTGCACGCACATGAGCCGCAGCGGGCCACGGGCGGTGTCGGTCACGAGGGGTCCTTCCGGCGGGACTACGGTGGTGGGCGAACCCCATTGTGCCCCGAACCACCTGCAGGAGCCGACGTGCCTGACGACGCCTACCCGGACGTGGACGAGCGGGACTACGACGAGGAGCTCGAGCAGCCCGTCGTCCCCCGGCTCGGCACGCGTCGGTGGTGGTGGATCGCGGCAGCCATCCTCGTCCCGGCGATCGCGCTCCTCGCCTGGATCGGCGTCCAGAACGCCACGGACGTGGTCACCCACCGGGTCATCAACTACCGCGTCGCCGACGACCGGTCGGTGATGGTGGACTTCGAGGTGACCCGGCCCCGCGGCTGGACCGTGTCCTGCGAGGTGGAGGCCCTGGACGTGCGTTTCGCTCCGGTGGGCACGACCCACGTGCGGGTGCCGGCGGACGACCGCCAGGACACCACGCGCACCAAGACCAGCCTGCGCACGACCTCGCGGGCCGTGACCGGCACCGTCAAGCTCTGCACGCGCGTCTAGCCCCCGGCGAGCACCACCGCGGGGACCAGTTGGTACAATGGAGGCTTACTCGTGCCGGGTCTGGACCTGACGCGCGGCTCTTTCGAGCCTCGTCGCTGCGGTCCGGACCCGAACTTATACCGACCAGGAGAATCATCGTGACCGAGACGACCGCTCAGCAGAGCTTCCTGACCCAGGAGGCCTACGACCGCCTCAAGGGTGAGCTCGAGCAGCTGTCGGGCCCCGGCCGCACCGACATCGCCAAGCGCATCGAGGCCGCCCGTGACGAGGGCGACCTCAAGGAGAACGGTGGCTACCACGCGGCCAAGGAGGAGCAGGGCAAGATGGAGGCCCGCATCCGCCAGCTCAAGCAGCTGCTGGAGACCGCCAAGGTCGGCAACACCCCGCCCGACGACGGCATCGTCGAGCCCGGCATGGTCGTCACGGTCGACCTGTTCGGCGACGACCTGAAGTTCCTCCTCGGCAGCCGCGAGATGGCCGGCGACGAGGACCTCGAGGTCTACTCCGAGAAGTCCCCCCTCGGTGCCGCCATCAACGGCAAGAAGAAGGGCGACCAGGCTTCCTACGAGGCCCCCAACGGCAAGACCATCACGGTCAAGATCAAGGACGCCAAGCCCTACGTCGCCTGAGCGCCTACCCCAGCAGGCGTGCGGCCACGCGGCGCGCCGCCGCCTCGTCCACGCCGGCCAGGAGGCCGACGGCGCACAGCAGGTAGTCCCGGTCGACGGCCGTCCGCGCGTGGTCGGGCACCCGCCACCCGCCGGCCCAGTCGCCGGTGACCGCCCCGAGGACGGCGTCCGCGACGCTGCCCCGCTCCCCCGCACCGCCGCCGTGCCTCAGCGCCCCGCCCGACCCGAGGACCAGGGCGACGTCACCGGTGGGGCGGTCCGGTCGTGCGTGGCGCCGCACCGCGATCGTCGCCGCCAGCCGGGCCAGCTCCGCGTCGTGCCCGCGCTCGTCTGCGTCGGCCGGCAGGTGCCCGGTGTCGGCGTGCACCCTCTCGGCATACGCGCGCAGTCCCTCGCTCACCGCGAGGCCCTCCGCGGGGGCCGCGTCGACGATGGTGGGGGCGTTCCACCGCATCCCGAGGTCCCCCTCGACCGTGCGCATCGCCCACATCGGGCCGACCACGTGCTTGCGCAGCGTCGCGTCCTCGCCCTGCGGCTCGATGACGGAGTAGACGTCGGTCGTCGCCCCACCCACGTCCACGACCAGCACGTCCCCGTCGTGCAGCGCCGAGAGCACCTCGACCCCGCTGAGCACGGCGTCGGGGGTCGCGGCACGCACCAGGGCGGCGAACGTCGGCCCTCTCGACAGGCCCTTGCCGCCGATCACGTGATCGAGGAACACCTCGCGTATGGCGGCGCGCGCACCCTCAGGCGCGATGACGCCGATGCGCGGGACGACGTTGTCGGTGGCGACCACCCGCCGACCGCGCTCTCGCAGGATGGCGACCACCTCGTCGCGGGCCTCGGCGTTGCCGGCCACCACGATCGGCATGGTCACGCGCGCCCGCGCCAGGCGAGTCGCGTTGTGCCGCAGCACCTCTGCGTTGCCCCCGTCGGTCCCGCCGACCAGGAGGACCACGTCGGGGCGGGCATCCCGCAGGTCACGTATGCCCTGTGCGTCGAGCTCCCCCGCGCTGACGTGCACGACCTTGGCCCCCGCGGACAGCCCGACCCGGTGCCCCGCCTCGGCCGTGACCGTCCGCTCGTATCCCACCACCGCCAGCCGCAGCCCCCCGCCCGCGCTGGAGCACAGGAGCACGTCGTCGATCTCCCCTGAACCGTCCGGCAGCTGCGCCTCAGCGAGGTCGCGGACCGTGCGGTAGCCGTCCAGCACGTCCGTCCCGACGGTGGTCGGCGTCTCGGCCCGTGCCAGCAGCTCGCCCGTCCCCGTCTCGACGACCACCGCCTTGGTGAAGGTCGAGCCGACATCGACGCACAGCACTCGGGACATGGTCGCCAGGCTATCCACCCGCATCGAACGAGCTCACACGCACAACGGCGCCAGCCGCCACATCGACCTGGGCCGATACCTCGTTGTGCGTGCGGGTCACTAGCCTGGGGCCATGCCCGGCACCCAGCGCAGCGTGACCCTCCGCTTCATGGCGGCACCGACCGACGGCAACGTCCGCGACCGGGTGGGCGGCGGCCGCATGCTGGAGTGGATCGACAAGTCCGGATATGCCTGTGCCGCAGGGTGGTCCGGCACCTACTGCGTGACGGCGTATGTCGGCAACATCCACTTCACCCGCCCCGTCGAGGTCGGCGACCTGGTGGAGGTGCAGTCCCGCGTGGTCCACACCGGGCGCTCGTCGATGCACATCGTGGCGACCGTCTCGTCCGGCGACCCGCGCGACGGGACGCTCACGATCAACACCCAGTGCCTGCTGGTCTTCGTCTCGATGGGTGAGGACGGGCGACCGGCGGCGGTGCCGGAGTTCGTGCCCGAGGACGACTGGGAGCGGGAGCAGCAGGCCCTCGCGCAGAGCCGCATCGAGGGTCGCCGGGCCATCGAGGCCGACATGGAGCGTCAGCGCTACACCGAGGACACGGACGCCTGCCGCGAGACCTTGCGCTTCATGGCGGCGCCGACCGACGTCAACTGGGGCGGCAAGGTCCACGGCGGCATCGTCATGCGGTGGATCGACGAGGCGGCGACGCTGGTGGCCGAGCGCTGGCACCGCGGCAGCGTGATCGCGGTCTACGCCGGCGGCGTCCGTTTCTACCGCCCCCTGCTCATCGGGGCCGTGGTCGAGGTGGAGGCCCGCCTCATCTACACCGGCCACTCCAGCATGCACGTGTCCGTGCACGTGCGCTCCGGCAACCCGCGCACCGGCGAGATGCGCACGACGACCCACTGCACCATGGTGCTCGTGGCCCTCGACGAGGACGGCCACAAGCAGCACGTCCGCTCGTGGAACCCCCAGCGCCCCGAGGACCTCGCCCTGCAGGAGCACGCCAAGGCGCTCATCGACATCCGCGAGCGGCTGCGGCGTCCCATCCCCGCGGCAGCGCCCGACGCCCCGCACTGAGCGTGGGAGGATAGGGGGATGATCTTCGGTCGTTCCACCCCCGTGATGGTCACCCCCGCCGAGGCCCTGCCCGGGCGCGACACCCCGATGGGCGGGCTGGCGGCCCGTCATACGGTCCTCGATGCCCCGCTCACCGGTCCCTGGACCACCGCCGACGGCTCCCCCGCCGAGATCCTGTATGTCGCGGGCGGGTGCTTCTGGGGGCTGGAGCGCATCTTCTGGAAGCTGCCCGGCGTGGTCGGCACCGCGGTGGGCTACATGGGCGGGTTCACCCCCAACCCGACCTACGAGGAGACGTGCAGCGGTCGCACGGGGCACACCGAGATGGTGCTCGTGGCCTACGACCCGGCGCAGGTCGGCGCCGACCGGATCGTCGCCACCCTCATGGAGAACCACGACCCCACGACCGCCAACCGCCAGGGCAACGACATCGGCACGCAGTACCGCTCGGCGATCTACTGGACCACCCCCCTGCAGGAGGCCCAGGCCCGCGCGGCGTGCGACGCCTTCGACGGGCTGCTCACCTCGCGCGGCCACGGCCACGTGACGACGGAGCTGCGCTCGGCCGAGGACGCGGGCCCGTTCTACTTCGCCGAGGACTACCACCAGCAGTACCTCCACAAGAACCCCGGCGGCTACTGCAACCACGGGCCCAACGGCTACACCTGCCCCATCGGCCTGGTCTCCTCGGACGACCTGCCCGCCCAGACGACCGTCGAGCCGCCCCGCGCCTGACCGAGACGCGGCCACTGCCGACCACGGGTCAGACGCGCACCACCCGGATCCCGCAGACCTCGCCCAGCACGTCGAAGTCATCATCCTGGGTGTAGACGGGCAGGTCGTTGGCCCGGGCGGTGGCTGCGATCCAGAGGTCGTTGACGTTGACGCGTCGTCCGGCGTCACGGAGCAGGACGCGCATCCGCGCCCACTCCCGCGCCACCGCCTCGTCGACCGGGAGCGCCTCGACCATGGCGAGCGCCGTGGCCGTCGCCATGCGTGCGGCTCGGGTCTCGACGTCGCCGGCTGCGAGGACGCCGGCCTCGATCTCCGCGACGGTGATCACGGAGACGTACGAGCGCTCGGGCAGTGCCTCGGCGGTGACGGGGCGCCCGACCTCGCCGGCGATCCAGACGCTCGTGTCCAGCAGGCCCGCCGCTGTCACCGGATCGGACCGAGGTCGTCGGTGCTGCCTGCGCCGATCCAGGCCTGGTCCTGCGTCCAGGACCCTCCCCGCCCGGGTGCCAGGACGGCAAGGACCTCGTCCCGCTGAAGGTAGCCACGACGACGACGTCCCGGCCGGGTCAGCTCGGCCACGGGCTCGCCGCGGTGGGTGATGGTGAGTCGCTCACCCGCCGCGACGCGGGCGAGGAGCGCGCCGGTGTGGTTGCGCAGCTCTCGCGCGGCGATCGTCGTCATGTGCGCAATCGTAGCCCTCGGCGCACACCATGGACCGGGTGAGGCTCGGGTTCAGGCTCGGCGGCCCGTCCGCGCCAGGACGCGGGCACACCGGTCCGCCCCCTCGGGCACCTCGACGGGTCGGGCGAAGATGCCGGGTGCGTAGGCGTGCTCGCCGAATCCGTCCACGGCGGCGTCGATCTCGTCGAGCTCGGCATCCGTGAGGACCTCGTCGCGGCCCTGGGAGCGTGAAATGTCCCAGCGGTGCACCAGCAGGTCGAAGCCGTAGAAGCGGGTGAGGGTGGCGCCCACGGTCGTGGGGCCGAAGTGGCCGTCGAACGCCTGGTCCCCCACGGCCGGGTCCGCCAGCAGCGCGGCCACGGCCGTCTCGTGCGCGGCCCACCGGTCGGCCGGGGATCCCTCGGCGGTGACCGGCAGGGAAAGGCCGCATCCCTCGACGAAGTCCCGCTCCGTCTGGACGACGTGATCCACCACGTCGGTGGCGGTCCATCCCTCGCACGGGCTGGCGGCGTCCCAGTCGGTCGCCGCCACGACGACCGCCGTGAAGGGCTCGGCGTGCTGCCGCCAGCTCGCGAGGGTGGGGTTGTCGTCGGTCCTGGTGGTCGGGTGGGTGGTGGTGGTCATGAGGGCCTCCTCGGCAGATGGGGAGTCGAGACGGCGGGGCACGTCTGGACCGGACACCCCGACGCTAGGCTCGGCGGGCATGGGCCGTCTTGACGATTCCCGACAGCCGGGCCGGGCGACCGACGACATCGACCGGGCGCACCTGCGCGACCCGGCGGACGACAGCTTCGTGATCAGCCGCTATCTCCCGCCGGACGCGCTGCAGGGCTGGATCAGGCGCTACTGGGTGCCGGTGTGGGACGTGCCGGAGGATCCCGACCAGCCCGACCACTCCGACCAGCCCGACCGGCCCGAGCGGCCCAAGCGAGGGCGCCGGGAGCAGAAGGTCCTGCAGTACCCCGTCACCCTGGCCGTCGTGTCGCCGGTCTACGCACGGTTCGTCGGCCCGCGGCGAGGCCTGTCGATCACGGTCCTGGAGGGACGCGGGTGGGCCTTCGGCGTGATGCTCGCACCCGCCGCCGGCACGCCGCTCCTGGGTGGGCCGGTCAGCGGGATCACCGACCGGTATGTCGACCTGGCCACCGTCCCGTTGCTCGGGGACCTGCCCGAGGCGCTGCGAGCCGTGATGAGCGAGGACCCGAGCGACGAGGCAGCCCACGCCGTCGGCCGCCGGCTGGTGGAGGACCGGGTCGCCCGCCTGGGCCCTCCGGACGTCGAGGACCGGTTGGTGAACGACGTCGTCCGCACCGTCGAGGAGGACGGCTCGGTCCTCACGGTCACCCAGCTGTGCGAGCGGGTGGGCCTGTCCGAGCGGACGCTGCAGCGCCTCACCGAGCGCCGGCTAGGGCTCACCCCGCTGTGGCTCGTCCGTCGTCGCCGGCTGCACGAGGCGGCCGACCGGTTGCGTCACCACGAGGGCAGCCTCGCCGACGTGGCCGCCGACCTGGGGTACGCCGACCAGGCGCACTTCTCGCGCGACTTCCGCACGGCGACGGGCTACTCGCCGCGGGAGTTCGTCATGCTGCAGCGCGGAGGGGCCTGAACCCTCGGCTATCGTGCGCGCCATGGACGACGCCCCGCAGCCTGATCCGACCTCCCTGCTGGACGAGCTGGAGTGGCGCGACGCCACGACCGCCGACGAGGAGCTCCTCGAGGTCGCCACGTGGGTCAACGTCAACTGGCTGCGGCACCGCACCAGCCGTGCGGAGGTCCGCGAGAACCCCCGGCTGGCGCACTACTTCGCCGACTTCGGGCACCGCGGCGGCGACCTCGGCGTGGTCGCCCAGACGCGCACCGAGACCGTCGGCGTCGCCTGGGCCCGGACGTTCTCGGCGCAGGACCCGGGCTACGGCTACGTCGCCGACACCGTGCCCGAGGTGAGCGTCACGGTGTTCGAGGACTACCGCCGCGAGGGGGTCGGACGAGCCCTGCTTGAGCGGCTCGCCGACCGGCTCCGGACCGCGGGGTATGCCGGAGCCAGCCTGTCGGTGGAGGACGGCAACGAGGCGGTCAACCTCTATGGCCGGCTCGGCTATCGCACGGTGGGGCACGACGGCACGGCCGAGACCATGCTCCTCGACCTGCGCGTCTGAGCCGCCGGGCCTGAGCCGTCGACGCTCAGCCGTCGGGCCTGACCTGACGGGCCAGAGCTGTCGAACCTGAGGGGTCCGGCCTGACGTGTCCAGACCCAGGCGGCCGATCAACCCTGCGGGGTGCTGGTGAAGCGAGGGTGCCGCTTCTCCAGGAAGGCGGTCATGCCCTCCTGGCCGTCGACCCCCACCGCGCCGTCCGCCATCGCGGCGATCGCCATCGCATAGGCCTCGGACTGGTCCCGGCCGACCTGGGCGTAGAAGAGCCTCTTGCCTGCGGCGCGCTGGGCGGCGCTGCCACGGGTGACGCGAGCGACCAGGGCGGCCACCGCCTCGTCCAGCTCGTCCTCGGGGACGACCGCGTTGACCAGACCCCACTCCAGGGCGGTGCCCGCGTCCACGACGTCGCCGGACAGGGCCATCTCGAGGGCGCGCTTGCGACCGACGTTGCGCGCCACCGCCACCAGCGGGGTGTGGCAGAACAACCCGCCGCGGCCTCCCGGCAGCGCGAAGCCCGCCGTCTCGGCCGCCACCGCCAGGTCGCAGGTCGCGACGAGCTGGCAGCCGGCGGCCGTGGCGAGGGCGTGCACGCGGGCGATCACGGGCTGCGGCATGGCCTGGACGGTGTCCATCAGCGACGTGCACAGCTCGAACAGCTCGGTGACGTCCTCGGACGTGGCTCCCACCATGTCGCGGAAGCTGTGGCCGGCGCTGAACACCGGGCCCTCCGCGGCCAGCACCACCGCGAGGGTGTTGGTGCTGCCCGCCTCGGCGAGGGCGTCGCGCAGCGCGCGCATCATGTCGACCGACAGGGCGTTGCGCTGCCTCGGGCTGGTCATCGTCACCGTCGTGACGTCGCCGGTGCGGTCGACGCGGACGAGCTCGTCTGCCATGGATCCTCCTCGATCGGGCGTGTCCTGGCAGTCTGGCAAAGGGGGACGAACCTGGGCAGGCCCCGTGGCCCCACGTCGACCGTCGGCCCCTCCCGCGCGCCGAGCGGTCGGGTGCGTCAGACGCTCCGGCGCGTCAGATGCTCCGGCGCGTCAGATGCTCGGGCGCAGCGCCCCGGCCGTCCGCGGCCGCTCGAACGGGGTGAACAGACCCGGCCCGATCGGGCGCAGCGTCAGGACGACCTGCCCCTGGCGATAGACCGGCCGCACGAAGTCCAGGCCCTCGATCCGGGCCTCGGGGTCGATCCGGCCGGGGTGGCCGGGGACGACGAGCTCGTCGATCACGGTCTCCGCCAGCACCCGCCCCGCCGTCATCGCCCCCGCGAGGGCGCACTGGCCGGGAAACACGAACAGCCGCCCGCCATACCGCGCCTCGTGGTCGGCGACGGCGTCGCGCGCCATGACGGCCCAACGGTCGTGGTCGCGGTGCGAGGCGCTGGACCACCGGTGCGGACCCGCGACCTGCGCGGTCACGAGGGCGATGCCGTCGACGACATGGGTGGCCGCAGTGACCACGTCGGTGCCGCGCGTCAGCTGCAGCGCCTGCTGCTCGGCCTGCTGCACCGTGGTCCACCAGCCCGGCAGGACCGCGACGTGCTCGTCAGGGCGGCGCGGAGGTGCGTCGCTGTCCATCGGGGCCCCCTGCACGTCGTCGGCGCAGCAGCGGGAGTCGCCTGCGCCAGACGTCCATTCGACTCGTGCCGAGCATCACCGCGGCCACCCTGACGTGAACGGAAGCCGAACTCGGAGAAGCCAGGTGATGCGCCTCGGGCATTACCGACAGGTAACCGAGTTTGCTTACCCTTGAAGGGACATCGACGCGGCGAACGAGGTGGGGACACTGGGTCTGGGGACGAGGATCGCGCGGGGCGGGGGCTACGGCCTCGCCGGGGCGGCGGGGGTGGGGGCGGCCGGCTACGGCATCCTCAAGGTCGAGGCGCGCATGGTGCGGCGGGTCGTGGGCAAGCCCTTCGAGACCGCGCCGCCGGACTCCGACGTCTATGGCGCCGGCCTCGGCGACCCCATCGAGCTCGGCGTGCTGGGCGACTCGCTGGCCGCAGGGCTCGGCGTCGACCACCGCCGCCAGACGATCGGCGCCACCCTGGCCCACGGCATCTCCGCGATCGCCGGGCGGCCGGTCCGTCTCACCAACGCCGCCGTCGTGGGCCCCGAGTCGACCGACCTGCCCGCCCAGCTCGAGGACCTCCTGGCCCGCGCGCCCGAGCCGCACGTCGTGGTCGTGGTCGTCGGTGGCAACGACGTGACCCACCGCAAGGACGTGCCCGAGGCCGTGGGACACCTCGCCGAGACCATCACGGTGCTGCGGTCGCGCGGCGCCACCGTCATCGTCGGCACCTGCCCCGACCTCGGCACGGTCGAGCCCCTCCCCCAGCCGCTGCGGTGGCTCGTCAGCCGGTGGTCGCGGGACTTCGCGGCCGCGCAGACGGTGGCCGCCGTCGAGGCGGGCGCCCGCACGGTGTCGCTCGGCGATCTCATCGGTCCGGACTTCCTCGCCGAGCCGGCGCTGATGTTCTCCAAGGACCAGTTCCACCCCTCGGCGGCGGGCTACGCCCGGGCGGCGTCGGCGATCCTGCCGTCCGTCGCGTCCGCGCTCGGCCTGTGGCCCGAGTCGGACCGCCCCCTGGAGGTGTCGCGCGGCGAGGGCGTCGGACCGCTGCACGTGGCCGCCGTCCACGCCGTCGCCCACCCCGGCACCGAGGTGAGCGCCGAGGCCGAGACGGAGGACACCGGCGGGGGCCTGTCGCGGACCACGCGCACCCGTCGCGCCGTGCTGCGTCGACTGCGCCGCCCGGACGTGGGCCGGCTGCGGCGACCCCAGGTGACGTCGGCCACCCCGCCTGGCGCGAGCGTGACCGACGAGCCGCAGCCGGGCTAACCTCTCGGCATACCTGCGGGTAGTGAACCCGCACGACACGAAGGAGTGCCGCATGCAGGACGCCGTCATCGTCTCGACCGCACGGACCCCGATCGGCCGGGCCTTCAAGGGCTCGCTCAAGGACGTCCGCCCGGACGACCTCGCCGCCCACGTCGTGCGGGCCGCGCTCGACAAGGTCCCCGGCCTCGACCGCTCGCTCATCGACGACCTCTACCTCGGCTGCGCCGAGCCGTCCGGCGAGCACGGCGCCAACATGGCCCGCGTCGTCGCGATCCTCGCCGACCTCGACCACGTGCCCGCCGCGACCGTCAACCGGTTCTGCGCCAGCTCCGTGCAGACGACCCGCATGGCCTTCCACGCGATCCGCGCCGGCGAGGGCGAGGTGTTCGTCTCCGGCGGCGTCGAGTGCGTCTCCCGCTACAAGAGCTTCGCCGGCGCCGGCGGCTCGGACGACGGCGACAAGAACCCCCGCTTCAAGGACGCCGAGGAGCGCATGAAGCGCATCGCCCAGGACAACACCACCTGGAGCGACCCCCGCGAGGAGGGCCTGCTGCCCGACGTCTACCTGACGATGGGCCAGACCGCCGAGAACGTCGCGACCCTGCGCGGCGTCTCGCGCGAGCGTCAGGACGAGTGGGGCGTCCGTTCGCAGAACCTCGCCGAGGAGGCCATCAAGAGCGGCTTCTTCGCCGAGGAGATCACGCCGGTCACCCTGCCGGACGGCACGGTCGTCTCCACCGACGACGGCCCCCGCGCCGGCGTCACCCTCGACAAGGTCCAGACCCTGCAGCCGGTCTTTCGCGAGAACGGCACGGTCACGGCCGGCAACTGCTGCCCGCTCAACGACGGCGCCGCGGCCGTGGTCGTGATGGCCGCCGACAAGGCCAAGGAGCTGGGCCTGACCCCGCTCGCCCGGATCGTCTCCACGGGCGTCAGCGCCCTGTCCCCCGAGATCATGGGCCTCGGCCCCGTCGAGGCGTCCCGCCAGGCCCTGGCCCGCGCCGGCATGACCATCGGGGACCTGGACCTATACGAGATCAACGAGGCCTTCGCCGCGCAGGTGCTCCCGAGCGCCGACGACCTCGGCATGGACCTCGACAAGCTCAACGTCAACGGCGGCGCCATCGCGCTCGGCCACCCCTTCGGGTCGACCGGCGCGCGCATCACCACGACGCTGCTGCACTCGCTGCAGGCCCGCGACCTGACCTACGGCCTGGAGACGATGTGCGTGGGTGGCGGCCAGGGCATGGCCATCATCTACGAGCGCCTCAGCTGATCTCGCGCCGCACCTGCGCGAGACGCTCCGCGAGCGTCCGTATGCCGCCCGCCTGCCGCCCCTCGGGGTGCAGGCGGGCGGCGTCGTAGGTGCACACCTGGAGCTGGTGCAGCAGGGTCGCCGGGCCGAGCTCGGGCAGCGTCTCGCGGGGTCGCGCCTCGGCGTCGGCCACCTCGTCGGCCAGGGCCTGGGCGAGCTCGCGCACCGGTCCGGACGCGCGAAGCGCGTGGTCCAGCGGCAGCTGCTGCCACCGCCGGACCACGCGCTCCAGCTCGACCCTGACCTCGTCAGGGATCGCGGTCATGCTCAGTCGCGGAAGCGCCCGATGAGGCGAAGCATCTCGATGTAGAGCCAGACGACGGTCACGACGAGACCGTGCGCCAGCAGCCAGGAGTACTTCTCCGGGGCGCCGGAGCGGACGGCGTTGTCGATCGAGTCGAAGTCGAGCGCGAGGGTGAAGGCCGCGAGGCCGGTCGCGAACAGCGAGATCCCGATGCCGATCGGACCGCTGCCACCGAAGCCCCAGCCGCCGCCGACGCCCAGGAGCGCGGCGCCGAGGTTGATGAGGGCGAAGATCGCGTAGCCGATGAGCGCCATGCCCATCATGCGGCGGAACTTGTCGGTGACCTTGATGAAGCCGCCCTTCCAGCCCGCGAACATCGCGCCGAAGACGCAGAGCGTCGCGAGGATGGCGGTCGGGACGGCACCGTCGTAGGCCCGCTCGAAGTTCTGGCTGAGGGCGCCGACGAAGGCACCTTCCAGCACGGCGTAGGTCACGATCAGCGGGACGCTGATGGCCTTCTTGAAGGCGATGACGAGGCCGAGGACCAGCGTGCCGATCATCCCGCCGAAGAGCAGGACGAGGCTGGTGGCGGGCATCAGGGCCGAGGCGTACCAGCTGACGGCGCCCACGCCGATGACGATGCCGAACAGCAGCAGGGCCTTCATCATCACGTCGTCCAGCGTGAGGCGGCGCTCGTGCGCGGGGATGACCGGCGGCGCGGCATACATGTCCTGCAGCTGGCCTGCGGACAGGTCGGGCGTGCGCTGCTGGCCGAAGCCGGCGTAGCCGCGCTGCGCCTCCCGGTCGACGCGATCGAAGATCGGGTTGCTCATCGTGGTCTCTCCCAGTGATCGGGCCGTCACGCTCGTGGCGACGGTCTCCTTCAGCATGACGCCACAGCGGCCGGAAATGTTCCCGACAGGCGGCGTAGGTCTCGCGCGCGGCTCGCACCCGGCTGGGTCGGACGGTTCGCGTCTCGTGCCCCCGACGGGACTCGAACC
This sequence comes from Arsenicicoccus sp. UBA7492, assembly GCF_002479615.1. Classification (NCBI taxonomy): domain Bacteria; kingdom Bacillati; phylum Actinomycetota; class Actinomycetes; order Micrococcales; family Intrasporangiaceae; genus Arsenicicoccus; species Arsenicicoccus sp. UBA7492. The sequence goes on along the minus strand of NZ_DLOE01000025.1, from coordinate 66,519 downwards.
CGCACTCGAGCGATTTTAAGTCGCCTGCCTCTGCCGTTGGGCTACGAGGGCAGGCCCAGACTAGAGCGCGACCAGGTCGTATGCCGAGAAGCGGGCCGCCCCCTCGGGTCGGCCCGCTTCTCGTGGCTGCGGCGTGGTGCCGGAGCCAGGTCAGTGCCCCTCAGGTCTGTGCCCCTCCGTCTGTGCCCCTCAGCTGGTGCGGTGCTCGCGGTAGTACTCGATGAGCCCCTGCGTGGACGGGTCCTGCGCGGCCAGGGCGTCGGCGTCGCCCTCGATGGCCGGGCCGACCTCCTTGGCGAGCTTCTTGCCGAGCTCGACGCCCCACTGGTCGAACGAGTCGATGCCCCACACGACGCCCTCGACGAAGGTGATGTGCTCGTAGAGCGCGATCAGCTGGCCGAGGGTGGACGGGGTGAGGGCGGGCGCCATGATCGAGGTGGTGGGCCGGTTGCCCTCGAACACGCGGGCGGGGACGAGCGCCTCCTCGGTCCCCTCGGCGCGGACCTCCTCGGCGGTCTTGCCGAAGGCGAGCGCCGCGGTCTGGGCGAGGAAGTTGGCGAGGAACAGCTCGTGGACGTCCTGGGCGCCGTCCTTGAGGGGGTGCGACGGGTTGGCGAACGCGATGAAGTCCGCCGGCACGAGGCGGGTGCCCTGGTGGATGAGCTGGTAGAACGCGTGCTGGCCGTTGGTGCCGGGCTCGCCCCACCAGATCTCGCCGGTCTCGGTCGTGACGGGCGTGCCGTCATACCGCACGCTCTTGCCGTTGGACTCCATGGTGAGCTGTTGGAGGTAGGCCGGGAAGCGGTGGAGGTACTGCGCGTAGGGCAGCACGGCGTGCGTGTGGGCGCCGAGGAAGTTGGAGTTCCAGATGTTGAGCAGGCCCATGACCGCGGGGACGTTGCGCTCCAGCGGGGTGGTGCGGAAGTGCTCGTCCATCGTGTGCATGCCGGCGAGGAGCTCGGCGAACCGCTCCGGCCCGATGGCCACGGCGAGCGAGGTGCCGATGGCGGAGTCCACGGAGTAGCGACCGCCCACCCAGTCCCAGAACCCGAAGGCGTTGGCCGGGTCGATCCCGAACTCGCTGACCTTGTCCAGCGCCGTCGACACGGCGACGAAGTGCTGCGCGATCGCCGAGAGCGCCTGGTCGCTGTCGCCCTCGCGGATGGCGCCGCGCTCGGCCAAGCCGTCCAGCAGCCACTTCTTGGCGAGGCGGGCGTTGGTGAGGGTCTCGAGCGTCGTGAAGGTCTTGGACGCGACGATGAACAGCGTCTCCTCGGGGTCGAGGTATGCGGTCTTCTCGTGGACGTCGGTGGGGTCGATGTTGGAGATGAAGCGCAGCTCCAGCCCCTCTTGCCCGAACGGCTTCAGCGCCTCGTAGGCCATGACCGGGCCGAGGTCCGAGCCACCGATGCCGATGTTGACGACGTTCTTGATGCGGCGACCCGTCACGCCGGTCCAGCGTCCCGAGCGCACCTCGTCGGCGAAGGCGTAGAGCTTGGCCAGCTCGGCGTGGACGTCCGGGACCACGTCGTGACCCTCGAGCTCGACGACCGTGCCCTCGGGTGCCCGCAGAGCGGTGTGCAGGACCGCACGCTTCTCGGTGACGTTGATGCGCTCGCCGCCGAACATCGCGTCGCGACGCTCGATCAGCCCCACCTGATCGCCCAGGCGGACCAGCTCGGCGAGGATCCGGTCGTCGACCAGATTCTTGGACAGGTCGACGTGCAGGTCACCGGCGTCCAGGCTCAGGCGGCGCGCCCGGTCGGGGTCGGCGGCGAACCAGCCACGCAGGTCGGGCTCCAGGTCGTCGCGCGCGTCGGTGAGCTCGCGCCAGGCGTCGGTCGTCGTCGGATCGACAGGATGGGGCATGTGGTGCCTTCCTTGCGGTGATGGCGGACGTCAGGGTGTCGTGCGAGGACGCCGTTGTCATCGCTGCGCGGCCTGGGCCACGCACCTATGAATCTAATCACCTCCGCACCTGCCCGGAGCGGGACCCCCCGATCTTGTCGCAGGTCCACGCCGTGCGGTCACCCGCGATGAAACGTTTGAACGATTTAACGAAACCGCGCCGGAGGTCCCCTCGCGTCGCCTCCCGAAGACCCTGAGGTCGGCCGTCGCGGACTCGCTGTTGTCGACCGCGCGCCGTGACTTATGGTCACACTGCCCACGTCATACGGCTGATTGCTCGGCACATTGAACACTCTGTGCGCCCGGACCCGCCTGGGTTGCGTAGCCACTGCCCCAGGAGCAGCGTGGGCGGCACGCAACCAGGACGCAACCAGAGACGAGGAAGGTGAGCTCCGTGGTCAACGCCGAGCCGTATCGCATCAAGATGGTCGAGCCCCTGCACATGACGACCCGCGCCGAGCGCGAGGAGGCGATCCGGGCCGCCGGCCACAACACCTTCCTGCTCAAGAGCAAGGACTGCTACATCGACCTGCTCACCGACTCGGGCACCTCCGCGATGAGCGACGCGCAGTGGAGCGCCATGATGCTGGGCGACGAGGCCTACGCCGGGGCGCGGTCCTTCGACAACCTGTGGAACGCCGTCGAGGAGTTCTACGGGTTCCCCTACACCTGCCCCACCCACCAGGGCCGCGGCGCCGAGCACCTCATCTCCCAGATCCTCATCACGCCCGGCCAGCACGTGCCCGGCAACATGTACTTCACCACCACCCGCGCCCACCAGGAGCTGGCCGGCGCGACCTTCCACGACGTCATCATCGACGAGGCCCACGACCCGTCCGCCATCCACCCCTTCAAGGGCAACGTCGACCTCGACAAGCTCCGCGCCCTGATCGACGAGGTGGGCGCCGACCAGATCGCCTACATCAACGTCGCGGTCACCGTGAACATGGCCGGCGGCCAGCCCGTCTCCATGGCCAACATCAGGGCCGTCCGCGAGATCTGCGATGAGCACGGCATCATCATGTGGTCCGACGCGACCCGCCTCGCCGAGAACGCCTACTTCATCCAGCAGCGCGAGGAGGGCTACGCCGACACGCCCTGCGCGCAGATCGCCAAGGAGATGCTGTCCCACTTCGACGGCCTGACCATGTCCGGCAAGAAGGACTGCCTGGTCAACATCGGCGGCTTCCTCGCCATGCGCGACGAGGACATCCTGATCAAGGCCCGCGAGCTCGTCGTCCTCTACGAGGGCATGCCGACGTATGGCGGGCTGGCCGGTCGCGACCTGGAGGCCATGGCCGTCGGCCTGCGCGAGGCGCTGGACGACGACTACCTCGCCCACCGCATCGGCCAGGTGCGCTACCTCGGCGAGCGTCTGATCGAGGCGGGCATCCCCGTGGTGCAGCCCATCGGCGGCCACGCGGTGTTCCTCGACGCGCGTGCCTTCCTGCCCCACGTCCCCCAGGACGAGCTCCCGGCCCAGTCGCTCGCCGCCGAGATCTACGTCGAGTCCGGGGTGCGCGCCATGGAGCGCGGCATCGTCTCGGCCGGCCGCACCAAGACCGGCGAGCACAACCACCCCAAGCTCGAGCTCGTCCGGCTGACGATCCCCCGGCGCGTCTACACCAACGCCCACATGGACGTCGTCGCCGACGCCGTGATCGCCGTCTGGCAGCGGCGCGCATCGATCCGCGGTCTGCGGTTCGTCTACGAGTCTCCGACGCTGCGGTTCTTCACCTCGCGGTTCGAGCCGCTGCCGGTCTCGCCCCTCCCCGTCCACGAGGGCACGCAGGAGGAGCACGCCCTCGCCCACTGACCTGCTCGCCCATCCCCCGCTGCCCCCGGCCCCATCACCCGGGGGCAGCACCCTGCTCGGGGTCACAGCCGAGCGATCACCTCGTCGAGCATCGTCTCGGTCAGGCGGCCGGTGAAGGTGTTCTGCTGGCTGACGTGATAGCACCCCACGAGGCGGATCTCCTTGCCCCGCGCGGTGATCAGGGTGGCCTCGGCGCCGTGGCCGAACTTCGGCGCGGGACGCGGCACGGTCCAGCCGAGTCGTCTCGCGGCGCCGATCGCCTGCGCCCAGCCGATGCCGCCGAGGGCGAGCAGGCTCTCGAGATCGCGCTCCACGAGGGTGATCTCACGATCCAGCCACGGTGCGCAGGTGGCCTTCTCCAGGGTCGAGGGCTGGTTGTCCGGGGGCGCGCAGTGCACCGGGGCCGTGATGCGCACGCCGTGCAGCTGGAGGCCGTCTGCCGCGTGCACGCTGGTGGGCTGGCTGGCCAGGCCCGCGCGGTGGAGCGCGGCATACAGCCAGTCCCCGCTGCGGTCCCCGGTGAAGATCCGGCCGGTCCGGTTGGCCCCGTGGGCGGCGGGGGCGAGCCCGACGATCAGCGCGCGCGGGTGCGGGTCGCCCCACCCCGGCGCCGGGCGGCCCCAGTAGGGCTGGTCGGCGAACGCCGCCCGCTTGGTCTCCGCGACGCTCTCGCGCCACGCGACGAGCCGCGGGCAGGCCTGGCAGACAGCCACTCTCGCGTCGAGCTGGTCCAGGGTCCGGGCCGACCCGGCCAGCCGTATGACGTCCTCCGGGGCTGCGGCACGCGGGGTGCGGGGCCGCGAGGGATCCCCCGGCCAGCCGGTGCCCGGCGGCACCGGCGACGGGTGGAGGTCGCCGGTGCCGGGGTGCGGGAGGAGCAGGTCCATGCCCCGCAGGATGCCACCCCACCCCGCCGACCGGTCACTTACCGACCCACACCCCGCCCATGACCGACCACTCGGCGAGGAGGGACCCCGCCGAGTGGTCAGCTTCGGACGCGCTCAGGGGGTCGTCGTCCCGGTCGGGGTGGGCGTCGGGGCCGTGGCGGTCGACGTAGGTGCGGTCGAGGGCCCGGAGGTCATGGTCGGGCCGCCGCTCGGACCGCCCGGCCTGCTCGGGCTGGACGTCACACTCGGGCCAAGGGTCGCGCTCAGGCTTGACGTCGGGTTCGAACCGGCCGCCGAGCTGGCGCCGGGCGACGGGGTGGCGGTCGGCGCCGGCTGCACGGGCAGCAGCGGCGGCAGGGTGGCCGGCGGCCGCCAGGCGTACTCCTCGGCGTCGAGCTGTTCTTGGGTGGGGTGCCAGGCGTCGGTGCTCGGCAGGCTGCGGGGGACGACGTTGCGCTGCGCCTGCCCATAGCTGTCGACGGAGGCGATCCGGTCCTGCACGTCGTGCGGCCGCACGATCAAAGGGCTTCCGCCCTCGTCGAAGAGCCGGGCCCGCGGAACCGGGTTGCCCTGCTCGTCGTAGACGAAGACGTTGGCCACCTCGACACCTTCCCTGGACAGTCCGGACGGCGCCGCAGGCTGGGAGTACACGGCCGGCAGGTAGTTCCCGTCCCCGTAGAACCGCTCGACCAGCTGCGCCCCGAATACCAGCGAGGCGACCACGGCGATCGTGTTGGCCAGGCCGATCGCCAACCGAGCAGCCCTGGGCACCCCCCTGCCGCGCCAGCCGATCCACACGCTCAGGGGCACGGCGGCGAGGAGCAGCAGCACGCTCGCCACCTGCCCCAGGCCCAGCATCGCGTTGATGCACCACACGGCGAGGAAGCCCGCAGCAGCCACCACGCCGGGTGGAGCGTCCTGACATAGTCGCGCGGGTGACGCAGCCACGGATGCCGTTGCAGCGCAGCGTCATACGACTCCCGCACGGTAGCCGTGGCCTCCCGCATCCCCCTGGTGCGGGAGGCCACGGCGGATCGTGGGGGCAGGCCGGCAGCGGCGCGCAGCTCGGCGGCGTAGGTCTCGGGCTCGCCGAGACGGGCGACGAGCGAGCCTGCCTCCGAACGGATCTCGGCCAGGTCGGCCTCCATGCCGGAGGTCAGCTCGTCGACGTCGTCGGCGCGCAGGTCGTCCAGCGCCCGCCTCACCCGCGCCACGTAGTCGCGGATCTCGTTGTCGCCCAGCACGATCGTGTCGCTCATGCCACTGCCTCCGCATCCTTGAGCAGGTCGTTCATGGTCCCGGCGAAGGTCCGCCAGGTCTTGCCCTGGCGCTCGAGGATCGCGCGCCCCTCGCCGGTGATGCCGTAGTACTTGCGGTGCGGGCCCTCGTCGCTCGGCACGACGTAGGACGTCAGCGCGCCGGCCGCGAAGAGCCGGCGCAGCGTGCCGTACACGCTGGCCTCCCCCACGTCCTCGAGACCCGCCGCCCGGATGCGCCGGACGACGTCGTAGCCGTAGCCGTCCTCGCGCGCCACCACGGCCAGGACGGCGAGGTCGAGCACGCCCTTGACGAGCTGAGTGGTCTCCATGGGCACCTCCTTCTTCCACATCGCACACTACCGCGCAATCCGCACTAGTGTCCACAGCGAGATAGTCACGGTCCGGTCTCGTGGCGTCGTTCGGCACCTGCACCTTCGTCGTCGGTATGCCGGACCGTCGGCGCATGACGAAGGGCCGCCCCGCGACGGCGGGACGGCCCTTCGTGACCGGGGCTGACTCGTGGCAGGCCGCCCGACGCTGTGGTCGGCGGCCGCCGGTCGGGTCAGGCGTGGGTGCGAAGGCGACGGGCTGCGGCCACCACCGCACCGGCCGCGGCCACCAGCCCCAGCCCCAGCCCCAGCCCCAGACCACCGGCCACCATCGGCGCGGGCGAGTCGGACGTCTGGGCTGACCTCTGCGCCGCGGGCTGCCCCGCCACGGGCTGGGCCGCTGCCGGCGCACCGCCCGCCGCGAATCCGCCTGCGGTGCCGGACCGGTCGTAGCCGGAGCCCGGCAGCTTGTCGGCGTACTTGGCGTGCACGGTGCGCTGGTAGTCGCGCAGCGCCATGCCGGCACCGACGGCTGCCCGCGCCTCGTCGTTGAGGGGCAGCACGCGATCGCCCTTGACGGCATACCAGGCGTTGATCTGCGGCTCGCGGAACAGCGAGCCACCGGAGGCCTTGCGGGCCAGCTGGGCCTCGAGGCCCCCACCGGCCGCGTTGACGGCCTCACGTCCGCGGCAGGTCGCGTCAGCGCGAGACGTAGCCCGCCGCCACCGCATCGGCGGCGGGGACGTCCTTGGCGATGAGGCCCTGCGAGCGCATGAACGCCGTCATCGACGCCCACTGCGCCGGGTCCAGCCGACCGCTGACCGCCCCGTCCTTGGTGAGCATCACCTTGACCGTGGCGTCCAGCGTGGCGCAGGCCGCGGTGGCGGCCTTGGCGTCCGCGAGGTTGGGCACGTGCCGCGACGAGTCCTTGATGGTCTGCTCCGGGTCGGAGGCCATCGTCTGGATGCCGTCGAGCATGCCGTCGGCCACCGCGCGCACCCGCGCCGGGTTGGCCTGCAGATATTTCCTCGTCGTGACGAGCGAGATGGACACGAGCGGGACCTCACCGGTCGCGGTGAGCGGGATCGAGCGCACGTCGAGCCCCGCGAGCCGCATCTGCACGGTGTCGTTGTTGGCATAGCCCATGACGGCGTCGACCTTGTCGGTCGCGAGGGCGGCCTGGCTGGTGTAGCCGATCTCGGTGACCCGCACGTCCTGGTCCGTGATCCCGGCGGCCTTGAACATCGCCAGGGCCCCGAGCCAGCTCTCGCCATACCGCCCGGGCACCCCGAGGGACCGGCCCTTGAGGTCGGCCGGAGTCTTGATCGGGGAGTCGGCCGGGACGATCAGCTCGACGGGGTACCGCCGGTAGTAGGAGGCGACCGCGACGAGGTCCAGGCCCTTGGCCCGCGCCTCGACCATCTCGTCGCCCCCCGCGATCACGAGGTCCTCCTGCCCGGAGGCGATCGCGGTGAACAGCCCCTCCTGCGCGCCGTGGTGCCGGACCGTCACGTCGGCCCCCCGCTTGCGGAAGTAGCCCTGCTCGATCCCCACGTAGAACGGTGCGAACTGGATGTTGGGGATGTAGGTCAGTCCCACCGTGGCCTTGTCACCCCCGGCGCTGCTGCCGGCGGGGGTGGCAGCGGTGGACGACCGGACCACCTGATCGCTGCCGCTGCCGCTGCCGCCGCCGCACGCGGCCAGCGCCAGCACCGAGGTGAGTCCGGCGGCGGTGAGCAGGGATCGGCGGGTGATGGTCACGGGGAGTGGTCCTCTCGAGGGGTGCTGCGGGGGGTGGCTGATGGGGGGTGGGGACGGTTCGAGGTCAGCCGCGCGGGGTCTCGCGGACGTCGGCGACGATCGAGGAGCGTCGCTCGACGACCAGGAGCAGGGTGTATGCCGAGGCCGCGATGGCGCACAGCATGACGATCACGGCGACCATCCCGGCGGTGTCGACGGCGTCGCGCTGCAGGGTGAGCAGGGTGCCGAGTCCCTCGCCGCCCATGACCATCTCGCCCACGACCGCCCCGGTCACCGACAGGGTGAAGCCGTTGCGCAGCCCGGCGAGGACGTTGGGGAGCGCCAGGGGTGCCTCGACGTGTCGCAGCAGGTCCCAGCTGCCGGCGCCGTCGATCCGGGCGGCGTCGACCACCTCGTGCGGCACGTGGGTGAGGCCGACGACCGAGGAGATGAGGATGGGAAAGAACACCATGAGCGAGCACAGCGCCACGATCGCGGTCAGGCCGTAGCCGACCCAGAGCACCAGCAGCGGCGCGAGCGCGATGGCGGGGATCGCCTGGGTGGCGCCGAGGAAGGGGGTGACGGCGGCGCCGACCCAGCGCGAGCGGTGGATCAGCACGGCCAGCGGCAGGGCGACGGCCGCGCCGAGCGCGCAGCCCCCGAGCGCCTCGGCGAGGGTGAGCGCGACATAGGGCCACACCACGGGTCCACCGAGCATGCCCACCAGCCGCGTCGCGACGTCGACCGGGCCGGGCAGCAGGAAGGCGGGCAGACCGCCATAGGCGGCGACCAGCTCCCAGACGGCGAGCAGGACCGCGCCGAGCGCCAGGGGCGCCAGCCAGGTGTGCCTCGCGTGTCGGGACATCCTCACCTCCGGTCGACTCCCGTGCCGTTGCTGCGTGGCTGCGCCGGGGTCACCGTCGGTCGACGGACGTGCGCCAGGTGCGGCTCCGACCCGGTCGCGACGACCGGAGCGGGCGCCGACGAGGCGCCGCGTGCTGCCTCCCATCCGGACTTTCACCGTCGGTCCTGGAGTTCCACCAGGTCAACCGCCCACCTCGAGAGGTGGTCGGGTCGCGGACTGTCACCGCCGGCTCGGAATTGCACCGACCCCGGAGCACGTGCTCCCCCCAGTGTAGGCCCGTGGCCGGCCTCCCTCGGTCAGTCGACCGAACCCGCCAGGCGCAGGCAGACGCCGTCGAGGATGTCGTGCTCGGAGGAGACGACGAGGTCGTCGGCGCCCGCCCCCACGACGCGCTCGACGATCCGGCCCCAGATCAGGGCCCCGGGCCCGATGACGTCGACGCGGCCCGGGTGCATGAACGGCAGCGCCGCTCGGCTCGGTCGGTCCAGGCGCACCAGGTCCGCGCAGGCGGCGCGGACCACGTCGGCCGGGAGCCGGGACAGGTGGATGACCTCGGGGTCGTATGCCGCGAGCCCCATCGCGTGCGCGGTCACCGTCGTCACGGTGCCGGCGACGCCGACCAGCGTGCGCACGCCGGTGAGCTCGACCGTGCTGCAGGCCAGGTCGAGCTGCCGGTCGACCTCCGCCAGGGCGGCGGCGAGCTCGTCGGCCGTCGGCGGGTCGTGGTGCAGGTAGCGCTCGGCGTGCCGCACGCACCCCATGTCGACCGACCGGGCCGCCTCGACGACACCCTCAGCCGTCCCGCGCACCAGCTCGGTGGACCCGCCGCCGAGGTCGACGACGAGGTAGGGGCCGGGGATGCCGGCCGCCACCAGGTCACCCGTCGCGCCGAGGAAGGACAGCTCGGCCTCCTCGTCGCCGCTGATCACCTCGGGGACGACGCCGTCGTGCCCGTGCTCGGCGAAGGCGGCTCTCACCCCGGCCGCGAAGTCTTCCGCGTTGCCGGCGTCGCGGGCGGCCGAGGTCGCCACGAAGCGCACGGCCGAGACGCCGAGGCCGGCGCACTGCTCGGCATACTCGCGCGACCGTCCGAGAGCCCGCTCCATCGCGGCCTCGGAGATGCGCCCGGTCCGGTCGACCCCCTCGCCGAGACGGACGACCTCCATGCGGCGGACCACGTCGTGCAGCGCGCCGACGGCAGGCGCGGCAGGCCCATCAGGCACGGCGACGTCGACGTCCGCGACCAGGAGGCGGATGGAGTTGGTGCCGCAGTCCACGGCCGCGACGCGACGAACGGCCCCGTCGGTCACCGGCGCTCCCAGCCGTCCTCGGTGGGGGCGACGCAGGGTCCGGGGGCCCACCACTCCCCCACGGCCTCGACGGCCTCGTCCCCCAAGGGGTTGACGCCGGGCCCGGCAGCCAGCGCGTGACCGGCGAGGACGTGCAGGCACTTGACGCGGGTGGGCATCCCCCCGGCCGAGATGCCGTCGATCTCGGGGACCGAGCCGAGCTCGGCGCGGTCGGCGAGGTAGGCCTCGTGCGACCGCCGGTAGGCGCCCGCCAGCGCCTCGTCGTCCCGGAGGCGTTCGCTCATCTCGCGCATCACGCCCTGCGCCTCGAGGGTCGACAGGGCACCGGTCAGCCGTGGGCAGGTGGCGTAGTAGGTGGTCGGGAACGGCGTGCCGTCCGGCAGCCTCGGCAGGGTGCGCAGGACGTCAGGACGTCCGCACGGGCAGCGGTGGGCGACCTCGACGACGCCGCGCGCCTCGCGCCCGAGCTGGGCGTGGACCGCTGCGGCGTCCTCGTCGGTGAGACCCGGTGCGGGCGTGGTGGACTCGTTGCTCATGCGGTGGCCTTGGCCTTCGGGAGGAGAGGTATGTCGGGAGCCCGGCGTCAGCGCGTGGGCGAGGCACCGGGCGAGGTGCGGCCGCCGGGGGCGCTGCCGGACGGGGTGGAGCCGGGGCGGGGGGTGTCCGAGATCGTGGGCTGCGGCGTGGGCGTCGGGCCACCCTCGGCCGGGGCCACCGTCGGGTCGAGGCCGAGGCGGTCCGCGCTGGACAGGGAGGTCCAGACCTTGGAGTACCACGGGACCTGCTGCGCCTCCAGGTCGACCCCGACCACCTGGGCGTCCACCGAGGTGCGCCGGCCCGTCTGCGGGTCGAGCACGGTGTAGGACGTCTCGCCAGGCTTGACGAAGTGCAGCCGGGAGCGGATCTGCTGCTCGAGGAAGGCCTGGTCGTCCCACTTGGCGCGTTCGCGCATCAGGTCGTCGACCTGGCGCTGCTGCTCGACGATGGAGTGCTCGAGGGTCGCGATCTGGTCGCGCTGCTCGAGATAGCGACGCAGGGTGGGGACGAGCATGATCGCGAGCATCACGACGATGGCCGCGAGGCCCAGCAGGCGCCGCACCGTGGCCGGTCGCAACCGGCCGCGAGGCCCACCAGCTCCTCGCGCGGGACCAGTCCCGCGTGAGCCACCGGTCCCTCGCGAGCCGCCCGACCCGCCGGATCCCCCGACGCCGCCGCCACCCTCACCGACCCGGCGACGAGGACCCTCCGCGGGCCGACGCTGCCGGTCGCCGGCACCGGCCGGGCGCCGGGACGAACCCGCGGCAGCACCGGAGGAGGGACGTCGCGCGGGGCGTGACGTCCCTCCTCGGGAGGTGCTGGATGGCATGTGCTCCAGACTAGGCGCTGGCGCCCTTGAAGCGCGGGAACGCGCCCGCGCCGGCGTAGACGGCCGCGTCGTCGAGCTCCTCCTCGATGCGCAGGAGCTGGTTGTACTTGGCGACGCGCTCGGACCGGGCCGGGGCACCGGTCTTGATCTGGCCGCAGTTGGTGGCGACGGCCAGGTCGGCGATGGTGACGTCCTCGGTCTCGCCGGACCGGTGCGACATCATGCAGCGGTAGCCGTTGCGGTGGGCCAGGTCGACGGCGTCCAGCGTCTCGGTGAGCGAGCCGATCTGGTTGACCTTGACCAGCAGGGCGTTGGCGGTGTCGGTGGAGATGCCGCGCTGCAGCCGCTCGGGGTTGGTGACGAACAGGTCGTCGCCGACCAGCTGGACCTTGTCGCCGAGCTGCTCGGTGATGGACTTCCAGCCGTCCCAGTCGTCCTCGTTGAGCGGGTCCTCGATGGAGACGAGGGGGTAGGCCGCGACGAGCTCGGCGTAGTAGGCGATCATCTCGTCGGCCGACTTGCTGCCGCCCTCGAAGGCGTAGGAACCGTCCTGGTAGAACTCGGACGCCGCGACGTCGAGCGCCAGGGCGATGTCCTTGCCGGGCTCGTAGCCCGCGGCACGGATGGCGTCGAGGATGAGGTCCAGCGCGGCGCGGTTGGACTCGAGGTTGGGGGCGAAGCCGCCCTCGTCGCCGAGACCGGTGGCCAGGCCGCGCTCCTTGAGCACGGACTTGAGGGCGTGGTAGACCTCGGCGCCCCAGCGCAGGGCCTCCTTGAAGGAGGGCGCGCCGATGGGGGCGATCATGAACTCCTGGATGTCGACGTTGGAGTCGGCGTGCGACCCACCGTTGAGGATGTTCATCATCGGGACGGGCAGGACGTGGGCGTTGGGGCCGCCGACGTAGCGGAACAGCGGCAGACCGGCCGACTCGGCGGCGGCCTTGGCGACGGCGAGGGAGACGCCGAGGATCGCGTTGGCGCCGAGCGAGCCCTTGTTGTCGGTGCCGTCGAGGGACAGCATCTCGTTGTCGACGAGGCGCTGCTCGGTCGCCTCGTAGCCGAGGACCCGCGGGGCGATCTCGTCCAGCACGGCGTTGACGGCGTCCTCGACGCCCTTGCCGAGGTAGCGACCCTTGTCGCCGTCACGACGCTCCACGGCCTCGAACGCTCCGGTGGAGGCGCCGGACGGGACGGCGGCACGCGCGATGGTGCCGTCCTCCAGGGCGACCTCGACCTCGACGGTGGGGTTGCCACGCGAGTCGAGGATCTCGCGTGCGCCTACTGCTTCGATGTTGGCCACAAGTACTCTCCTGATCGATGGTGAGCGGTGCGGCTCGAGCCTATCCCGTGCGCCGCAGGGGGCGCGCCGGGGTCTGCGGCCAACCGTGCCGTCGTCCGAGCGGTGGACAGGCACCTGCCGTATGCCGTCCGGTCAGCCCCTCGCCGGCCTCTCGCAGGGCGCTCAGGCGTCGCCGTCGGCCGTCGCGGCGAGGCGCAGGACGGTGCCCCGCAGGGCCTGCTCGGCGTCGATGCCCCGACCCCGGGCGTCGAGGACGAGGGCCAGCAGGGCGGCCCCGACGTCGTCAGGCTGCGGCGCAGCGGCGGCGGCGAGCAGCTCGCCCCGTCCGGTCCGCTCGAGCCGCGAGGCCGTCTTGGCCGCCAGGGCGAGCGCCGGCAGGGACGCGGGGATGCCGTCGAGCAGGCCGGTCCGGTCGGGCTTCTCGAGGGCCTTGATGGCCTCCCAGCCGGCCTCGACGTCGGCGGCACCCGACACCACCGCGTCCGCGAAGACGTGGGGGTGGCGCCGTTGGAGCTTGGTGATGATCGCGTCCGCGACGTCGTCCACGTCGAACGGCTCGGTGGCGTGCTCCTGACCGACCCTGGCGTGGAAGGCCACCTGGAGCAGCACGTCCCCCAGCTCCTCGACCAGGTGCTCACGGTCGCCGGAGGCGATGGCGTCGGCGAGCTCGTGCGCCTCCTCCACGGCATACGGCGCGAGGCTCTCGTGGGTCTGCTCGGCGTCCCACGGGCAGCCGCCCGGGGAGCGGAGCCGGTCCATGACGGCCACGAGGTCGAGCAACCGCTCGCCGGGGCGGGGCCGCTCGACCTCGTCGGTCGTCGTCATGTCAGGGTGCGGGAGCCGGGGTCGGCGCGGGGCTGGGCGCACCGGCCGCGTCCGCCACGAGCCAGTTGCGGGTCTCGGGCCCGATCTGCAGGGTCTTGCGGTCGAGCGAGCCGTAGCGCGGGTTGAGCTCGATGTCGGCCTGCTTCAGCTGCTGGACGACCTTCTCCTCGGTGGCGGGGTCCATGCTGTTGAGGGCGAGCGCCGTGCGGACGAAGTCGAGCGTGGACCGGGACGGGTTCTCGACCTTGTCCAGCAGCTTCCTGGCGGCGTCGTCGGACACGCCCTTGCCGGACTGCTGCACGGCGGGCAGGACGTAGCGGCCGAAGGTCAGCAGGCTGACGACGTTGGCGGGCTGCACCGGCTGCGTGACCTGCGAGGATCCGCCGTTGAACTCGCGGGCCGCGGTCTGCACGTCGGACTCGAGGATGGGCTGGCCGTCGACGATCGCCGCGGCGCGGGACTGGGAGCCCTGGTCGCACCCGGTGAGGAGTCCGGTGGCCGCGACCACGGCGGCCAGCGTCCCGGTGAGCACGCGCTTGGAAGCCAACACCATCAAGTCCTCTCGGCAAAGGGTCTGCATCGTCCGCCTCGGGGACCGTGGCGACGCGGTCCCAGCCTAGTCGGTGGTCGTGGGTGCCACGACCGGGGTGGGGATCGTCGGCGTGGGGATCGTCGGCGGGAGCAGCGGCCGCGTCGCCCGGACCTCACCCGCCCCGTCGGTCACCCAGCGGGCGCGGACCGCCGAGTAGGCCGGGGCGGACGCGAAGCGCCAGGCCCAGCCGAGGTCGCGGAAGCCCCCGAGCGCCTCCTCGACCTCGACCTGCGCGTGCCCCCGGGCCGGGACGGCGAGCTCGAGCTCCGCGTCGAGGACGGCGTCGCCCTCGAGGTCCAGGGCCTCCAGCCGGAGCGTCCCTCGCACCGGGCGCCCCGTGTCGTTGACCGCCTCGAGCAGCACCCCGTCCAGACCACGATCGAGGAGCAGCAGCGCCACCGGCGCGAGCACCTCGGGCAGCGCGAGCAGCGGCGCCTTGGGCGCGCCGATCACGTCGATCAGCCCCCACCCCGGGCCTGGTGCGAGGTCGCGGTGGGCCAGGACGATCGCGCCGCCGGTCGGGGTGGGCGAGCTGCGCCACCAGGCGAAGCTCTCGGTCATGACCCGGGCGACGGTCCGGCGCTGCAGGTCCTCCCAGCCCTCCGTGGTGAGCTGCCTGGCGGCTGCGTCGACGTCGGTGTCGACGCCGGTGTCGCCGTTGTCGGCGCCGGCGGGGTAGCGACCGATCCACGCCCGCACGTAGTGGTCGGTGACGTCCACGAAGTCCCACGACGTCCCCCGGTCGTGCGGGGCGGCCCGGCGCCACGCGGATCCTCTGCCCCGGTCGTCGGGGGCCGGCAGCAGGCCCAGGTCGTCCAGCTCCGCCATGGTCGACGGCTCGGGCGGTATGGCGAACGTCAGCGCCTCGGACGCGAAGGACACGCGCGCGGTGCGGGCGTCCTCGAGCGGCCGCAGGTAGGCCCCGACGCCGAAGTAGTGGCTCACGCCGTGCTCGATGCTGACCGGGCGGGGCCCGCCGGACGGGCTCGAGGTCACGTGGATCGCTCCGGGCACGAGCTCGTCCGCGAGGCGCGGGAGCAGGTCGTGCAGGGCCGTCATCCGCCGTCGCTCGGGGGGCAGACCCATGAGGGTGGGCTGCTGCTCGGTCTCGGTGCCGCCGCAGACGACGGCGAGGTGCGGCCAGCCGCCCCAGGCGCCGAGCTGGTCCCGGAGCTCGGCCTCGAGCTCGGCGAGCCAGGCCTCGTCCTCGGGCGGGTCGAAGGTCGCGAGCATGGCGTCCTGCCACACGAGCAGACCGCGTTCGGCGGCGAGCTCGCGCAGGACCTGGTCGGCATAGGTGCCCGTGCCAGGGATGCGGACGAGGTTGATGCCGGCGGCGACGAGGGCGTCCAGGTCGCGGGCCACCTCGGCCGGGTCGCTGGTCCAGCCGAGCGGGTCGGTGGTGGCCCAGACGACCCCCCGGACGAAGACGTCGACGCCGTTGACGGCGATCGCGAAGCGGTCGTCCTCGCGGCGGGCCCTGATGTGGGAGAAGCCGATCCGCCGGTCCAGGACCGTCTCGCCCCCGACCCGGACGTGCAGGCGGCGCAGCCGAGGCAGCCCGTGGGTGTGCGGCCACCACAGGGTCGCGCCGTCGTCGCCGGACACGACGCCCACGTCGTGCGACAGGCGCAGGTGCCATGCCCCGTCGTCCTCGAGGGTGGGCTCGGCGGTCAGCCGCTCCCCGTCCAGGGTCACCTCGACCGGGAGCGGTTCCGCGGCCCGCACGTGCAGCGCGAGCCGGGCGGTCCAGCCGTCGGGTGCCGGCTCGACCTGCGTGCGGATCGACACGACCTCCGCGCGGGGACGGGCGCGCAGGCCGGCCTCCCCGAGGATGCCGACCGGGGGCAGGACGCCCTCCCAGGTGGGGATGCGCCCGAGCAGCGGGGTCCGCCGCCACCGCAGGCTCGGGTCGGGCAGGAGCGAGCTGCGCCAGCGGGGACGGGGCTTGCGGGGCACGGGCGTCTCGCCGAAGGACGCAATCCGCACGGCGATCTCGTGCGGTCCGGCCGTGAGCGCGCCGAGATCGATGACGTGACGGCGGAAGGCGTTGTCGCTGCGCAGGATCCGCTGACCGTCGAGGTAGACGTCGGCGTGCGTGGCGATCCGGTCCAGCACCAGCCGGGCGCGCGGGAGCGGCTGGTCGAGGATGACGTTGCCGCGCAGCCACCAGGTGCTGTGGTCGGCCTCCGCGAGCGCCGGGACGCCATACGCCTCGACCACGGCGGCCGAGGCCGCGAGGGACCCGGGCACGACCGCCGCGACCCAGCCGTCCTGCGGCCAGGAGCCAGGCCCTGGCTGCTCGCCCGGATCGAACCGCCTCACCTGCCAACGGATCTCGACGGGGTCCGCACCGGCGGCGAGGACGGTCATCCCAGCTGGGCGGCGACGCGGTCGATGGCGCTCCCCCACCGCTCGGTGGCGCGCTGCAGGGTGGGCTCGAGGTCGCGCGCGCGGCCGCCCGTGATGCGGGCGAGGGCGAACTGGAGGTTCTTCATCTCCTGCGAGACGACGTCGAAGTCGTCTGCGGCCGTGCGCAGCTCGTCGGCATCGAGACCAGGCTGCGAGTCGCGGTCGGGGTCGTCGCCGTCGGCAGCACCGTCGGCGAGCCAGCGGGTCGCGTCCGCCGCAGCCTGGGCGGTGAGCCCCAGCTGCCGGGTGGCGGTGAAGGAGTAGAGGTGGAAGAACGCGAAGCCCCGATCGGGCAGCGTCGGCGCGACCTCGCGGACCGAGTCGCACAGGTCGGCCACCGGGTTGCCGGCGGGTCGGCGCGCGAGGTGACGGGCAGCGAGCGCCGTTGCCCGGCGGCGGATCTCGGCCTCGTCCCTGACCAGCCCGTCGAGCCGGACGCGCTCGACGTAGGGCTGCGGAGCGCACGTCGGCAGGTCGCGCAGGGCCAGCGCGCCGTCGTAGTCGTCTCCCTGCAGCGCGTAGAGGCCGGAGTTGTGGAAGTAGGTCATCGCGCGCGCCTCGGGGTCCACGCGGACGGGCACGATCGTCGTCTTGACGCGCTCGGCGCCGTAGGACACGCCATCGGTGTCCGGCAGGTAGTAGGCGTCCGACTCCACGGTCAGCAGCTCACCGGCCCCGAGGTGGTCCAGCACGTGCTCCTCAACCGTGCGCCACAGGTTGATCTCGGCGACCTCGATGCCGTAGAGGTCGCGCAGGTCGTCGGTCTGCGCCTTGAGGAAGGCCCACGCCCCGGGGACGGTGCCTGCGCTGTAGGCGCACACGCCCAGCGGCTCGGGCGGGAGCCCGAGGGCGGCGGCGATCTCGATCCAGATGTCGAGGTAGCAGTTGGTCTGGGTCCAGACCCGGTCGTCGCGGTGCAGCGGGTGGGGCGTGAAGGTGTCGGCCCGCAGGTGGTCGAGCGGCATCCTCGGTCAGGCCTGCGCGTCGAGCCCCAGCCGGGCCCGCACCTCGGTCGGCCAGGACGGGACGTCCATGCCGTGCGTCGCGAACAGCGCGACAGTGACCCGCTCCAGGCCGAAGCCGATGCAGGAGCTGTGGGCGAGCTGCCCGTCGGCCGTCGTGATGTCGAAGTCCAGCCCGAAGTGGTCGTTGTGGTAGTTGGACGAGCCGAGGGCGGTGCCGGAGTGCTCCTCGCCGTAGACCTTGCACTCGAACTCGACCTTGAGGCCGGCGTCCAGCTGGCCGGCGGCAAAGATCTTGGCGGCGCGGCCGAAGAAGGGGTCGTTGGCCGGCACCTCCTCGATCTGCAGCCCGATGGAGGTCAGCAGCTCGGGGCCGACGCGACGCCCGATCTCACGGTGGGCCTGGGCCTGCTCCGGCGTGCCGATGCAGACCTTCTCGCGCATGCGGAAGGACACGAGCCGCATGGGGTCGTCGGACGGCTCGTGCCGGAAGCAGCGGTTGCCGGTCTCGTAGGTCACGCCCCGCTCCAGGCGCGTGCCCGCGTGCAGCGGGTAGGTCTGGTGGCAGGGCGCGGACAGCAGGTCCAGGCGCGCGGGGACGAGGTGCGTCGTCCAGTCCTCACCGGCGTTCTTGTCGACCACCATCGCCTTGTGCGCCTTGGTGTCGCCGGTGAACACGTCGACCGAGCCGATGAGCTGGGGGAACGAGTCGAGGTAGCCGGTCTTCTCGAACACCGGCTGCGTGAGCAGCGGGGGGAAGGAGATGACCGTCACGTCCTCGGTGGGCTGCATCTCGTGGACGAGTCGCTCCACCCCGGCCAGGACGTCCTCGAAGGTGCCGGTGAACGCGGACAGCCCGCGCAGCGGCAGCTCGACCATGTGGCCGGCCTCGACGAGGTCCCGGCGCAGGGCCAGCTCGCGGTCGTGACGTGAGGTCATGTGGGTCTCCTGTCAGCCCTTGTAGATGAGCTCGAGCTGGGCGGTGTTGCCGAGGATCCGGTCGTTGTTGACCATCAGCTGAGCGCCGTAGGCGTCCCGCAGCTGGCGATCCAGGCTCACCGCCCCCGTCCGACGATAGCCCGCGATACCCACGATCAGCAGGGCTTTGGCCACGATGTCCACGACCGTCTCGGCGCTGTAGACCTTGAGGGTGTTGTAGCCGATCGCCCGGCCCATCAGCGTCGCGGCCTGGGACGTGGGGTCGACCTCGAGGTAGCCGGCCGTGGCGCCGTGCACGCGGGCCCGGAAGGTCTCGAGCACGACCTCCAGCTCGGCCATCCGCAGGCCCGTCACCGGCTGCAGCTGCCCCGACCGGCGGGCGGCCTGCCGGACCACGCCACGTGCCGTCGCCGTCGCGCCCTCGGCGAGCCCCAGCCAGCAGGAGGACCACAGGGAGTGCGCGACCGGCAGCATCGTGCGGGCCGACAGGTCGGCGTAGTCGTCGGGAAAGATCCGGTCCTGGTGGGAGCGGGCCGTGAGCACGAAGCCGGGGCTGCAGGTGCCGCGGAAGCCCATCGTGTCCCAGTCGCCCAGGGGTTCCAGCGTCAGGTCGGCCTTGTCGCACACGACGAGGACCTGGTCGCTCTCGACCGCCTCCGCGTCCTTGCGGGCGGTCACGAAGATGAGGTCGGCCTCGACGCCGTAGGAGATGACGGGAGCCTTCTTGACCAGCTCGAAGGTGCCGTCGTCGGCGCGGTCGACGTGGCACAGGCTCCGTCGGACGTCACCGCCGATGCCCATCTCGGTGGTGGCGGAGCCGACGAGCAGCTGGTCGGCGGCGATGCGCCGCATCAGCTCCTGGAGGTAGGGGGTGCGACCGTGGTGCACCAGGCACCCCACCTGGATCTGGTGCATCGCAAAGATCATGGCGGTCGAGGCGCAGCCCTTGGCGAGCTCCTCGCAGGCGAGCCCGATCTGCACCACGTCGGCCCCGAGGCCGCCGAGGTCGGTGGGGATCCAGGCCCCGAGCAGGCCCGCCTCGCGCAGCGCCGTCATGGCCTCGCGCGGGAAGCGGGCGTCGCGGTCGACGTCGGGGGCGTGGACGGCGGCCACCTCGGTGGCGATGCGCCGGGCCTCCGCGACGACGTCCGTGGCGGTGGCTGCGGCGGAGCCGACGGAGCCGGTGCCCGTGGTGCTGGTGCTGGTGGCGCTGCCCGTCATCAGTCCTCCACCAGCGGCGCGAGCGCGGCCTGGAGGGCGTCGACGGACGCGAAGGTGCTCTTGACGAGCAGCTCGTCCGGGATCTCGATGTCGAGGGTGTCCTCGAGCTCGAGGACCACGTTGACGGTCGCGTGGGAGGTCAGCCCGGCGGAGTAGAGGTCGGCGTCGGCGCCGATCTGGTGGGCATCAACCTTGAGCCGGCCGGCCTCGGCCAGGGCGTCACGGATGGTGGTGGTCAGCGAGTCGACAGACATGGAGCCCTCTGGTGCGCGGGTGACGATGACATGGCACGAGCGACCACAGGTTCCCCCTCGGGTCGCTCGTCCTTGAGCCTAGTGCGGACCCCTGGCGTCCACCTCTCGTTCGCCCTGTTGCCCAACGTGCGTCACCACATTGCGTCGAACCCTGACGTCCGGTGACATCGGGGTGACGCTGTGCGGTCAGCTGCGGCCCTGCACCCCGGCCGCCGTCGCGATGTCATCCAGGAGCACCGACTGCATGAGATCGCTGGCCCAGCGCAGGATCTCGTCGTCGCGCAGCACCTTGCCGCCGACCTTGGCCGTCATGGGCGCCGGCACCAGGAGCTGCCGCTGCGGCTCCTTGACCAGGGTGCCGGGATAGAGCCGCATCAGCCGCATCTGCTGGGACTCGCGCAGCTCCACCGGGCCGAACCGGACGAACTTGCCCTGCACCCCGATGTCGTTGACCTTGGCCCGGCGGGCGACGGTGCGCAGCCGGGCCACCTCGATGAGGTTGTCGACGGCCGGCGGCGGCGTGCCGTAGCGGTCGGTGAGCTCCGCGACGATGTCGGCCAGGGCAGCCTCGTCCTCGACGACGGCGAGCTTCTTGTAGGCCTCCAGGCGCAGCCGCTCCCCCGGGACGTACTCGTGCGGGAGGTGGGCGTCGACGGGGAGCTCGATCTTGATCTCCATCGGCTGGGCCGCGGAGTCGTCGCCCCGGAAGTCGGCGACGGCCTCGCCGACCATGCGGACGTAGAGGTCGAACCCGACGCCCGCGATGTGGCCCGACTGCTCGCCGCCGAGGAGGTTGCCGGCGCCCCGGATCTCGAGGTCCTTCATGGCGACCTGCATGCCGGCGCCGAGGTCGGTATGGCTGGCGATGGTCTGCAGCCGGTCGTGGGCGGTCTCGGTGAGCGGCTTCTCGGGGGGGTAGAGGAAGTAGGCGTAGGCGCGCTCGCGGCCACGCCCCACCCGCCCGCGCAGCTGGTGGAGCTGGGACAGGCCGAGCATGTCGGCGCGCTCGACGATGAGGGTGTTGGCGTTGGAGATGTCCAGGCCGGTCTCGACGATCGTCGTGCAGACGAGCACGTCGAACTTCTTCTCCCAGAAGTCCAGCACGACCTGCTCGAGCCGGTGCTCGCCCATCTGCCCGTGCGCGGTCTCGATGCGCGCCTCGGGGATGATCTCGCGCAGCCGGGAGGCGGCCCGCTCGATCGAGGACACCTTGTTGTGGACGAGGAAGACCTGGCCCTCGCGCAGCAGCTCGCGCCGGATGGCCGCGACCACCTGCTTCTCGTCATACGCACCGACGTAGGTGAGCACCGGGTGACGCTCCTCGGGCGGGGTCGCCAGGGTGGACATCTCGCGGATGCCGGTGACGGCCATCTCCAGGGTGCGCGGGATCGGGGTCGCGCTCATCGCGAGCACGTCCACCGAGGTGCGCAGCGCCTTGAGCTGCTCCTTGTGCTCGACCCCGAAGCGCTGCTCCTCGTCGATGATGACCAGGCCGATGTCCTTGAACGCGATCTCCTTGGACAGGAGCCGGTGCGTGCCGATGACGAGGTCGACGCTGCCGTCCTTGAGCCCGGCGACGACCTCGCGCGCGTCCTTGTCGGACTGGAAGCGGGACAGCGCCTTGACCACCACGGGGAACTGCGAGTAGCGCTCGGAGAAGGTGTTGTAGTGCTGCTGGACGAGCAGGGTCGTCGGCACCAGCACGGCGACCTGCTTGCCCTCCTGGATGGCCTTGAAGGCGGCGCGCACCGCGATCTCGGTCTTGCCGTAGCCGACGTCGCCGCAGATGAGGCGGTCCATGGGCACGGGCTTCTCCATGTCCGCCTTGACCTCGTCGATGCTGGACAGCTGGTCCGGCGTCTCGACGTAGGCGAAGGCGTCCTCGAGCTCGCGCTGCCAGGGGGTGTCCGGCCCGAAGGAGTGCCCCGTGGTCGCCATGCGGGCGCTGTAGAGCCGGATGAGCTCCCCCGCGATCTGCTTGACGAACTTCTTGGCGCGGCTCTTGGTCTTCTGCCAGTCGGAGCCGCCCATCTTGGACAGCGTCGGCTGCTCGCCGCCCACGTAGCGCGTGACCTGGTCGAGCTGGTCGGTGGGGACGAAGAGCTGGTCGGCCGGCTGCCCGCGCCGGGAGGAGGCGTACTCCAGCACGAGGTACTCGCGCGTGGCGCCGCCGACGGTGCGCTGCATCATCTCGACGAACCGGCCCACGCCGTGCTGCTCGTGCACGACGAAGTCGCCGGGGCGCAGCTGCAGCGGGTCGACCTGGTTGCGGCGCCGCGAGGGCAGCCGGCGCATGTCCTTGGTGCTGGTGCCCTGGCCCGACGTGCCGGTCAGGTCGGCCTCGGTCAGGACGACGAGATCGACGCTCTCGCAGGCGAACCCGCGGCCCAGCCGGCCGGTGGTGATGGACGCGACCCCGCCCTCGATCTCGGCGCCGTCGGCGAGCAGCCGAGCGGGCAGGCCGCCCTCGCCGAGCAGCTCGACGAGGCGCTTGGCGAGGCCCTGCCCCTCGGTGACCATCAGGACCCGCCGCTGGTCGTGCAGCCAGCCCTGCAGGTCGGCGAGCACGGCGTCCCGGTCCCCGCGGTAGGCCGGCGTCTCGACGGTCGGCACCGTGAAGGTGAGCGCGTCGTCATCGCCGCTCTCCATCAGCTCGGCGAGGTCCTCGTCGGCGGCGAAGGGCGTCAGGGTCCACCACGGCCGGGAGGTGGCGAGGGCGTGCTCGCGGACGTCCCCGAGCTGCCAGTAGGACGCGGTGCCGAGCACGCTCTCGAGGTCGACGGGCACCGCGTTGCCGGCGGCGGCGTTGGCCCAGCTCGCCTCGAGGAACTCGGCGCTCGTCGCCACCAGGTCGCGGGCCCGGGTGCGCACCCGCTCGGGGTCGCACACGACGACGTGGGCACCCGCGGGGAGGGTGTCGAGCAGGCTCTCCATGCCGTCGACCAGGGCCGGGCCGAGGGACTCCATGCCCTCGACGGCGATCCCCTCGGCGACCTTGTCGAGCAGGTCGCGGACGCCGGGCAGCTGCTCGGCCAGCGCGCGCGCCCGGTCGCGGACCGCGTCGGTCAGCAGGATCTCGCGGCAGGGGGGCGCCCACAGCCCGTGCTCGGCGACCTCGAGGCTGCGCTGGTCGGCGACCCGGAACCACCGGATCTCCTCGATCGTGTCGCCCCACAGCTCGACGCGCAGCGGGTGCTCCTCGGTCGGTGGGAACACGTCGAGGATGCCGCCGCGGACGGCGAACTCGCCGCGCCGCTCGACCAGGTCGGTGCGCGTGTAGGCCGCGCCCACCAGCGCCTCGACGATGTCCTCGAGGGGGCGCTCGTCGCCGGCGACCAGGGCCACCGGCTCGAGCTCGCCGAGGCCCGTCGCGATCGGCTGGATCAGGGCCCGCACGGAGACCACGAGCACGGAGATCGGGCCGTATGCCGGGTCCTCGGCGGACGGGTGCGCGAGCCGCCGGAGCACGGCCAGGCGCCGCCCGACGGTGTCGCTGCGGGGGCTGAGGCGCTCGTGCGGCAGGGTCTCCCAGCTGGGGAACTCCGCCACGGCGTCGTGCGGCAGGAAGCAGCGCAGCGCCGCGGCCAGGTCGTCGGCCTCGCGCCCGGTCGCCGTGACAGCCAGGACGGGTGTGCCGCCACGGTGCTGGGCCAGCAGCGCGATCAGCGGGGCGCGCGAGCCGCCGGCCGCGGCCACGTCGACGAGCTGCTCGACGCCGACGGACTCCAGGACACGACGCACCGTGGCGTCGCGACCGAGGACGTCGAGGAGGGCAGGCAGCGCCATGAGCAGTCTCGCTTCCGGGGGAGGTGGCGTCCGAGGAGGATCTGGGCCGCGGGCCAGCCTACGCCGCAGCACCGACACACCCGCTCCCTGCGGGAGCGCGAGGGCGTCGGCTCCGAGGTCAGCGGGCGTTCCAGCGGTCCTGGGCGTAGGTGAGGCCCTGGGTCAGCAGGTCCTCCACGACGTCGGCAGCGTCCTCGAGGAGCACGCCCACGTCGGCCCGCTCGCCCGAGGCGAAGTCCTTGAGCACGAAGTCGGCCGGGTCCTGACGTCCCGGGGGGCGGCCGATGCCGATGCGCACCCGCACGTAGTCCTTGGTGCCGACGCTCTTGCTGATGGACCGCAGGCCGTTGTGCCCGCCCTCTCCCCCGCCGAGCTTGACCCGGGAGGACGCGAAGGGGATGTCGAGCTCGTCGTGGATCACCACGAGCTGGCGCGGCGGCACCTTGTAGAAGGAGGTCAGCGCCTTGACCGGGCCGCCGGACTCGTTCATCCACGAAGACGGGACGGCGAGCACCGCGCGCGGGCCGGGGGCCCCGCCCGGCAGGACGCCCACGCGCACCTCGGCGGCGGCGGCTCGCGCCTTGTGGCGCTTCAGCGTCGCCCCCGCCCGCGCCGCGAGCACGTCGACCGCCATGGCACCGACGTTGTGCCGGTTCCTGGAGTACTGCGTCCCGGGGTTGCCGAGGCCCACGACGAGCCAGGTGTCCGAGGTGGTCATGTCAGGAAGTCTCCCAGAGCGAGGGGGTGGCACGACGCCGCGGCGCCCAGGTCCTGCCTGGGCGCCGCGGCGTCATACGGGTCGTGCTGCGGGACGGGCCCGCGGGAGGGGCGAGGCTCAGGCCTCGTCGCCCTCGGGCTTGGCCTCGTCGCCCTCGGCGGCGTCGGTGCCCTCGGCGGACTCGCCCTCGGCGGCCTCGTCCTCGGACTCCTCGTGCTCGATGCCGGCCTCGGCCTCGGCCTCGGCGAGCTCGGCCTCCAGCGCCTCCGCGGAGACCTGCTGGGTGATGTTGACGACGAGCAGCTCCTCGTCGGACACCAGCGTGGAGCCGGCGGGCAGCTCGATCTCCTTGGCCAGGATCTGCGTGCCGGCGGCCAGGCCCTCGACGGAGACCTCGACACCCTCGGGGATGTGGGTGGCCTCGGCCTCGACGGAGATGACGGGGTTCTCGAGCTGGACGACGGTCTCGCTGGCGGCCTCGCCCGTGAGGGAGACGGAGATGTCGACGGTGACCTTCTCGCCGCGGCGGACGACGACGAGGTCGACGTGCTCGATGACGACGGTGCGGATCGGGTCGCGCTGCACGTCGCGGGCCAGGGCGTACTGCTCCTGGCCGTCGACGACGATGGTCAGCAGCGCGTTGGGGTTCTTGAGCGCCAGCAGCGTGTCGTGACCCGGGAGGGTGACGTGCACGGGGGCGGCGCCGTGGCCGTACATGACGGCGGGGATCTTGCCCGCGCGGCGGATGCGGCGGGCAGCGCCCTTGCCGAACTCGGAACGG
This sequence comes from Arsenicicoccus sp. UBA7492, assembly GCF_002479615.1. Lineage (NCBI taxonomy): Bacteria > Bacillati > Actinomycetota > Actinomycetes > Micrococcales > Intrasporangiaceae > Arsenicicoccus > Arsenicicoccus sp. UBA7492. The sequence continues at coordinate 41,249 of NZ_DLOE01000025.1, read as the reverse complement.
GCCTCGGCCTGCAGGACGGTGGCGTCGGACATGTCGACTCCTCGGGGGGTGGTGGGGAGATATCGGTCGGGCCTCGACGCGGGACACGGCGCGGACGCGACGACGCGTCAGCAGGAGGCGACTCCCACCACCGCGTCGATCACGGACCTGGTCGGTGCTGCGCACCGTGCCCTGTCCCTCGCCGAGGCAACCGCACCAGCATAGCCGAGCCCGGCCGTATGCCGGAACCGCCCCGTGGTCACCAGGTCGTGCTGGCGCGGCCCATCCCGCGGTAGGACCAACCCGCAGCCTCCCACCGCCCCGGGTCCAGGGCGTTGCGGCCGTCGATGATCGCCCGCTCCTTGACCACCGAGCCCAGCTGGTCCGGCTCCAGGCTCGTGAAGTCGCTCCACTCGGTCAGCAGCATCACCAGCTCCGCGTCCACGCACGCCGCCCGCGCGTTCGGCGCCGTCTGGATGTGCGGGTAGCGCGCGTGCAGGCCCGGCAACGCGATCGGGTCGGTCACCACCACGTCCGCGCCCTGCCCCACCAACCTGGTCGCGACGTACAACGCCGGCGAGTCCCGCAGGTCGTCGCTGTCCGGCTTGAACGCCGCCCCCAGGATCGCGATCCGCCGACGCTCCACGCTCCCCCCGAAGTGCCGTTCAGCCAACGCCACCGCGTGCTGACGACGACGCTGGTTGATCGCGTCCACCTCCCGCAAGAACGTCAACGCCTGGTCCACCCCCAGCTCACCGGCCCGCGCCATGAACGCCCGGATGTCCTTGGGCAGGCACCCACCCCCGAAACCCACCCCCGCCCGCAGGAACTTCGGACCGATCCGCTCGTCGTGCCCGAGCGCCTCCGCCAGCCGCGTCACGTCCGCCCCCGTCGCCTCGCACAGCTCCGCGATCGCGTTGATGAAGCTGATCTTGGTCGCCAGGAAGGAGTTAGCCGCCACCTTCACCAGCTCCGCCGTCTGGTAGTTGGTCACCAGCCGCGGCATCCCGTGCGACAGCACCCCCGCATACACCTCGTCCAGCAGGTCACGCGCCGCCTCCCCCGCCACCCGGTCCTCCGGCAGGCCGTACACCACCCGGTCCGGGGTCAACGTGTCCTGCACCGCGTACCCCTCGCGCAGGAACTCCGGGTTCCACACCACCGTCGCGTCCACACCCTCGCGCGCGCACCAGTCCGCCAGCCGCGCCGCCGTCCCCACCGGCACCGTCGACTTGCCCACCACCAGCGCCCCCGCCACCGGGTGCTCACCCATCACCGCCAGCAAGGACCCCATCGCCGCGTCCAGGTGCGACAGGTCCGCGGCATACCCCGACTCCCGCTGCGGTGTCCCC
>NZ_DLOE01000025.1:25772-39652 GCF_002479615.1 Arsenicicoccus sp. UBA7492 | reverse complement strand
CCCCCACGAAGTGCACCCGCGCCCCCGCCACGTCCCCCATCTCCGTCGTGAAGCGCAACCGCCCCCCGTCCACCCCCCGACGCAACAGCTCCGCGAACCCCGGCTCGTAGAACGGCGCCTCACCCCTCGACAACCGGGCCACCCGCTCGACGTCCACGTCGACCCCCACCACCTCGTGCCCCAGCTCAGCCATGCTGGCCGCGTGCACCGCACCGAGATATCCACATCCGATCACCGAGAGCTTCACGGGCCCGAAGATAGGCGCTCGGCAAGCCGAACGGGGCGTCGCGCGGTCGACGAGTCGCCGAACGCCCTGTGAACGTTCGGCCACCCGCCTCGTGCGGGGCCCTCGAGTTCTGGCCAACCGCCCCCCACGCCGGGGGGCCACCACCTAGGATCGGGCTGTTGACCGGCAGGAACGCCGCCGGGGGAAGCCGACGAGCAAGGGGCACGGACGGGGTGGACATGAGCGAGGGCTGCGTCGCCGAGCGTCCGTCGACGCGGGGCGCACAGGTCGCTGCCGTGGGCGTGGACACCGCCGACGTCGGCGAGGTCGGCCGATCCCTGGACGCGTACGCCGACCGCTACCGCGACTTCCTCCTCTCCCCCCGCGAGCGGGCCGAGCAGGCGGGCCTGACCGGCCGCGCGCTCGTCCTCGACACCGCCCGGCGCTGGGCGGCCAAGGAGGCCGTCACCAAGGTGCTCGGCCCCAGCGACGCGGACCCCTGGCCGTGGCGACACATCGAGGTGGTCGGCGACGCCCGACGACCGACGGTCCGGCTGCACGGGCGCCCGCGCGAGCTGGCCGACCGGCTCGAGATCCACGAGCTCGTGGTCGAGGCGCCCGTCGAGGCGCCCGACCTCCCCCGTCGCAGCACCTACCTGACCGACACCATCACCGTGACCGCGGTGGGGCTGCGCCCCGCCCGCACCGCAGACCAGCCGACACCACCGCAGGAAGGGACACCATGAGCACCGACACCATCGAGGCCGTCCGCACCGTCGTCGCCGCGCACGCCGGCCTGGAGCGCGACGCCTCCGAGCTGGCGCCCGACGACGACCTGTTCGACGCCGGCATGACCTCGCACCGCAGCGTCAACCTCATGATGGCGCTCGAGGACGACCTGGACGTCGAGTTCCCCGACGACCTCCTGACCCGCGAGACCTTCACCTCGCTGCGCTCCATCAGCGACGTCGTCGAGCGGATACGCGGCTGATGAGCCTCGTGGGGGTGCAGCCGGGGGGCCGGCACGTCGAGCTCGAGCAGGACGCGACGAAGCACGTCGTGCCGGAGCCGACCACGCCGGAGCCGACCACGCCGGCGCAGCTCGCGCCGGAGCACGTCGAGTTCCGTCGGGCCCTGGTCGAGGCGGGCCACCTGCTCCCCCTGCGGCAGCAGGGCACGTGGGGCCGGGGCGCGGACCTGGAGCGCGTCGTGCTCGGCTTCGTCGGGCGGCTGGACGCGATGTACTCCGACCGGCCGCAGACGGCCTACCACTTCGGGCCGCTCATGCCGCAGGGATGCTTCCAGCTCACCGGCTACGTCAGCTCCCAGCCCCACCTCGTCGGCAGCGTCGACATCTTTCGCGGCGGGGACTCCGAGCACCGCGAGCTGCTGGCCGAGTGCGAGGCGGGCGAGGACTGGACCCACCGGCTCGAGCCCGCCGGCCTGATGCTCGGCTCGGCCGCGTGCCACCCCCTGTATGCCGCGCTGGCGGGTCAGCAGGTCAGCGGTTCCTACCTGATCTACGGCCACGCGTTCCGCCACGAGCCGTCCGACGATCCCTTCCGCTCGATCACCTTCCGCCAGAAGGAGTCCGTGCACGTCGGGACGCACGAGGACTGCGCCGAGCACCGCGACCACTACTTCGGCCGGGCCCGTGACCTGCTCACCTCCCTCGGCCTCGAGGTGGAGGGCGAGGTCGCCAACGACCCCTTCTTCGGTCGCGCCGGCCGGCTGATGGCCCGCGGCCAGCGCGCCGCCGAGCTCAAGCGCGAGCTGTCGGTCCAGGCCTACGGACCCGGGCCCCCCCGCACCGCGCTCGCCTCGGCCAACCTGCACGGCCCCCACTTCGCCCAGGCCTTCGACATCACCCTGCCCGACGGGTCGCCGGCCGAGACGGCGTGCATGGGCTTCGGCGTGGAGCGGGTCGCCCTGGCGCTGCTGCGCGCCCACGGCCTGGACGTGCGCGAGTGGCCCGCCGAGGTGCGTCGCGAGCTCGCGCTCTGACCGTATGACGCGCGCACGCCGCCTCGGGGTGACCCCGTGAGGCGGCGTGCGTCCGGCATACGGCCGGTCGTCAGTGGGCGCGCTCCGACGCGTGGTCGAAGAGCGAGGTGACCGACCCGTCCTCGAACACCTCACGGATCGCGTCGCCGATCAGCGGGGCGATCGACAGCTCCGTGAGCTTGTCGAAGCGCTTCTCCTCCGGGATGGGCAGGGTGTTGGTCAGGACGACCTCGCGCGCCACGGACGCCTTGAGCCGCTCGACGGCGAGGTCGGACAGGATGCCGTGGGTCGCGACGATGACCACGCCGCTCGCGCCGGCCGCCATGATGGCATCGGCGGCCTGGCAGATCGTGCCGCCGGAGTCGATCATGTCGTCGACCAGGATGCACATGCGGCCCTCGACGTCACCGACCACACGGTTGGCGACGGACTGGTTGGCCTTGTGGGGGTCGCGGGTCTTGTGGATGAACGCCAGCGGGGTGCCGCCGAGGCGGTTGGCCCACTTCTCGGCGACCTTGATCCGCCCGGCGTCCGGGGACACCACGCACAGGTTGTGGTGGTGGTACTTGTCGTAGACGTACTCCGACAGGATCGGGATGGCCTGCAGGTGGTCGACCGGCCCGTCGAAGAAGCCGGAGATCTGCTCGGTGTGCAGGTCGACCGCGATGAGCCGGTCCGCGCCCGCGGTCTTGAACAGGTCGGCCATGAGCCGGGCCGAGATGGGCTCGCGACCGAGGTGCTTCTTGTCCTGGCGGGCGTAGCCGTAGAAGGGCATGACCGTCGTGATGCGCTTGGCGCTGGCCCGCTTGAGCGCGTCGATCATGATGAGGTTCTCCATGATCCACTCGTTGATCGGGGCCGTGTGGCTCTGGATCACGAAGGCGTCGGAGCCGCGGACGGACTCCTGGAAGCGCACGTAGATCTCGGAGTTGGCGAAGGTGCGGAAGTCGGTCGGGACCACCTGGGTCTCGAGCTGGTAGGCCACCTCCTCGGCGAGCGCGGGGTGCGCCCGGCCGCTGAAGATCATGAGGTTCTTCTCGTTGGTGCGCTTCACACCGGTCATCGGGTGGTGCCCTCCTGCTTGCTGTCGTCGCCCTGCTGGGCCGTGGCGGCGGCTGCTGCCTCGGCGGCCTTGGTGCCCGGGCGCCGCTTGGCGATGTAGCCCGGGATGTTGCGCTGACGGCCACGCGCGACGGCCAGGTCGCCGGCGCCGACCGGCTGGTTGATGGCGGAGCCCGCCGCGACGAAGGCGCCGTCACCGATCTCGGCCGGGGCCACGAGCACCGAGTTGGAGCCGATGAAGACGTGCTTGCCGAGGGTGCTGCGGTGCTTCTGCTCGCCGTCGTAGTTGGCGAAGATCGTGCCGGCGCCGACGTTGGTGCCCTCCCCGATCGTCGCGTCGCCGCAGTAGGTCAGGTGCGGGACCTTGGCGCCGTCGCCGATCTGGGCGTTCTTGGTCTCGACGAAGCCGCCGACCTTGGCCTTGACGCCGAGCGTCGTGCCGGGGCGCAGGTAGGAGAACGGACCGACGGTGGCCTGCGGGCCGATCTCGGCCAGGAGGGTCTGGGACCGGATGACGCTCGCGCCGTCCCCCACCTGCGTGTCCTGGAGCGTGGTGTCGGGACCGATCTCCGCGTCGGTGCCGATCGTGGTGGCGCCGAGCAGCTGGGTGCCCGGGCGGATGGTGGTGTCGCGGCCGATCGAGACGTCCGCGTCGATCCACGTGGTGGCCGGGTCGACGACGGTGACGCCCTCGCGCATCCACCGCTCGACGATGCGGCGGTTGAGCTCCTTGCCGAGCGTGGCGAGCTGGACGCGGTCGTTGACGCCCTCGGTCTGCCACAGGTCGTCGACGACGTGGGCGCCGACCGTGAGGCCCTGACCCTTGGCGATGGCCAGGACGTCGGTGAGGTACTTCTCGCCCTGGGCGTTGTCGGTGCCCACCTGGGCGAGGGCGCTGCGCAGCACCTGGGCATCGAAGGCGTAGAGACCCGAGTTGATCTCGGTGATCTCCCGCTGCTGCGGCGTCGCGTCCTTCTGCTCCACGATGGCGGCGACCGAGCCGTCGGCGTCGCGCACGATGCGGCCGTAGCCCGTGGGGTCCGTGAGGTGCGCGGTGACGACCGTGACGGCGCTGCCGGTGGCGTCGTGCTGCTCCAGCAGGGCCGTGAGGGTGACCGACTCGAGCAGCGGCACGTCGCCATACGTCACGACCACGGTGCCGGACAGGTCGCCCGGCAGCTGCTCGAGGCCGCACTCCACGGCCCGGCCCGTGCCCTTGACCTCGTCCTGGTCGGCGATCACCGCGTCGGGGGCGATCTCGGCGACGTGCGCCGCCACCCGCTCCCGCTCGTGACGCACCACGACCGCCAGGTGCAGCGGCTCGACGCCCTCGGCCGCCCTGATCGCGTGGCCCACGAGGCTGCGGCCTCCGATGGTGTGCAGCACCTTGGGGGTGGCGGACTTCATCCGGGTGCCCTCGCCTGCGGCGAGGACGATGACGGCGGCAGGACGAACTGCGGTCACTGGGGGTCTCCAGCCTGGCGGGGACAGGGCTCGTGCGCGCTGACGGCGCACGCCGTGAACTCTACCGGTCCACCAGGTGACGGCCGTCGGGTGCGCGCGTCCGTGGACGTCGCCGTCTCACGCGCGCCGGGCTCCCCGGGTAGGAATCGAACCTACGTCGCTTGTCCTGATTCAAAGTCAGGCGGGCCCTGCCAGCAGACCAACCGGGGAACGTCGCCTGAGCGACCGCCCAAGCCTAGTCGACCGGGTCGGCGGGTCGGCGCGGGTGGCTGCCGACGGGTCCCCAGATGGAGGGGATCAGGGGTGGGGCCGTGGTGGTGTGCTGACTGCCGTCGGGGTAGCGGTAGGTGATCGCTGGTGGCTGGTCCCAGCCGGTGTCGTCTGGCCGGTGCTGGAGGCCGTGTGCGGTGTGGCCGGCCGCTTCGTGGGCGTAGTTGTGGGCCTCGCACACCCCGACGCCGTTGCTCGCGCTGGTGGGCCCGCCGTCCCGCCACGCCTGGACGTGGTCGACGTGACGGATGGGCGAGTCGCAGCCCGGGGCCCGGCAGGTCCCGTCGCGCCACACGATCAACCGGCGCAACGCGCCGTCGAAGGTGCGACCTCGCGCGTCCAGGGCGACCAGCTGCCCGGTGTCGGGGTGGGTGTACAAGCGGCGCAGGAACACGTCCGCCGCCCGCGCCAGCACGGCCGGGTCGTCCCCGTCGACCCCCTCACCCGGCACGTACCCCGGCGAAGTGTCACCGTCCCTGAGGACGTGCCCATCCCCATCACCACAGCCGTTCTCGGGGTGGCTGCCGTGGTGGCGTTCGTCCTGTCCGCGCAGCAGCCGGCGCGCGACGGGGGCCGGGACCGGGCCGTAGCCGGGCAGCCACGCCGCGGTGTCCCCGGTCCCGAACGCTGCACCAGCAGGTCCGCGCGCAGCTGCGACACGCTGCGCGCGTCCCCGGCCGCCTTCGCGGCCTGCGCACCCCGACCCAACGACGCCAGGCACGCCACGCCCTCCACCAACGGCAGCAACGCCGACAAGCGCATCATCCCGCCCGCGACCGGGCGACCCGACACGTGCCGGTCCGCCACGACACGGTCATGGGCCGCGGTCGCCGCGCCCGGGTCCAGCTCGTAGGCGATCGCCCGGGCCCGGGCCTCCAGCTCCCGCACCGTCCACCCAGCCGCGTGCGGCGCGACCTCCTCGTCCACGGTCAACCGGTCATCCCGCCCGACCTCGATCGTGGCCGCCGCGACCGCCCGCACGTGATCGACCGACACCAGCCCCCGCCGATGCAGACCCGCCAGGCGGGGCAGCTCCCGGTCCGCGACCCGCGCCAACCCCAACCGGAACCCCGCCGCCGACGCCGAGCACCCCAACGCCGCCCCGACCTGCGCCGCGACCCCCGGCGCCGAGGAACCCCGGTCCGACGCCCGCCCCGACGCCTGCTCGCGCTGGTCGTGGCGGTCCTCGTCCAGGGCCAGCATCACCCGCAGCTGCGCGGCCTGCGCCGCCCGCTCCAAACGCTGCAAGGACGCCAGCAACGCGGTCCGATCCGCGTCGGTCAGGGTCTCGTCCAGCACCACCAACCGGTCCACGACCGCGTCCACCCCACCCGCCGACAGCGTCCCAGTCGCGGCCTCGGACAGGGGGGCCAGGTGGCGGCGTGCCGGACCCGCGTCGGGCTGGTGAGCCTCGCGGAGCGGCGCCGTCGTCATACGAACATGATAGCGAAAAGCATGACCGTAAACCACCCCTGACCAGCAGAAAAACCCATCCGCCGAGACCCTCACCGACCGTCAGCACCAGTCGCCAGGAGTGGCTGCGACGAGCCCCTTCGCTCCCCCCCGGAAGCCCGGCAGCCGCCCCACGCTCACCCGACGAGCCTCCCCCTCACGGGAGTCACAGATCTTCGGGTTGGAACCCGAAGATGTTGCACGAGGGTGAGCGGAGGGGCTCAGGCCTGCTGGACCTCGACCCGGTTGCCCATGCCGTCATGGGTGTGCAGCCGCCGCACGCCCGGGATCGCGTCGTCCCACGTGACGTCGTGTCCGGCAGCCTCGAGCCGGCGCGCCACCTCATCAAGGTCACCGGCAAGCAGGCAGGGGTGCGCCTTGCGGGCCGGGGCGAAGTCCGGCTCGACCCCGACGTGCACCACCGCCGACCCGGAACGGAACCAGCAGCCGCCGCGTGCCGCAAGGACGGGCGGCTTGGGGAGCTCCTCCATGCCGAGCAGCTCCCCGTAGAACGCACGCGCCAGCGCTTCGTCGCCGGGTGCGCAGGACACCTGGACGTGGTCGAGGCCGACGACCAGCGGGGCGATGTCGTCACGCGGGCGTGGACGGCGACCCACAGCGAAGACGCGGTGGAAAGGGAACGAAACGCCATACGGCTCACGGGGATAGGCCCGGCGCAGCCGCTCGCGATAAGGCGCGAGGAAGGACTCGGCGTCGTCGCCCAGCACCTCGAGGACCGGGCGCAGGCCGGTGCCGCGCACCCACTCGAGGACCGGATCCTCCTGCGTCCCAGCAGGATCCAGGACGTGCAGGTATGTCGTCTCCCACGCGTCCGCCTCGAGCCCGGACGCCGCCAGCAGCCGCAGGTAGTCCGTGGCCGCCCCTGACGCCCGGGCGCGGTCCAGCACGGCCCGCAGCTCCGCGGCACGGGGGTGACCGGCCGCCACCTCGCGCATCAGCGCATGGCTCGGGGCGTCGAAGTTGGCGGGCACCTGCATCGCGAACCACCCTGCGGCGGAGAGGTGCTCGAGCCAGCGCGGGACCAGGTCTCGGTGCGTGGGGACCCACTGCAGGGTGGCATTGGTGACGAGGACGTCGATGGGGGCGCCGAGCGCGGACGGGTCCCACTCCTCGGCGCGGGCCTGCACCCACTCGACCCGCCCGTCGGGGTCGAGCTCCCGCGCACGAGAGAGCATCTCGGGGCTGGCGTCGACGCCGACGACGCGGGCCCGCGGCCAGCGGCGGGCGAGCTCCAGCGTGAGCGGGCCGTCGCCGCAGCCGAGGTCGACGACAAGCTCGGGATCGTGCGTCGGTTGGATGCGCGCCGTGAGGTCCCGGAAGGGGCGGCTCCGGTGGTCGGCGAAGCGGGCGTACAACGTCGGGTCCCACATGGCGGCGCCTCCTGCGATCGGGGGGAACGACATACTTATCTTGACATCAAAATATCTGGCGTCAAGACCCCCAAGCCGTCATCCCGTCAACGTGAGGGTTTCGTCCAATATTCTTGGAGGAAACCCTCACGATCTTGGGAGGAGGGAGGCTGGGCGAGCGGGAGGTGGCGTGCGGGATGTGAACGGTGGTCCTGTGTGCGAACCACTCATAGGCTGGGCCACCTAGACCACACGTGACGGAAGGCCAGCCCGTGAGCACACGCCAGGAGTCCTACCTCGCCGGACTGATCGGGGACGGCGTCCTGCCGTCGCTCACTCCCCCGATTCACGAGCGCGAGGCCGAGCACCACGGGCTGCGCTGCGTCTATCGCCCCGTCGACCTGCACGTCCTCGGCCTGGGCGCCGACGCGGTCGGGCCGCTGCTGCGGGCGGGACGGGACCTGGGGTTCAACGGGTTCAACATCACCCACCCGTGCAAGCAGGTCGTCATCGCCGAGCTCGACGAGGTCGTGCCGGATGCCGCGCGCCTGGGTGCGGTCAACACCGTCGTGGTCGCCGAGGACGGTCGCCTCGTCGGGCACAACACGGACGCAACGGGATTCGCGTGGGGATTCGCGCGCGCCCTGCCCGACGTGGCCCGCGAGCACGTCGTGCAGATCGGCACGGGCGGCGCCGGCTCGGCCGTCGCCCACGCCCTCCTGCGCAGCGGCGTCCGGCACCTCCACCTCGTCGACCTGGACGCGGCCCGCGCCGCCGCGCTGGCCGCCCTGCTCACCACGGCCCAGGGCGGCGAGCCTGGTGCCAAGCACGCCGACGAGCGTGGTGACGCCGACGAGCACGCCCCCACCGTCACGGCCCACGGGCCGGCGGACGTGCCCGACCTCGTCGCCACCGCCGACGGCCTCGTCAACTGCACCCCCGTCGGGATGCACCAGCACCCCGGCACGCCGCTCGACCTCGCCCTCCTGCACCCACGCCTGTGGGTGGCCGACGTCATCTATCGCCCCATGCGGACCCAGCTGGTGGAGGCCGCCGACGCCCTCGGCTGCCGGGTCATGGAGGGCGGCTGGATGGCGGTCGGCCAGGCCGTCGACGCCTTCACGATCCTCACCGGGCGCCAGGGCGACGAGCAGCGGATGCGCGACCACTTCCGCGAGCTCGTCGAGGCGGGTCGCTGATGCGCACCTCCATCGCCACCGTCTGCCTGTCCGGCACCCTCGAGGACAAGCTCGACGCCTGTGCCGCAGCGGGATTCGACGGGGCCGAGATCTTCGAGCAGGACCTCGTGGTCAGCCCGTCGACCCCCCGCGAGATCCGGGCCCGCTGCGCCGACCTGGGGCTGACGATCGACCTCTACCAGCCCTTCCGCGACGCCGAGGGGACCGACGAGGCGACCTTCGCCGCCACCGAGCGCCGGCTCGAGCACAAGCTCCGCCTCATGGCCGAGCTCGGTGCCGACACCCTGCTCGTGTGCAGCAACGTCGGCACCGCGACGATCGACGACGACGACCTCGCCGCCGAGCAGCTGCACCGCCTCGCCGAGCGAGCGGGGCAGCACGGCGCCCGCCTCGCCTACGAGGCCCTCGCGTGGGGGCGGTTCGTGTCGACATACGACCACGCCTGGGACCTGGTGCGCCGGGCCGACCACCCGGCGCTCGGGACCTGCCTGGACACCTTCCACATCCTCAGCCGGGGCAGCGACCCCGCCGGGATCGAGCAGATCCCGGGCGACAAGATCTTCTTCGTCCAGCTCGCCGACGCGCCCGCGCTGTCCATGGACGTCCTGTCCTGGAGCCGGCACCACCGCGTGTTTCCGGGTCAGGGCGCCTGGGACCTGCCGGGATTTGCTGCGCACGTGCTGCGGGCGGGCTACACGGGGCCGATGTCGCTCGAGATCTTCAACGACGTCTTCCGCCAGGCCAACGAGGAGCGCACGGCGGTCGACGCGCGCCGCTCGCTCACCTCGCTCGAGGAGCGCACCGCACAGCGCCTGGAGCACGACGGCGGTGCGACCACCGTGCCGCTCGCGACCCTCCCCCGCGTCGACGACCCGACGGGGTTCAACTTCGCCGAGATCCGGGCCGGGGACGACGCCGGGGTCGCGGCGACCGAGTCCCTGCTCGCCGCACTGGGATTCACGGCCCGTGACACGCACCGCAGCAAGGCCGTCGACCTGTGGACCCTCGGCCGGGCGGCCGTCGTGGTCAACCGCGAGCGGGGGTATGCCGCAGGCCCGCACGTGGCCGCCCTCGGCTTCGACGTCGCCGATCCCGTGCTCGCGGCCAGCCGCGCCCTGCAGCTCGGCACGCACCTCGTCCCCCGGCGCACGCAGGCCGGTGAGGAGGTCCTGCAGGGCGTCGAGGCCCCCGACGGCACCGAGATCTTCTTCTGCGCCGCCCCGCACGGCCCCGACACGGGCAGCGGCTGGTGGCGGGAGTTCGGTGACGGGCAGGTGGAGCGCGAGACGTCCACCGGCACGGTCGTCGACCACGTCAACCTCGCCCAGCCGTGGCAGTCCTTCGACGAGAGCGTGCTCTTCCTCGCCAGCGTCCTGTCGCTGGACCCCGCGCCCTCGGTCGACGTCGCGAGCCCGCAGGGCCTGGTCCGCAGCCAGGTCATGCGCACCAGCGACGGCTGCGTCCGGGTCGCCCTCAACGTCGCCCCACCCATCGTCGAGCAGGAGCGCGACCGCCTGAGGCAGGCCCAGCACGTGGCGTTCTCGTGCGACGACCTCGTGTCCTTCGCCCGCCAGGCACGGGACCGGGGGCTGCGGTTCCTGCGCATCCCGGCCAACTACTACGACGACCTCGCGGCCCGCTTCGACCTCGACGCCGAGCTGCTGGCGACGCTGCGCGAGCTCGACCTCCTCTACGACCGCGACGACCAGGGCGGGGAGTTCCTGCACTTCTACACCGCGACCGTGGGGTCGGTGTTCTTCGAGGTCGTCGAGCGGCGGGGAGGCTATGACGGGTATGGCGCTCCCAACGCCCCCGTGCGCCTCGCCACCCAGCACGCCCGCCTGCACGGGACCCTCCGCGAGGCGACCGGGCCGGATCGCTAGGATCGAGGCCATGACCAGCACGGATGCCGCCACCGACGCCACCCCCGACGACCCCGGCACGCCTGGCACCCCCGGCACGTCTGGTGCTCTCGGTGTGGCCGCGGGGCAGGTGCCCGGTGACGGCTACGTGCAGTCGCTGGCCCGCGGGCTCGCCGTGATCCGAGCCTTCGACGAGGAGCACCCGGAGATGACGCTGTCCGACGTGGCGCGCCGCACCGACCTGTCCCGCGCCGCGGCCCGACGGTTCCTGCTCACCCTGGCGGCCCTGGGGTACGTCCGCAGCGACGGCCGGACCTTCAGCCTCACCCCGCAGGTGCTGCGGCTGGGCTTCGCCTACCTCGCCAGCCAGACCCTGCCCGACGTCGCGCAGCCGCACCTGCAGGACCTCTCGGAGCGGATCCACGAGTCGACGTCCGTGGCGGTCCTCGACGGCGACGACATCGTCTACGTCGCCCGCCGCGCCACCACCCGCATCATGACGGTGTCCATCCGGGTGGGCACGCGCTTCCCGGCGTACGCGACCTCGATGGGACGGGTGCTGCTCGCGGGGCTGCCCGACGACCAGCGGCAGGCCTATCTCGAGGGTGTCCGGCTCGAGCGACTCACCCCGCAGACCGTCGCGTCCGTCGAGGCGCTGCGCCGCTCGCTCGACGAGGTGCGCGAGACCGGCTGGTGCGTGCTCGACCAGGAGCTGGAGCTCGGCCTGCGCTCGCTCGCCGTGCCGATCCACGACCCGCGCGGTCAGGTCGTGGCCGCCGCCAACGTGTCGACCAAGGTCATGTCGACCGAGCGCGGCCAGCTGCAGGGCTATCTCGACGCGCTGCGCGACACCGCGCGGGCGATCGAGGAGGACCTGCGCGTGCAGGGCTGAGCGGCGACCTCAGCCCTCGAAGGACAGCAGCAGCCGCCGCAGCGTCCCCGCCAGCTCGGCGCGGTCGGCGGCGGACAGCTCGGCCAGCAGCGCTCGCTCGCGCCCCAGCAGGTCCGCGAACGCCGCGTCGACCACCGCGCGCCCCTCGTCGGTCAGCGCCACGATCACCCCGCGGCGGTCGTGCGGGTCGGGCGAGCGACGCACGAATCCCCGTGCGGTGAGCCGGTCCACGCGGTTGGTCATGGTGCCGCTGGTCACCAGCGTCTGGTGCACGAGAGCCCCCGGGGACAGCTCGTATGGCGCCCCGGCCCGTCGCAGCGCAGCCAGGACGTCGAACTCCCACCCGTCGAGCCCGTGCTGGGCGAACGCCTCACCCCGCGCCAGGTCGAGGTGCCGGGCCAGGCGCGAGACGCGCGACAGGACGTGCAGGGGCCCGAGATCGAGGTCGGGCCGCTCGCGTCCCCACGCCTCGACGATGCCGTCGACGTCGTCAGAGGTGCTCATGGGGACAGGCTACTCCCGTCAAGTTTCTCGACGTCGAGCGACCTGCCTGCTCAGGAGACGTCGCCGCGGATCCAGCGGGTCACCCGCTCCCCCAGCGGGGTCAGCGTGTCCCGGGCGTCGGCGTGCTCCGTCAGCAGCTCCCACCCGTGGCCGGCCTCCAGCCAGACGAAGGCCTTGTGCTGGGACGGCGCCGCCTGCACCATCGCCTCCACGGGGGCGCGGTCGCCGGAGTCCTGCGCCGACATCGCCGCGAGCACCGGCATGGTCAGCGTGGGGGCGGCCTGGGCGGCTGTCGGAGCCTCGTGCCACTGGCCCGGACCGGACAGGTCGACCACGGCGTCCGCGCCGAGGGCCTTGGCGAAGCCGGCCGCCATGGACCCACCCATGGACGCGCCGACCAGCGTGACGCGCTTGGCCCCCGCTTGCGCGCCTCCTGCACCACCGCGCGCAGCTGGCCCTGGCGGTCGCCGTAGAACGGTGTCCCCGGCTCGCAGCGGGCGCCGGCATACCCGCAGAGGTTGACGAGGTAGCCCGTGAACCCCGGCGTGGGCAGTGTCGACAGGTAGGGCCAGAACCCGCAGAAGCCCTCGTCCGACTGGTGCACGAACACCGCCGCGTTCGTCCCCGAGCCCACGACCGCCCCACTCAGCGTGGCCCCGCCCGGACCGGCGTAGGTGATCGGCTTGGCGCCCGGCACGCGCGCCTGGGTGCGGGCGCAGGTGAGGTCCAGACCGGTCGGCTCGGAGGTGGGGGTGGCCGACGCAGCGCTGGACGTGCTGGCGGCGCTGGACGGGCTTGACGTGCTGGCGGTGCTCGACGCGCTCGAGGCGGACTGGCTGGAACCCGACGAGCCCGACGAGCTCTGTGCGGTCGACTCGCTGCCGGCCTGCGTGCCGCCACCCCCGCCGCAGGCGACGAGCAGCAGGGCGACGGGCGCGGCGATCAACATCTTCGGTGATCTCATATGTCAACATTGACATATGAGTGGACGTACGGACAAGACCTCCGACCTCGGGCATGCGCTGCTGGGGCTGCTCGCGCGGCGCGAGGCGACCGGCTACGACCTCAGCGCGCGGCTGGCCGCACCGCTCGGCTACTTCTGGACGGCCAGCCACAGCCAGGTCTATCCCGAGCTGGCGCGCCTCGAGGCGGCCGGTCTCGTGACGCACGAGGAGATCCCCGGGCGGGGACCGCGACCGACCAAGCGGTATGCCGTGACCGCGGCCGGGCGATCCGCGCTCGCCGCCTGGGTGGTCACCGACCCCGGCGAGCAGGCGGATCGCGACGTGCTGGTGCTGCGGGCGTACTCGCTCTGGCTCGCCGACCCCGCCGCCGCCGCGGCCATGCTGCGGGGCCTGCGCGAGCGCCACGCCGCGCGGCTCGAGGAGTACCTCCAGCACGAGCGCGAGATCCGGGCCGAGGGAGGCGAGATCGCCTGGGACGACCCGCGCTTCGCGGCGCTGGCGAGGGTGAGGGCGGGCATCGGCTACGAGCGCCACCGCCTCGCCTGGGTGGACTGGGTGGTGTCCGCCCTGACGACCGGCCACGCCCCCACGGACGACGCGAACTGAGCTC
>NZ_DLOE01000025.1:8350-25463 GCF_002479615.1 Arsenicicoccus sp. UBA7492 | reverse complement strand
ACAAAGTGCCGCCCACGCACCTCCGGACGACCCGAACTGAGCTCCCAGCTCACGAACGCTGACGCGTGGACGGGCGGGATCCCCGCGCCGGTGGTGGAGGGGTGGTGGTCAGTCGGCGATCTCGGCGGCCTCGAGCCAGGCCATCTCGAGCTCCTCGCGCTGGTCGACGACCTCGCGCAGCCGGATGTCGAGCTCACGCACCGCTGACGCGTCGGTGGCGCGGGCCACCATGTCGTCGTGGAGCCGGGTCTGCTCGGACTCGAGCCGCGCGATCTGGCGCTCGAGGCGGCCCATCTCCTTGCGCGCCTCGCGGACCTCGGCGGCGGAGTAGGCCGACCCGCCGCCGCCGTCGTGGGAGACCGCGCCCGTCGGGGTCGCCGGGTTGGCCGGTCCCCGCGAGCGGGCGGCCTGCTGGGCGGCATACAGCTCAAGGTATTGCTCGACGCCGCCGGGCAGCTCACGGAGGCGACCGTCGCCGAGCAGCGCGATCTGCTGGTCGCACATGCGCTCCAGCAGGTAGCGGTCGTGGGAGACGACGAGCAGGGTGCCGGCCCAGCCGTCGAGGACGTCCTCCAGGGACTGGAGGGTCTCGATGTCGAGGTCGTTGGTGGGCTCGTCGAGGAGCAGGACGTTGGGCTCGGCCATGAGCAGGCGCAGCAGCTGCAGGCGGCGGCGCTCGCCTCCGGACAGGGAGGCGACGCGGGTCTGCTGGCGCTGACCGGTGAAGCCGAGCTGCTTGGCGAGAGACGAGGCGCTGACCTCCTTGCCGCCGAGCATCGTGAACTTCTTGACGTCCTCGATCGCCTCGATGACCCGCCAGTCGGCGAACCGCTCGAGCTCGCGCACCTCCTGGGACAGGAAGGCCATCGCGACGGTCTTGCCCTGCTTGCGGCGTCCCGCGTCCAGGGGCAGGTCGCCGGTGACGACGCGCAGCAGGGTCGACTTGCCGGCGCCGTTGACGCCGACGATGCCGATGCGGTCGCCCGGTCCGAGGCGCCAGGTCACGTCGTCGAGGATCTGCTTGTCCCCCAGCCGGACCGACGCGTCCTCGAGGTCGATGACGTCCTTGCCGAGCCGTGTCGTGGCGAAGCGCATGAGGGAGACGTCGTCGCGGGGCGGCGGCTCGTTCTCGATCAGCTGGTTGGCCGCCTCGATCCGGAAGCGCGGCTTGGAGGTGCGGGCCGGCGCACCGCGGCGCAGCCAGGCCAGCTCCTTGCGGAGCAGGTTGTTGCGGCGCTCCTCGGTGACGGCGGCGACGCGCGAGCGCTCGGCCTTGGCGAGGACGAAGGCCGCGTAGCCACCCTCGTAGGCGTTGACGGTGCCGTCGACGACCTCCCACGTGTCGGTGGCCACGGCGTCGAGGAACCACCGGTCGTGGGTGATGGTGACGAGCGCGCTGTCGGCGCGGGTGCGACGGGTCGACAGGTGTCGGGCGAGCCAGGCGACGCCCTCGACGTCGAGGTGGTTGGTCGGCTCGTCCAGCATGAGCAGGTCGGGGTCGGCGACGAGCAGGGCGGCCAGGGCCAGGCGGCGACGCTCGCCACCGGACATCGGGCCGACGATCGCGTCCAGGCCACCGACGTTGGTCGCCGCGACGCCGCCGAGCAGCCCGTCGAGGACGTCCCGGACGCGCGCGTCGCCCGCCCACTCGTGCTCGGCCAGGCCCCCGAGCACGGCCTCGCGCACGGTGTGCGTCGGGTCCAGGGTGTCGTCCTGGCTCAGCATCCCGACGGTCAGGCCACCGGTGTGGGCCACCCGACCGTCGTCGACGGGCAGACGTCCGGCGAGCACCTTGAGCAGGGTGGACTTGCCGCCGCCGTTGCGGCCGACGATGCCGATGCGCGTGCCGGAGCTGACGCCGAGGGACACGTCGTCGAGGACGAGCGTCGTGCCGAGCGCGAGGGTCGCGTGCTCGACGGAGACGAGGTTGGCCACCTGCTGGTCACTGCTCCTTGCCGGGGTGGATGAGTCGGGCACCGGGGACCGGGCCCTGGGCGCGGCGCACGTCGGAGGCCACGCCCGACGCGGTCAGCGCGACGGCCAGGTCGAGCGCGTGCTCGTGCGAGGCCGCGAGGAAGGCGCAGGTCGGGCCGCTGCCGCTGACGATGCCGCCGAGGGCGCCGCACTCCTGGCCGATGGCGAGGGTGTCGACGAGGCGGGGCTGCAGGGACAGCGCGGCCTCCTGCAGGTCGTTGTGCATGGCCTGGCCAACGGCCTCGGCGTCGCCGGAGAGCAGCGCGGTCATCATCGCGGTGGAGACCTCCGGCTCGGGCTGCTGCTGAGCCGGCGCTGACGCGTCCTCGCCCCGCTCGGCGCGCAGCCGATCGAGCTCGGCGAACACCCGCGGCGTGGAGAGTCCCTCGTCGCTGAACGCGAAGACCCAGTGATAGCTGCCGCGCGCCATGGCCGGCGCCAGCTCGTCGCCGCGCCCCGTGCCGATGGCCGTGCCCCCGAGGACCGAGAACGGCACGTCCGCCCCGAGACCGGCGGCCAGCCGGTGCAGCTCGGTGCGGCTGAGGCCCACGCCCCACAGCGCGTCGGCGGCGACGAGGGCCGCGGCGCCGTCGGCCGACCCGCCCGCCATACCCCCGGCCACCGGGATGTCCTTGGCGATCGAGATGGCGACGGGCCCCGCCACGGGGTGCCCCTCGCCGACCGCGATGACGGCGCGCCAGGCGAGGTTGGACTCGTCGGTGGGCACGTGCTCGGCGTCGCGCCCGGCCACGGTCAGCGAGCAGCGCCGGGCGCGGCGGACGGTGACGTCGTCATACAGGTTCACGGCCTGAAAGACCGTCGCGAGGGCGTGGTAGCCCGAGGCGTCGCGCGGACCGACCAGCAGCTCGAGGTTGACCTTGGCTGCGGCGCGCACGGTGACGGCTTCGGGCAGGGACGGCATGTCTCGCACCCTACCCACACCCGGGCCGGACGCGCAGGTGACGGCGGATCACGCGGGGACCGTGCGGGCGGCCGCCGCGACGCGGGTGAATGCCTCGATGTCGAGCGCCTCGCCGCGGGCCTGGGGGTCGACGCCGGCGGCGCGCAGGATCGCCTCGGAGCGTGCCGTGGAGCCGGCCCACCCGCCGAGGGCCGCGCGCAGCGTCTTGCGGCGCTGCAGGAAGGCCGCGTCGATCACGCGGAACACGTCCCTGCGCTCGGGCTGGTCGCCCTCGATGACCGGCGTCGGGCGGCGGACCAGCTCGACCAGGCCGCTGTCGACATTGGGGGCGGGCCAGAAGACCGTGCGGCCGACGGTGCCGACGAGGCGGACGTCGGCGTACCAGGACGCCTTGAGCGAGGGGACGCCGAAGGTCTTGGACCCCGGCCCGGCCGCGAGACGCTCGGCGACCTCGAGCTGCACCATGACGAGCACGCGCTCGAGCGTCGGGAAGGCCTCGAGGAAGCTCAGGACCACGGGCACCGACACGTTGTAGGGCAGGTTGGCCACGAGCGCCGTCGGTTGCGGGTCGGGCAGCGACCGGACCGTGAGGGCGTCGGCCTGCACCAGCGAGAGCTTGTGCGCGACAGCGGGGTTGGTGGCGGCGACGGTGTCCGGCAGGGCCGCGGCGAGCGCCGGGTCGACCTCGATCGCGACGACCTGGCGCACCTCGGGCAGCAGCGCGAGGGTCAGCGACCCGAGGCCCGGCCCGACCTCGACGACGACGTCGTCCGGCCCCACCCCGGCGAGCCGCACGATGCGCCGGACGGTGTTGGCGTCGAGCACGAAGTTCTGGCCCCACTGCTTGGTGGGGCGCACCCCGAGCCGGGTGGCGAGCTCGCGGATCTGGACCGGCCCGAGCAGGCCGGAGGCGGGGGCGTCGGTCACGACCAGCCTCCGTAGATGCGCTCGGCGTTGTCCGACACGGCGCGGCACAGGGTCGGCACGTCGACGTTGAGCGTGGTCGCCATCGAGCGGAGCGTGACCGGGACGAGGTAGGGCGCGTTGGTCGCGCCGCGGTGCGGGTGCGGCGTGAGGTAGGGCGCGTCGGTCTCGACCAGCACCTGCGACAGCGGCACGATCGACAGGGCGTCGCGCAGCGACTTGGCGGACTTGAAGGTCACGGTGCCCGCGAACGACAGGTAGTAGCCGCGCTCGACGCACTCGCGCGCCATCGTGATGTCGCCGGAGAAGCAGTGCATCACCGTCACCGGCGGTGCGCCCTCCTCGGCGAGGATCCGCAGCACGTCCTCGTGGCTGTCGCGGTCGTGGATCTGCAGCGCCTTGCCGAGCCGCTTGGCGAGATCGATGTGCCAGCGGAAGGACTCGTGCTGCACGCCCTGCCCCTCCGGGCCCGTGCGGAAGTAGTCGAGACCCGTCTCGCCCACCACCCGCACCCGCGGGTGCTGAGCCAGTCGCTCGATCTCGGCGTATGCCGAAGCCAGGTCGCCCCGCGCCGCGAGGGGCGGGACCTCGTTGGGGTGCAGCGCGACGCCACCGATGACCGCGGGGTGGGTCACCGCGGTCTCGACCGTCCAGCGCGCCGCCGCGAGGTCGCACCCGATCTGCACGAGGCGGTCGACGCCGACGCTGCGCGCCTGGCGGATCACCTCGGTGAGGTCGGGGCGGTCGCCGCCGTCGCGGGCGATGTCGACGTGCGTGTGGTTGTCGACGACGGGCAGCGGCAGCGGGTCGGGCAGGGGCGGCGGGGCGCCGCGGTCCTGCCCGGCGCCGTGACCGCTGCCGTCCGTCATGCCTGGGCCCCGCCCTGCGCCGGGGCGGCCGCGACGTCACCGGTCGCGTCGGCGGCGGTCGTGTCGGCGCCGGAGGCGCCCGTCATACGGGCCATCTCCTCCTCGACCACGCAGGGGTCGAGCTTGACGAAGACCGGGGTGGGCTTGGCCACCGGGGCGCCGACCGTGACAGGACGCCGCTCCCAGCGCGGGGTCGAGGAGTACTCGCCCGTGATGATCGGGTAGACGCGGAGCTCGTCGGAGGCGATCGAGGGGTCGACCGCCGCCGTGGTGACCGGCCCGAGGTCCTCGACGTGCTCGATCCGCGGCATGGGCATGAACTCGCCCTCGCCGCCGAAGGTCGCCCACACGCGGTTGGACGCGTGCGGCAGGAACGGCGCGAGGATCGTGTTGCAGTCGTGGACGCACTGGGCCAGCGTGTGCAGGACGGTCCCGAGGCGCTCGCGCTGGTCCTCGCCCTTGAGCTTGAACGGCTCGGTCCGCGAGACATAGGTGTTGACCTCGCCGACGATCCGCATGGCCTCGGCGATGCCGGCCTTCTGGCGGTGGTGGGCGATGAGGTCCCCGACCGTGTCGAACCCGCGCGCGACCTCGTCGAGGATGTCCTGGTCGACCGGCTCCAGCGGCCCCGGCGCCGGGATCTCGCCGAAGCTCTTGGCGATCATGCTGGCCGTGCGGTTGACCAGGTTGCCCCAGCCGGCGACGAGCTCGGAGTTGGTGCGCTGCACGAACTCCGCCCAGGTGAAGTCGCTGTCCTGGTTCTCCGGGCCGGCGGCGCAGATGAAGTAGCGCAGCGCGTCCGGCTGGTAGCGGCTGAGCATGTCCCCGACGTAGATCACGACGCCGCGCGAGGACGAGAACTGCTTGCCCTCCATCGTCATGAACTCGCTGGCGACGACCTCGGTGGGGAGGGTGGGGGTGCCGAACACGCCGGGCTCGCCGCCCTTGGCGCCCCGACCGGCGTAGGCCAGCAGCTCGGCCGGCCAGATCTGGGAGTGGAAGGTGATGTTGTCCTTGCCCTGGAAGTAGTAGGAGCGGGCGTCGGACTCCTCGCTCCACCACTCGCGCCAGCGCTCCTCGTCGCCCACGCGCCGCGCCCACTCGATGCTCGCCGACAGGTAGCCGATGACCGCGTCGAACCAGACGTAGAGCCGCTTGGTGCGCTGGTCGCGCCAGCCGTCCAGCGGCACCGGGATGCCCCAGTCGATGTCGCGCGTCATCGCGCGGGGACGGACGTCCTTGAGGAGGTTCTGGGAGAACTTGATGACGTTGGGGCGCCAGGTGCCGGTCGCCTCGCGGTCGTCGAGCCAGACCTTGAGCGCCTCGGCCAGCGACGGCAGGTCGAGGAAGAAGTGCTGCGTCTCCACGAACTGCGGCGTCTCGCCGTTGATCTTGGACCGCGGGTCGATCAGCTCGGTCGGGTCGAGCTGGTTGCCGCAGTTGTCGCACTGGTCGCCCCGCGCGTCGGGGAAGCCGCAGATCGGGCAGGTGCCCTCGACGTAGCGGTCGGGCAGGGTGCGGCCCGTGCTCGGGGAGATCGCGCCCTTGGTGGTCTCCTCGACCATGTAGCCGTTGGCGTGGCAGACGCGGAACAGCTCCTGCACGACGGAGTAGTGGTTGCGCGTCGTGGTGCGGGTGAACAGGTCGTAGGACAGGCCCAGGTCGACGAGGTCCTGCACGATGACCGCGTTGTTCTTGTCGGCCAGCTCCTGCGCCGTGACCCCGGCGTTGTCGGCGGCCACCAGGATCGGGGTGCCGTGCTCGTCGGTGCCGGACACCATCAGCACGTCGTGGCCCGCCATCCGCATGTAGCGGCTGAAGACGTCGGAGGGGACACCGAAGCCCGCGACGTGACCGATGTGACGGGGGCCGTTGGCGTACGGCCAGGCAACTGCTGACAGGACCTTGCTCATGAGGCACGAGTCTAGTGGTCGCGCCGGTGCCGCTCTCACCGTCGCCCGCTGGTCAGGACCCATGCGTGGGGCCGGGGCGGGACGTCATACGGGCTGGTCGGTCTGATCCCCGGCCAGCCGGGCGACCAGGTCGATCGCCTCCTCGTAGCCCGCGATCCCGTGGCCGGCGATCTGCGCGGCGGCGACCTGCTCGACGTAGGAGTGGTGGCGGAACTCCTCGCGCGCGTGGATGTCGCTGATGTGCACCTCGATGACCGGCGCCTCGACCGTCTCGAGGGCGTCGCGCAGGGCCACGCTCGTGTGGGTGTAGCCGCCCGCGTTGATGATCAGCCCGATGCAGCTCGTGCGGAGCTCGTGGACCCAGTCGATGAGGACGCCCTCGTGGTTGGACTGGCGGCAGTCGGCGACCAGGCCGTATGACGCTGCCCGCTCCTCGCACCGCCGCTCGACGTCGGCGAGGGTGTCGCGGCCGTAGACCTCGGGGTTGCGGGTGCCGAGGAGGTTGAGGTTGGGGCCGTTGAGCACCGCGACGACGGACCTGCCCGAGGTAGTCACGTCAGCCTGGGGTGCGAAGGCCGGTCGATGTGACTGCCTCGGGTAGGTCTGGTCCATGGGCGCAACCGTAGTCCGCCGAGCGGCAGCCGGCACGAGCGGGCGAGGGGCGAGGGGCGAGGGCGCGCCGCACGTGCTGCCCTGCGGGTCGGGTTGTGCACCGGCCAGGACGGCCTGCGCCAGCGGTGTCGACCGTCGTCCGTGGCGCCGCACCTCCCCGGTGGGTCCGGCCGGTGTCCGTGGTGAGCTGCAGCATGCCACGGGCGCTGGCGGCTGCCACCGGCGCTCGCGGGCGCCACCGGCGCCGGAACGCCGACGGCCCGCCGCTCCCCCGGCAGGGGGAGGACGGGCCGTCGGGCGTGTGCCGTCCCGGTGGCTACCGGGGGGACGACGCACGCGGTGGTGCGGGCGAGGCGC
This sequence comes from Arsenicicoccus sp. UBA7492, assembly GCF_002479615.1. Classification (NCBI taxonomy): domain Bacteria; kingdom Bacillati; phylum Actinomycetota; class Actinomycetes; order Micrococcales; family Intrasporangiaceae; genus Arsenicicoccus; species Arsenicicoccus sp. UBA7492. The sequence continues at coordinate 17,892 of NZ_DLOE01000025.1, read as the reverse complement.
GCGTGGTCAGCGCTTGCCGCCCTTGCTCTTGCGGAAGTCCGCGTTGAGCGTCGAGATGACGTCCTGCGGGATCTCCTTGGGACAGGCCGCGGAGCACTCGCCGATGTTGGTGCAGCCGCCGAAGCCCTCGGCGTCGTGCTGCTTGACCATCGCGGCGACGCGGGACCAGCGCTCGGGCTGGCCCTGCGGCAGCTCGCCGAGGTGCGTGACCTTGGCGCCCATGAAGAGCATGCCGGAGGCGTTGGGGCAGGCCGCGACGCAGGCGCCGCACCCGATGCACGCCGCCGCCTCGAACGCCCGGTCGGCCTTGCGCTTCTGGACCGGCACCGAGTGGGCCTCGGGGGCCGACCCGGTGTTGGCGCCGATGAAGCCGCCCGCCTGGATGATCCGGTCGAACGCCGAGCGGTCCACGACGAGGTCGCGGATCACGGGGAAGGCCGTGGCGCGCCACGGCTCGACCGTCAGCTCGGCGCCGTCGGAGAAGGACCGCATGTGCAGCTGGCAGGAGGTGGTGACCTCCGGGCCGTGGGGCTGGCCGTTGATGACCACGCCGCACTGCCCGCAGATGCCCTCGCGACAGTCGCTGTCGAAGGCAACCGGCTCCTCGCCGGAGGCGATCAGGGTCTCGTTGAGCACGTCGAGCACCTCGAGGAAGGACATGTCCTCGGAGATGTCGTCGAGCTGATAGGTCGCCAGCGCGCCCTTGGCGGCGGGGCCCGCCTGGCGCCAGATCTTCAGGGTGATTCTCACTTGTAGCTCCGCTGCTTCAGCTCGATGAACTCGTACACGAGGTCTTCCTTGTGCAGGGTCGGGGCGCCGTCCTGGCCGCCCCACTCCCACGCGCCGACGTAGGCGAACTCGTCGTCGTGGCGCAGGGCCTCGCCCTCCTCGGTCTGCGACTCCTCGCGGAAGTGACCGCCGCAGGACTCGCGCCGGTGCAGGGCGTCGATGCACATGAGCTCACCGAGCTCCAGGAAGTCGGCCACGCGGCCGGCCTTCTCGAGCTCCTGGTTGAGCCGGTCGCCCTCGCCGAGGACCCGCACGTCGCGCCAGAACTCGGCGCGCAGGTCGCGGATCATGCCGATGGCCTTCTTGAGGCCCTCCTCGGTGCGGGACATGCCGCAGTACTCCCACATGATCGAGCCCAGCGCGCGGTGGAAGGAGTCCACCGACCGCGTGCCGTTGATCGTGAGGAAGTGCTCGATGCGGTCCCTGACGGAGCGCTCGGCCTCGGCCACGGCGCTGTCGTCGGCGTCGACCTTGGGGAACGGGCCGGCCGCGAGGTAGTCGCGGATCGTGTTGGGCAGGACGAAGTAGCCGTCCGACAGGCCCTGCATGAGCGCCGAGGCGCCCAGGCGGTTGGCGCCGTGGTCGGAGAAGTTGGCCTCGCCGGCCACGAACAGGCCCGGGATGTTGGACTGCAGGTCGTAGTCGACCCACAGGCCACCCATCGTGTAGTGCACGGCCGGGTAGATGCGCATCGGCGTCTCGTAGGGGTTGTCCCCCGTGATCCGCGCGTACATGTCGAACAGGTTGCCGTACTTGGAGGACACCGCGTCCTGGCCCATGCGCGAGATCGCCTCGGCGAAGTCGAGGTAGACGCCGCGGCGCACCTGGCGCTCCTCGCCGTCCGGACCGACCTCGGCGATGGCCGGGCCCACGCCACGACCCTCGTCGCACATGTTCTTGGCCTGGCGGGAGGCGATGTCGCGAGGCACCAGGTTGCCGAAGGAGGGGTAGATCCGCTCCAGGTAGTAGTCGCGGTCCTCCTCGGGGATCTGGCGCGGGTCCTTGTCGCAGTCCTCGGCGCGCTTGGGCACCCAGATGCGGCCGTCGTTGCGCAGGGACTCCGACATCAGCGTCAGCTTGGACTGCTTGTCGCCGTGCTGCGGGATGCAGGTCGGGTGGATCTGCGTGTAGCAGGGGTTGGCGAACAGCGCGCCCTTGCGGTGCGCGCGCCAGGTCGCCGTGACGTTGCAGCCCATGGCGTTGGTCGACAGGAAGAAGACGTTGCCGTAGCCGCCGGAGGCCAGGACCACCGCGTCGGCCAGGTGGGTCTCGAGCTCGCCGGTGACCATGTCGCGGGCGATGATCCCGCGGGCGCGGCCGTCGACGACGATCAGCTCGACCATCTCGTGGCGGGTGAACTGCTTGACCGCGCCGGCGGCGACCTGACGCTCGAGCGCCTGGTAGGCGCCGATCAGCAGCTGCTGGCCGGTCTGGCCGCGGGCGTAGAAGGTGCGGGACACCTGCACGCCACCGAAGGAGCGGTTGTCCAGCAGGCCGCCGTACTCGCGGGCGAAGGGCACGCCCTGGGCCACGCACTGGTCGATGATGGCCGCCGACACCTCGGCCAGGCGGTAGACGTTGGACTCGCGGGAGCGGTAGTCACCACCCTTGACCGTGTCGTAGAAGAGGCGGTACACGGAGTCGCCGTCCTCCTTGTAGTTCTTGGCGGCGTTGATGCCACCCTGCGCGGCGATCGAGTGGGCCCGGCGCGGGCTGTCCTGGTAGCAGAACGCCTTGACGTTGTAGCCGGCCTCGCCGAGCGTGGCGGCGGCGGCGCCGCCGGCCAGGCCGGTGCCGACGATGATCACGTCGAGCTTGCGGCGGTTGGCCGGGTTGACGAGCTTGGTCTCGAACTTGTGGCGGGTCCAGCGCGACTCGATCGGGCCCTTGGGCGCCGCCGTGTCCTGGATCGGCTCGCCCTCGCGGTAGATGCCGTGGATCAGGTTGTCAGTCATGGGTCTTCAGGTCCTACTTCCCGATGATGCCGAGGACGATGGCCAGCGGCGGCACGGCGAACCCGACGGCGATCACCAGCGCGAGGGCGATCGCGACGAGGTTGGCGGTGCGGTTGGCCTTCTTGGTGTTGGTGCCGCCCAGCGTCTGGATCGAGCTGTAGATCCCGTGACGCAGGTGCATCCCCAGCGCGACCATGGCGAGGAGGTAGAGCAGCGTCATCCACCAGGTGCTGAACGCGGCGAACGTCAGCAGGAACGGGCTCTCGTGGCCACCGACCATGAGGTCGGCCTCGGAGTAGCCGCTGTTGACGTTGATCTTGGCGATCGTGAAGTGCAGCAGGTGCCAGACGATGAAGACGACGAGGGCCACGCCGCCCCAGCGCATCGTGCGGGACGCCAGCGTCGCGCGGACGGTGCGCTTGACGGCATACCGGTCCTTGCGCGCCGCGTGGGCCCGGCCGGTCAGCTGGATCGCGGCCCAGACGTGCGCCACGACGGCGACGAGCAGGGTGAGCCGGAGGATCCACAGGAAGCCCGAGTGCGGGAGGATCGGCATGAACATCGTGCGCAGGTGGTGCGCGTACTCGTCGAAGGCCGCCTGGCCCGCGAACAGCTTGAGGTTGCCGTACATGTGAAAGAGGACGAAGAACACGAGGAACAGACCCGAGATCGCCATGATGACCTTCATGGTGATGCTGCTGCGCCGCGACGTGTCCTGCCTCGCGGGAAGTGTCGAAGTAGCCACGGGTGAAACTTACCCCTTCGCCGCAGCACGGGCCCGACCGGGGCGCGCCCTGATAGAGCACGGATCGGGAACGATCGCGGTGCACGCTGCGTTGACGTCTCCCCTGCTTAGGGTGCCCTTCGTGACCCACCTCACCGAGGCCCCGGACGGCAGGTCTCGCCCCGTGGGACTACCGGTCCGTATGCCGGGCGCGCAGCGCCTCGTCGTAGAGCGCCTTCTTGGCCGCGCCGGTCTGCGCGGCGACCGCGGTGCACGCGTCCTTGAGGCGCTCGCCGGCGGCCACGCGCTCGAGCACCAGCGCCACCGCGTCCTCGGCCCGCACGGCCACGGCCGGCGCGCCCTCGACGACCACGGTGATCTCGCCGCGCACCTCGCCGCGCGCCCACTCGACCAGCTCGTCGAGGGGGCCGCGGACGACCTCCTCGTAGGTCTTGGTCAGCTCGCGGCACACCGCCGCGCGCCGGTCGCCGCCGAAGGCCTCGGCCATGGCCGCGAGGCTGGCGTCGAGCCGGTGCGGGGCCTCGAAGAAGATCATCGTGCGGCGCTCGCCGACGAGCTCGGCCAGGTGACGGGCGCGCTCCCCGGCCTTGCGGGCGAGGAAGCCCTCGAAGCAGAACCGGTCGACGGGCAGCCCGGACACGGCCAGGGCCATCAGCACCGCGCTCGGTCCCGGCACGCAGGTCACGCGGACGTCCGCCTCGACCGCGGCCGCCACCAGCCGGTAGCCGGGGTCGGACACCGACGGCATGCCCGCGTCGGTCACCACGAGCACCCGCTCCCCCGCCTCGAGCCGGGCCAGCAGGTCGGGCGTGCGGGACGCCTCGTTGTGCTCGTGATAGCTGAGGACGGAACCGCGCGGCTGGACGCCGAGGGCCGTGCACAGGCGGTGCAGGCGGCGGGTGTCCTCCGCGGCCACGACGTCGGCGTCGGTCAGCTCGGCGGCCAGGCGCGGGGCGGCGTCGCGCGGGTCGCCGATCGGGGTGGCGGCGAGGACGAGCACCCCGTCCCCGGCGGAACCGCTGCGAGGGGAGGCGGCTGCGGGCGTCATACGAACCGCTCCCGCCCCAGGTCGGTCCGCCGCCCGGGCTCCTCGAGCAGCTCGGGCAGCTCCACCGGCATGCCGTCGTAGGACCGCGGGTCCTCGAGGGGCTCGAGGTGGATGACGACCCGCAGCTCGGGCATCGTCGCGCGCAGGCGCTGCTCGACGTCCTCGGTGAGGTCGTGGCCGCGCCGCACGGTCCAGTGGCCGGGCACGAGCAGGTGCAGCTCGGCGAACTCGTGGTGACCGGACTTGCGGGTGCGGAGTCCGTGGAAGTCGACCTCCTCGGACGCGAACGGCAGCAGGGCCGAGGCGATCTCGCGGTGCCGCTCCTCCGGCAGCGCCGTGTCCATCAGGCCGCCGACGGACTCGCGCAGCAGGCGCACCCCGGTCAGGACGATGTTGATGCCGACGAGGAAGGCGACGATCGGGTCCAGGCGCTGCCACCCCGTCAGGGCGACGAGCAGGACACCCGCCACCACCCCGACGGAGGTCCACACGTCGGTCAGCAGGTGCTGGCCGTCGGCGCGCAGGGTGATCGAGTCGTGCTTGCGACCGGCCCGCACCAGCACCATCGCCACGAGCCCGTTGATCACCGAGGCCACGACCGAGACGGCCAGGCCGACCCCGACGTTGTCGATCGGCTGCGGGTGCAGGAAGCGCTCGACCGCGGTCACGAGGATCACCGCGGCGGCGACGAAGATCATCAGGCCCTCGACGGCCGCCGAGAAGTACTCCGCCTTGGCGTGCCCGAAGTGGTGGTCGTCGTCGGCCGGCCGCCCCGCCACCGTGAGGGCGACGAGCGCGACCACGGCGGCGACGAGGTTGACGATGGACTCGGCGGCGTCCGACAGCAGACCCACGGAGCCGGTGAGCAACCAGGCTCCGGCCTTGAGGGTGATGGTCGCGATGGCCGCCGCGATCGAGAGCCAGGCGAAACGACGGAGGTCGCGCGTGGGGTCGGCTGCGGGTGTCACGCATCGATCATCGCACCCCCGTGCACCTACGATGAGGCGCGTGACGCCACCGACCGACCTCGCCCTGCGGCTGCGGGAGCGACTCCTCGGCCGGCCGCTCACCGACACCCTCCGCGCCTGGCTGCTCATCGGCCTCGTCACCGTGGTCGGAGGCGTGCTGCGCTTCTGGGACGTCGGCCGTCCGCACGAGCTGATCTTCGACGAGACGTACTACGTCAAGGACGGGGTCGGCCTGCTCAAGGGCGGCGTGGAGCTGACGCCCAAGTCCTCGATCACCAGCCACGACGTGCCGTTCACCAACGGCACCACCGACGTCTTCGGCACCGCCGGCAACTTCGTCGTGCACCCGCCCCTCGGCAAGTGGTGCATCGCCCTCGGCGAGATGATCTTCGGCCCCACCAGCTCCTTCGGGTGGCGCTTCACCGTCGCGCTGATGGGCACCCTGTCGATCCTCATGATCGGGCTGGTCGCCCGCCGGATGTTCCGCTCCACCCTGCTCGGGGTGGTCGCGGCGATCCTGCTGGCCACCGAGGGCCACCACTTCGTGCACTCGCGGACCTCGCTGCTCGACATGATCCTGTCCTTCTGGGTGCTGGCGGCGTTCTGCGCGCTGGTGGCGGATCGCGAGCACTCCCGCCGCCGGCTCGCCGACCGGGCGGCCGCCCTGGTCGCCCAGGGGCGTGACGTCACCTACGGACGCATCGGCCTCGGCATACGGCCGTGGCGGCTCGTGGCCGCCCTCTGCCTCGGGCTGGCCATCGGGACCAAGTGGTCCGGCGGGTTCTACTTCGCGGCGTTCGGCCTGCTCACCGTCGCCTGGGACCTGTCGGCGCGGCGGGCGATCGGCGAGGTCAACTGGGCCCGCAACGGGATCCTCGTCGACGGGGTGACCGCGTTCTTCTCCATGACGACGATCATCGTCAGCACCTACCTCGCGGGCTGGACCGGCTGGCTCCGCAGCGACAACGGCTACGGCCGGCACTGGGCCGACACGCACCCCGCCGACCCGCTGTGGAGCTGGGTGCCCGGGGCGCTGCGCTCGCTGCTGCACTACCACCAGGACATGTTCACGTCGGCGCGCTCCATCACCGCCTCCCACCCCTACATGTCCAACCCCTGGTCGTGGCTCCTGCAGGGCCGACCGACGTCCTTCTACTGGCAGAACCCCAAGCGCGGCGAGCAGGGCTGCACCGTCGACTCCTGCGCCAAGGCGATCACGTCGGTCGGCACGCCCCTGCTGTGGTGGACGGCCGTCGCGGCCCTGGTCGTGCTGCTCGTGATGTGGCTGCTGCGGCGCGACTGGCGGGCCGGCGCGATCGTCGTGTCGGTGGCGGCGGGCTACCTCCCGTGGTTCATGTACCAGGACCGCACGATCTTCACCTTCTACGCCGTGGTGTTCGTGCCCTATCTGGTGCTGGCCGTGACCCATCTGCTGGGCCTCGTGATCGGGCGGCCGGACGCCTCGGACGCGCGGCGGCGCACCGGCCTCACCGTCGCGGGGACCTTCGTGGCGCTGTGCGTGGCGTGCTTCGTGTTCTTCTGGCCGGTCTACACCGCCCAGGTGATCCCGTACGCCGACTGGCAGATCCGCATGTGGTTCCCCTCCTGGATCTGACCTACCCCCGGTAGAGGCATCGACCGGCCTTCGTTCGCCAGGCTGATGCCTCTACCCCCGGCGGGTCTGGTCCAGGCCGAGCGGCAGCTCGTCCGTCACGATCTCCCACGCCCGGTCCGTCGGCACGTCCACCACGTCGTAGTGCTGCGACCCCGCCGCCGTCGCCGCCACCAGCGTCGCGACCCCCACCCGCCGCTGCCAGAAGGTCTCGCGCACCGTCCACCCGATGATGCCGTCGGCGTCGAGCGCGACCGTGCGCCGGTGCAGGCTGCCCATGCGCGTGACCAGCTGCCGCGGCTCGCCCGGCCGGCCGAGGACGGCGTGCCCCAGGTTGTGCCAGCGGTCCTCGGCGAGCCCGGGAGCCAGGAGCAGAGGTATGGCGAACGGGGCCACCCACCACCACGACCACCCCAGCCACAGCACCAGCACGAGCGACGGCAGGATCAGCGCGACGCCCGCCTGCAGGGCCCGGCTCCAGCGGCGGCGCCGAGCGGCCGGACCGTGGCTGCGCAGCGGGACGCCGAGCCGGTCCTCGCCCAGCAGCCGGGTCGCGAGCTCGTGCACGTCGCGGCGGGGCGCCGGGGGCAGCAGGCCGGAGCCCGAGCTCGAGCCGACGCCCTGGTCAGCCCCCTCCCCGCCGATGCCGGTGGTCACGGCCTTGAGGCTGGCGCCCCGGGCCGCCCGGATCAGCAGGCTCTCCCCCATGGCGACGCCTCGCAGCCGCCCGAGATCGAGCGTCGTCGACCGCACGGTGAGCAGGCCCCGCGTGATGTGCAGCCGATCGCCCTCGCGCGTCACCGTGTGCCCCCAGTAGGCCAGGACGTACGCCACCACCGCGCAGACCAGCACGAACACCACCGCCACGGCGGCCGCAGCCGCCACCAGCGCCACCACGCCGTAGCGCACCGACGCGCTCGTCACCTGCGCCACGATCTCGTCGCTCAGCACCTGCCCGCTCAGCTGCCCGGCGAAGCCGATGATGGCCAGGGCGATCAGCAGCCCGCTGGTCGACAGCGGCGCATAGCGCACCCACCGGGCGTCGAAGCGCGACAGCACCTCGGGCTCGGGCGCGACGGGCACGCCCTGGGTGCCGGACAGCGCGCCGGGCGCTGACGGCACGCCGCCTGGCTCGCCATCGGTGACGTGAGTCGTCGTCCCGTCCGCCGTCGACCCTGCTGATGGCCCCGCGGCACTGCCTCCCTCGAGGGCCGCCCCGGCGGCAGCCGCCTCCGTCTCCTGGATCGACCCGCGGTGCACCAGCAGCTCGGCGCGCAGCGTCGCGGCCTCGGCGGACGTCAGACCGTCGAGGACCAGGGGCTTGCCCCCGGCCACCCCGGTCCCGATCCGCGCGGTCGACAGGCCGAGGATCCGGTGCAGCGGCGACGCCTGCAGATCCACCGACCGCACCCGGTCGATGGGCACCGTCAGGGTCTCGCGCTTGAGCAACCCCTTGCGCTGCTGCACGCGTCCGTCGGCGATGCGGTAGCGCGTGGTCGCCCAGGTGATGACGGCGATGAGGAGCACGAGGGCGCCGATGCCAAGGTTCCACCAATGGTTGCCGCCGTCGGACCGCGTGTTGCCGACGATCAAGGCCGGCAGCACGGCGGGGAGCAGCTCCTTGAGGCTGCGCAGCGGGTGGATCAGCAGCATCCGCGCGCTCAGCCGACGCCACGGGATCTCGGGCGGCCCGCCCTGCAGATCGGTCTCGGCGCGCTCGGTCTCGACGCGCTCGGTCTCGACGCGCTCGGTCGGCGTGCGCTCGACAGGCTCGGTCCGCTCGGTCGGCGTGCGCTCGACAGGCTCGGTCCGCTCGGTCGGCGTGCGCTCGACAGGCTCGGTCCGCTCGGTCGGGTCGCTCACGTCGCGTCCCCCGGCGTCTGGTCGGTGATGCGGGTCAGGTCGGCCACCACGCGCTCCGCCGTCGCCAGGTCCAGCCCCTCCAGCTCGACCGCCCCCGCGGAGGATGCCGTGGTCACCGTCACGGTGGCCAGCCCGAGCATCCGCGCGATCGGTCCGCGCTCGAGGTCGACGGTCTGCACCCGCGAGATGGGGGCGACGCGGCGTTCCTGCGTCCACCACCCCGTGCGAGTGAACACCGCGGTCGGGCTGCACTCCCAACGGTGCACGGCATAACGCCAGCGTGGGACCACGACCATGTCGACGACGGTGATCACGGCCAGGGCGACCAGTGCCCACGTCGACCAGGTGCGGCGCTCCTCGTCGAACCACCACCACGCGCCCACCGCCACCAGGAAAGGCACCGATCCCAGCACCGAGTGGATCAGCCACAGCACCTTGGCCCGCGGGCTCGGCCGGTGCTCCGGCTCCCTCAGCGCGGCGGCCAGGTCGGTCGGTTCGTCGATCATCTCCCCCATGGGGCCACCCTGCCAGACACACCCCTCGTATGCCGGGAGGGCCCCAC